>NZ_JBLKBZ010000004.1:0-305937 GCF_047530935.1 Enterobacter sp. 03-F-07-AD-ECC | reverse complement strand
CGGTGCTGCTGATCGCAGCATCGCACGCACAGGGTTTCGGCAGTTGCCCCATGTCCCGCATGTCCAAGGCCAGCATTGCATTGGTGATGGTCGAATGGCTCGAAGCCCGTGGCAGTAGGAACAGCATGGCGTGTCGGCGCATTGCGCCGCCGGGCTTTCGGGCTGCGCCCCATGCCGCCAATGGCGTCATGTCCATTCGGCTTCAATCCCTCACGCCTTCGCGCCTGGCGGCGCTGCGCGCTCCGCTTGCGGGCATTCAGACGCGCTAGGGCGCGTCGCGCTCTTTCAGCACGGCCTCGAACTCCTGGCGCACCCGCGCCAGCAGTTCGTCGGCCTTGTGCGTGTCGTCGCCGGCGTAGGCCAGCGTCAACAGCGTCAGCGGATGCACTTCCATGACCTCGCACAGCTCGGTCAGCTTGTGCAGGGTCGGACTTTTCAAGTCGCGCTCCAGCGTACTCATATAGGTGCGGCTGGACACGTCGGAGAACGCTTCCTGGCTCAAGCCTCGCGCCTTCCTGACTGTCCGTATTGCCGTTGCCAATGAGTGTTTCGCTGTCACTAACTTGGTTTCCCCATAAAAACCAAGATGACAGCCCATTGCGCCCTATAGGGCTACAATCTATAGTGTTCATTCATGGCTGAAAGGCCCGCTTTCGTGCTTTTACGGAAATCCGCAGATGCGGATTCCGACAGAACCGGGGAATCGCATCCGTGTCTTTCCGGCTTCCGACAATTCCGCTTCGGCGCTTCTGTTCTTCTACGGATGCGATGGCTTGCACATCGGTGCTTCCACACGAATGCACGGATGCGTTTCGGCAGTTCTGCGCTTCGGCACCAAAGCGCATTCGCGCATCGTCGGTTTCGTGGAGAAGCTGCCCATGACCCTGCCGCTTGTCACCGCTGATGAACGCGCCCGGCTGCTGGCCCACGGCGCGGCGCTCGCCGCTGGTCAGCGGCTCGACCCGCTGCCCGTGGTGCGCTTGTTCACCCCGGACGCGCATGTGACCTGGCTGCTGGTGTCGCTCGACCCGGCGGATGGCGACACGGCCTACGGCCTGATCGACCTCGGTATCGGTATGCCTGAGCTCGGGATGGTCAAGCTGTCCGACCTGGCGGGCATCGTCGGGCCGCGCAAGCTGCCGGTGCGGCGGGATCGGTATTTCCAGGCGGTGCGCCCGTTATCGGAGTACGTCCGGCTGGCGCAGGAGAACGGCGCGATCACGGACTGATGAAAACCAGCGCGGCCTAGCCAGCCGGGGCGCATCGTGACTATTTCAATCTTGATCAAGACCGTGCAGGTCTGAATCCGCATTCTTGCACCGAAGTGGTGCGATCCTGTTGAAAACAGTCCTGATCTTGGGCGCGGGCTGCGGCACGGTGTTCGGTGCTGCGCGTCATTTTCCTGAAGGCGTAGCCGTCGCATTCAGACGATTTCCGCAACACGCAGAGCCAAATGGTCTTGACACCGACAGTTACAGCCTAACCAATTTTGATGACGACCTGATGGCATTTCGATAGTTCCCGCATCGCGGAAATCGTGGCGACGCATCCCAAACAGAGGGAGGTTTCGCCATGACTGATCGCAGCGCCGAACACTGGTATCCGACAGCGGCCTATCTCTACGTTCTGCACCTTGACGGCCCTGCGCTGGCGTGGGAATACCTGCGCCGAAATCCCGACTACCGCCGCGACTGGCTGCGCCGCCGCCGCCGGCCGGACACGGCGCAGGCGTGGGGCCTGCGCCTGCTGGAAGACCCAGCCCTGGATGCGCGCGACGCGCATCCGGCCTGGTTTCCCGATCACGATGCCGTCGTGCAGGTTTACCCGGACGATGACCCGCCACCCGAAGCCCATGCCTTCGAGTTCTGGCGCGTCCCTGGCCGCAAGCAACTGATCCACGACGGCAAGCGCCTGGTGCTGGTGTCGCATTGGCCCGGCTGCTGCCTGCGGCTCGCGCTCGCGCCGGGCCTGGAAGACGGCATGGCCTACCTCTACGCCACCCGCGCCTGCGCCACGCCCTGCGCGCGCTATCGCACGCTCGCGTCCGAGCTGGACGCATTGGCCGTGGCCACGGTTGCCACGCCTGCGGCGGCGGCCCGTTCCAGGCCCACGACGGCCGCGGTGCTGGAACTGCACACCTTGCAGACGCTCGACGCGACCCTGGCGGGCGCGTCATTGCGCGAAGTGGCCGAAGGGCTGTTCGGCGCCGATGCCGTCGCCGCCGACTGGCACAAGGACAGCGCCTTACGTGCCCGCGTGCGGCGGCTGGTACGTCGTGGCGATGCGCTGATGCGTGGCGGCTATCGCCGCCTGGCACAGCTTCCGCCGCCGTTGCAGTAGGGGGGGACGTTTCGCGTCCCCCGTAGATCGTCCCTTAGCAAGCAGCCTCGCTTTCTTGAAAGTGCCTCTAACCGGCCGCGTGGTGTGGCCGGGCTTGATGGAGGTACATCCCATGCGACCCGCTCCCTTGCGGCCTGCCGCCGCTGCTGTCGCTGCGCCTGCGCAGCCCCAACGCTACCTGACCAACGACGAAGCCGCCGAGTACCTGCGCCTGTCGCCACGCACGCTGGAGAAACAGCGCGTGATCGGCGGCGGCCCGAAGTTCCGCAAGTTCGGCCGCCGCGTCATGTACGCGGTGTCCGACCTCGATGCCTGGGCCGACCAGCGCAGCTACGAGGCGACTTCCGACCCGGAATATGCCGAACGCCACGCGGGCGATTACCGTGATGGCCGCTGATCGCTGGCGCGTGGGTGGCCGTCGCCATGTCCAGCCCGCCAGGGCAAGCCTTGCAGCGCGAACAGCTCGACCTGTTCCGCGCGCTGCCGGGCGACATGGCACCCCGCGACAGCCAGGACTTGATGGCCTTTCCGTTCTTCTCGCTGGCGAAGTCGCGGCGTACCGCGCCGATCGACTTCCGCGCCGGCGGCATCACCATCCGCGTGGAGGGTACGCAGGAGCACGGCATCGCAACGATATGGGATGCCGACCTGCTGATTTGGGCCGCCTCGCAGATCGTGGAGGCGCGCGACGCGGGCTTGCGCCCGTCGCGCTGGATACGCGCCACTCCCTACGAGATCCTGCGCTTCATCGGGCGCGGCACGTCTCTCAACGACTACCTGCGCCTGAAAGCCGCGCTCGACCGGCTGCAATCGACCACGGTGGCCACGTCCATCCGCGAAACCACGGGAAGGCGATTGCATCGCTTCTCGTGGATCAACGAGTGGAAGGAACTGGCCGATGCCAGCGGCGTGCCGCTGGGCATCGAACTGATCCTGCCGGACTGGTTCTATGCGGGCGTGCTCGATGCCGCCTTGGTGCTGACCATCGACCCAGCCTATTTCCGCTTGAAGGGCGGGATCGAGCGCTGGCTGTACCGCCTGGTGCGCAAGCACGGCGGCAAGCAGCCGGGCGGCTGGCAATTCGACTTCCGGCACCTGCACCGCAAGTCGGGCAGCGCTGCGCGCTTCTCCGACTTCGCTTACGACCTGCGCGTCCTGGTGGCGCGGCAGTCGCTGCCCGGCTACGTCCTGGGCATCGAGCGAATGCCGGACGACGGACAAGAACTGCTGACCTTCCGGCCCGTGCTGCACACGGCACGGGGATAACTCGTGGAAAAGGTGTGGACGGCCTCGTGCTATCAGGAGTACCGGGTATCGTGCTATCGGGAGTACGCCTATCGTGCTATCAGGAGTACGAAAACGCCGGAAAGCCAATAACGGCGCGGGTTTGCGGCCCCTCTAACTTCCCTAACAAGAAATACATAACTTTTAGTAGAAGCGCGCCGTTTCGGTGGACAACCGAGAAACGGCACGGCGAACAGCGTTTTGCACGGCAGGTAAAGCCCGGCTTTCCAGCAGGGAGGGCCGCGCCATGATCCTCGCTCTGCTCAACCAGAAAGGCGGTGTCGGCAAGACCACGCTCGCCACGCACATCGCGGGCGAACTGGCGATGCGCGGCCAGCATGTCGTCCTGCTCGATGCCGACCCGCAGGGTTCATCCCTGGACTGGACGCAGCGCAGAAGCCAGCAAGGCTTGCCACGGCTGTTCAGCGCCGTGGGCCTCGCACGCGAAACGCTGCATCAGGAAGCGCCAGAACTCGCCAGGCGGGCCGATCACGTCATCATCGACGGGCCGCCGCGCATCGCCGCCTTGGCGCGCTCCGCGCTGCTGGCGGCCGAGCGCGTGCTGATCCCGGTGCAGCCCAGCCCCTACGACCTCTGGGCCAGCTCGGAAATGGTTTCGCTGATCCGCGAGGCGCAGGTGTTCCGGCCGCTGCTCCGCGCGGCCTTCGTCATCAACCGGCGCGTCAGCACCACCATCATCGGGCGCGAGGCGCGGCAATCGCTCGCCGAACAGCCGCTGCCCGCGCTGCGCTCGGAGGTGCATCAGCGCATCGTCTTCGCCGACAGCGTGGCCGCTGGCCGGCTCGCACGCGAGACAGCGCCCGACAGTGCCGCCGCCCGCGAGATCACCGCCCTGGTGGACGAACTGCTGCGGTGGCCGACATGACAGCGCAGCAGCCACCCAACAGCAAACGCACGGGCAAGCGCGTCGGCATCGGCGCGCGTCCGCCCGCGAATCCGCACGCCGAGGCGTGGATTCGTCAGGGCGATGCCGACGCGCTGGGCAAAGGCGACCTCTACACCGCGCGCCTGACCCTCGACATCACGCCCGCCATGCGGGCGCGCATCAAGGTGTTGGCCTTCACGCGAGGCGTGACCGTGGCCGACCTGCTGCGCGGTCTGCTGGAGCGGGAGTTTCCACCGGAGAACACACCATGACCGCATCCGCTTTGCCTGCCGCGAACGCGGCACCGGCTGCGCTGCCGCTGCATCCCGTAGCACTCGCCGGACAGGCCGGCAACGTGCCGCTGACGCGCGTTTCGTTGGCCTATCTCGAACACCGCTTCAAGCTCTACCTGCGCTTCGGCGAACCCGCACGCACGCTGCGCCTGGACGACTGGCGGCGCTGCGCGGTGTTCCTGCCGAGCGCGATGTTCTGCCGCATCCGCTGGCAGGCCAACGACTACGGCACGATCCGCTGGCAACTCATGGTGATGCAGGCTTGCACACCGCTGGACGCGGCGCAGCGCATCCCCGGCGTGCAGCCGGGTGCACGCTTGCTGCTGCACGCCGAAGGCGATGCCAACGTGCGCGCCGTGCTGGAACGTATCGACGGCATCGAGGCGCTGGGCATCGCCGCCATCGACGTGTCGCCCGCGTACTGGTGCACGCTGGGCAACCGTCTTGCGGCTCGCCTTGCGCTGCCCGAATACAACGCCGAGCGGCATACCGCCTGGCTGGCCGGGAAGGTGCTGCCATGACGGCCCCGACCACCACGGCCAACGCGCCCGCCGTACCACCGCGTCCTCGCTCACGCCTGCGCGCTCGCATCGTGCTGGCGACACTGGCCGCCATCGGCTTCGCTGCGCTGACCTGGGCGGCTTTCGTGTCGCCGCTGCCGCGTCTGACCTACAACCCGTCCGACAGCGTGGCGGTCGGTTGGTATCGCATTGACCCGTTCGACCCGCGCACCGCCTCATTGCCACGCCCGTTGTCCGTGGACAACATCGTGCTGGTGCCGCTTTCGGCCACGGCCGCCGCGCTCGCTGCGCAGCGCGGCTATCTGCCGACGCGCGTTCCGCTGCTCAAACGTGTGGGCGCGGTCGCGCCGCAACACGTCTGCATCGTCGCCGGTCAGGTACGCATCGACGGCGTGCCTTCCGCCGCCGTGCTGCCTGCCGACCGGCTGGGCCGGGCGCTGCCGTCCCTGCAACTTTGCCGCCGCCTCGAACCGGGCGAGCTGTTCCTGTTGAGCGTGACCAATCCAGCATCGTTCGACAGCCGTTACTTCGGCCCGGTCAGCGCATCCGCCGTGATCGGCATTGCGCATCCGGTGTGGCTGGAGATACGCCCATGATGGCCGCCGATTCGCTACGCTCCGGCGTGCCATCGGGCATGTCGTTCTCGCTGCTGCTGCCGTGTCGTCGCGGTTGCCGTGCTGGTGCATTCGCACCGCACGTCGCGCAGCATCCGGCGCAGCCGTCCAACGTGCAGGCGTCTTGCCTCGAACGCGCCCGGCCTGCGGCCATTGGCGCGTTCGCCGGCGCGCTGGCTGCTCACGCAGCAGCGCCGCCGGGCCGCCGGTGCCTGGAGCGACAGCGAAGGGCAAAGGCGGAAGGCAAGACAAAAGGACGCGGCACTGGGCCGCGTCGAAAGCCTGTCTGCACATGGGGGGAACACAGCACGGAGCGGCTTTGCCGCCGTGCCGCGTTCGGCGCGAGGGTCGCGCCAATGCAGGCATGCCCGCGTGCTTCGCACGACAGGACACGCCTGAGCTTGCCGGGAGAATGGCGATGACCGACCGCCGCGACGACGATTTCCGGGTGCGCCCCAGCGCCCCGAAGAACCGGGGCAAGGGCCAGGGGCAGAGCTTCGTTTCCAAGGTGCTCAAGCAGGCTGGCAAAGCCAGCAGCGGCAAGTCGGCGGTGCGCCGTCCTGGGGCCGCAGGCACCGGCCAGCGCCCCGGCTCTCGGCTCGGGCGCGGCCACACGGCAGCGCGCTTCGCCGGGGCGAAGCTAACGCCCATGTCGCGGCGCGTGACCATCAAGACCTTGCTGGTCAATCACCAGCGGGCCAGCCCGCAGTCGCTCGCCAAACACCTGCGGTACGTCGAGCGCGACGGCGCGGGCCGCGATGGCGAACCTGGCCAGGCCTACGGACCGCAGTCCGACGAAGCCGACCTGGACGCCTTCAAGGAACGCTGCGCCGATGACCGCCACCATTTCCGCTTCATCGTGTCCCCCGAAGACGGCGTGGAGCTGGACGACCTGCGCACCTACACCCGCCATCTGGTGAACCGCATGGAAGCCGACCTGGGCACACGGCTGGATTGGGTCGCGGTCGATCACTGGAACACCGACAACCCGCATACCCACTTGATCGTGCGCGGGCGCGACGACACCGGCAAAGACCTCATCATCGCGGGCGACTACATCGCACACGGCTTTCGCCATCGGGCCGCCGAACTGGCGACCGAATGGCTGGGGCCGCGCACCGAACTGGAGATTCAGCAGACCTTGGGGCGCGAGGTCGAACAGGAGCGATGGACGAGCCTCGATCGCACGCTGCAACGCGAGGCCGGCGAGGATAGCAGGGTGCGAATCGAACGCTTCAATGAGCCGGACTTACAACGCCAGCGCCTGCTGCTGATCGGCCGGCTGCAACGCTTGCAGCGCCTGGGCCTGGCCGACGAGGTGCAGCCCGGCACCTGGGCCGTCCATACAGACGCGGAGAAGACGTTGCGTGCACTGGGCGAGCGCGGCGACATCATCCGCACCATGCAGCGCGCCATGCGCGGCGAGCCGCGCGAGCTGGCGGTGTTCGAGCCAGGCGACGACGGCCGAACCATCCTCGGCCGCGTGGCCGCCAAGGGCTTGGCCGACGAGCTGCACGACCGGGGCTATCTGGTCATCGACGGCACGGATGGCAAGGCCCACTACGTCACGCTGAACGCCCGCGACGAGCTGGCGAACTACCCCACGGGCGCGGTGGTGGAAGTGAAGGGTTCGGCCGACGTGCGCGCCGCCGACAAGAACATCGCCGCGCTGGCGAGCGATGGCCTGTACCGCGCCGATCATCACCTGGCGATCGAGCAAGGCCGGGCAGTACCCGGACGCGACCCGCAGGAAGTTGTCGCCGCCCACGTCCGGCGGCTGGAAGCCCTGCGCCGGGCCGGCGTCGTGGAGCGCGTGGCCGAAGGGCTATGGAAGGTGCCGGACGACATGGCCGAGCGTGGCCGTCAGTACGACGCGCAACGGCTGGGCGGTGTGTCCGTGGAGCTGAAAACGCATCTGCCCATCGAGCGGCAGGTGCGCGTGATCGGCGCGACTTGGCTCGACCAACAATTGATCGGCGGCGGTCGTGGGCTGGGCGAACTGGGCTTTGGCGGCGACGCCAAGCAGGCTATGCAGCAGCGCGCCAACTTCCTGGCCGAACAAGGGCTAGCCGAGCGGCGCGGGCAGCGCGTGATCCTTGCCCGGAATCTGCTGGGCACGCTGCGCAGTCGGGAACTGGCACAAGCCGCCAAGGACATTGCGGCGGAAACCGGCCTGGAACATCGCTCTGTCACAGACGGCCAGCGCGTCGCCGGCATTTACCGGCGCTCCGTCATGCTCTCCAGCGGGCGCTACGCGATGCTCGATGACGGCATGGGGTTCAGCCTAGTGCCGTGGCGGCCGGTGATTGAGCCGCGGCTGGGGCAACAGCTTGCCGCCAAGGTTATCGGCGGAAGTGCCTCTTGGGAACTCGGACGAAAGCCCGGTATCGGTATCACTTAAATATCAAGGGGAGCTGAGTCCTAGGCACTGTCTGCTTGCCCGTCGAGATTCTTTTTAAAGATTCAATCAGCGCCAGAAACTCCTCGGATTGCCTCAGTGCTTCGCTTCCCGCAGTTTGCAGGTCCAAGACATCCTTGGCCTCGATTGTGAAGGCTGTGGGCACGCGTAGCAGCGAGTGCCGGATCTTGTCGTCCGGCACGTCGTTCAGACTTACGCTTACTACATGGATTTCTGCGTCAGCTGCAAAGGGGCTGTCCGCTTGGCCACGGGTGCGAGCAATCTCGGAACGCCAGTGCTGCAGGTCGTCGTTAAGCATGGCCAGCGTCACCTGGGTCTCGCGAGCGTCTGCACCGAAGATCAGCGACTCAAGTACTTGCGTCGTACTGGGGACTCGGTCGCTACTGTCCACGCGCTCGCTCAGGCCGCGTTCGGAGTTCACAGTCACCAACACGAGTCGGCGCAGGCTTCCGGGCTTGACGTCCGAGAAGTTGGCGCTCATTGAGCCCGAGGCTACTAGCCGGTCTAGCATCAGACGTACGCCGAGGTTGTCGGAGACACCACCGTCTACGAGGTGGATAAAGGGCCGATCCTGCGCATTGCGGTAGCTGTCTATGCTGCTTTGCAGGATGCGTGATCTGAAATCTTGCCCACGGATAGGCAAAGATCGAAGAGGCGGCGGACAAGTATTCGCGTTGTTTCGTACCGTTACGGGCGACAGCAGCAGCGGCACTGCCGACGAGGCCGCCACCGCGAAAGACAGCGGCGTGGCATCGAGGTCGGAACAGATTAGCCGGAACTGCTCGGTAGTGAAATCGAAAGGGGCACCGGTAGTGAGGTCGGTTGCCGTGATCATCAGATCGGGCGCGCCCGGTCGTCGACGCACGTCACCAAAGGTGCGACCTTCGAAAAGTTCGTCCAGGCGTTGAGCCAAGATCTGGCTGCGCCCAAACCAAGGTGAAGTTAGTCGATAGAGACGCGCAGGCCAGAGAGCTTCACGTACGAGTCGCGCCTCAAAGGGTACAAGCAGAAAATCCGGTTCGAAACGAGTCAGCGTGGCATCGCCGAATGCCGCGAAATGCGCGGCAAGGATGCTGCCCCCCGACACGCCGCTGACCAAAGACACCTGGTCCAGCAGAGTTGTCTCCTGGCCCTCTAGAGCGAAGCGTGTGGCCTTGAGTTCGCGCAGCACGCCCAGGCCAAAGGCCGCCGCCCGCGCGCCTCCACCTGACAGTGTTACCGCGACAACGACCGGTTGGTTGACCTCTGGCGGCCGGATGCGTTGGTCGCCCTCGGCGGAAGCCACTAAGGTGGCCTCGGAAAGTGGTGGGTTGATCCAAGGACGGTAGGTGGAGCACCCTGTCAGAACTACCATCGCCATCGCGCAGGCCAAACCCAACCGCGTGGATCTACACGCCTCCAGTCGCTTTACCCCCGCAAATAGCATCGCGCAACCTCTCGAATAGAAAAGAACGAAAGGCCACGGCAATTTTGCGGTGGAACCGAGCGAATTCAGAATGATGCTGGCGATCCAAGAAAGGCACCCCACCAACCCTCTTAATGGGGTTTCTCGCACTTTGCTTGTGGCGCGCGCAGGTATGGAATAAATGCTATTCACGAGTCAGCACTTCTCCAAGCGCTATTGATCTGTTCAAGGCAGGTGGAGATTGCAGACTTTGCATGTCCGAGCAGTGTATAGGACCCTTTGAAATCAGCGAGAGCGTTGCCGTGCCCGAAGCAGCTAGCAGCAGCAACTCGACGACCTGTTTGTTCATCTACTGCCTCGAACTCCAAACTGGCTCCGCCGGTTGTCACTGGCCCAACAAGCAACGTCGTTAGGGTATTGACTGCTCGATTAGGTGTCTCAATGGTCGTAATTGCCACACGCACACGTATGCGGCCTGACGAGGAGGGAGCTTCGGACTTGGTTTGGAGGTGTCGCAGTTCACTGTTGACATGATCGAGAAGCTCACGCACTTGCTCCGAGTCAAGACCATCAATGCGTCCAGTTCCCGTCACTATCTGAGCACCCTCGACTACTATTTCCCGGTAATGACGGGGCTCAAAGCCAGGCGCTTTAAAGAGTAAAACGTTCTCGTACTTCGTTTTTTCCAATGCATCGTAATTACCAAGAAACGCAGATCTCGTCATTCCGTTTGATGCACAGCCAGACAAGGTCGCAGCAAGGCTTAGCACCAGAAGGAGCCGGGCCGGTGAAATAGAGGTATTCATAGAAAGTTTCGCTTATCCCATTTTCAAACAGACAATTCCGGAGACAACAAGCGCAATGCCGGCCCAACGTATCAAGGAAGCCGTGTCACCGAACACATACACACCCACAAGAAATGCACCTAGTGAACCGATGCCGGTCCAGACCGCATAGGCTGTTCCCATGGGAATATGCTTGAGTGATAGCCATAGGAAAAATCCACTGGCTGCCATACAGGCAACCGCAATGGCCGGCCCCACGTAGCGCATCGCCACATTGATTGCACCCAGCTTGAGGCCGAGTGGCCAACCTATTTCGAAAAGTCCAGCAAGCAGAAGCACTAGCCATGGATTCCACATCAGCGGGTTCATGTATTTCTCCAAATCTATTCAGAAAAACTTAGCCATCCAACCATCGACAAAATCGGCAGGTTGGCGACAGTTAGTTTTATTCCTAGAGTCTTTCCAATAACGCTGAATCAGCCCCCTGCGTTGCCCCAGCTACGGGACATGACGGGGCCTAACACGTTGATCAGATGGTTTAAATCGGCTGCGTCGGATGTCGCGTCGCTTCTTGACGCTGCTTTCTGCCGGGCCACTTCATCCCAAACAGCACTTCGTAGAGCAGCGGGATCAATCCCAGCGTCACGAGAGTGCCAAGCGCTAAGCCACCAATCATGGCGATGGCCATGCCCTTCCACAGCGGACCTGCAAACAACATCAGTGGCACCAGACCGGCGATACAGGTCACCTTCGTCATCACGATCGGACGCAGCCGCTGCATCGCCGCCCCCACCAGGGCCTCATGCCGCGCGAGCCCTTCCGCGAGGCCCTGTTCAATGCGTTCGAGCAGCAGAACAGCGTTGTTGACGATGATTCCAAAAAGCGCGAGCACACCAAAGGTCGCCATGAAGCTGAAAGGCGTCCCTGTCGCCTTCAATGCAATCACGACACCAATCAACGTGAACGGAATGGTTGCTAGGATGACGATCAGCTTGCGGAACGAGTTGAACTGCCAGATGAACAGCAGCAGCATCGCCAGAAGAGCAAACGGCATGTAGTGCGAAAGCGAAGCATTCGATTCAGCTGATTCTTCAATTTCTCCACCAAGCTCTATGGCATAGCCTGCAGGTAGTTCGATTGCAGCGATCCTAGGTGCGAGATGATCCACGATCTCTTGCGCGGTGTATGCCGTGTTCTGCCCCTGAACCGTAACCGTACGAATGAGATTGCGGCGTTGAATAACGGACGGCTCGCTGGACAGCGTGACATCGGCCACTTGAGCAAGAGAAACGGGTTGTCCACCCGACGCAGGATAGATGGTCGTCGCACCTACGTCTGCAGTACTGCGCCGATCACTGGACGTCCCACGCATCACGATTGGCACGCTGGTATCACCATCGCGGATCACCGAGATCGACTGGCCGATGTAACGGGTGCCAAGCCAGGCGGCGATGTCGTCGGTGGTAACGCCAGCACGTCGCGCACGGTCTTGATCGACTCGAACATCGAGACGGCCGACACGAGTGTCCCAGTTGTTCTTGATGTTGGCAGTTCCAGGCAAATCCCGAAGTGCGGACTCGATCTTTGCCGCTGCATTCATGAGCACCTCATGATCCGGCCCGCTGACCCGGTAGACGGCTGTGCCAGCTTCGGTAGTACCTAACGAGAACCGCTGAGGCTCTGCGCGTACCTCTCCATGATGCTGGGCGAAATAAGCCCGCGTCCGGGCAATCACCGCATCAATGTTGGTGCCTGTCTTGACCGTCACGACGAAGTACGCAATGTTCGATGCTGGCAACGGTGGATTCAATCCGAGGATGAAGCGCGGTCCACCGTCAGCCACGTAGCCAATGTGATCCGTAATTTCGGGGTTGATTTCTTGATCGCCGAGCCAGCCACTGACCTCCTTCACTTTCGCAAGCGTGAGGCGTGAATCCGTTCCTGGTGCGAGTTGAACAGGTATCTGGAATTGCACACGGTCGGACTTCGGCAAGAAGTCGTATGGCAGTGTCGTAAATCCGTACAGAGCGACGGCCAATGCGCCCGTCATCACACCGACGTAGATCGCCTTGTGGCCGAGTACCCACTCAAGCACCTTGCGATAGCCGCGATAGAAGCGTGTGTTGTAGGTCTGCGCGTCGTCTGCTGGCTGATGGTGCACTTTGGCGAAGTGGTAGCACAGCAGAGGTGTGACGGTCAGGCAGAGCAGCCAAGATCCGAGCAAGGTGAGCGCAAGGACGATGACCAGAGAGCGCAGATATTCACTCGTCGCACTCTGTCCAAAAAAGAACGGTGAAAAAGCGATGACGATGACCAAGGAGGACGTCAGCAGTGGCAGTGCAAGCGTGCGGCCAGCTTCGAGACAAGCCTGTTTGCGGTCTTCCCCAGCAGCCAGGCGCCGTTCAATGTCTTCGGCAATCACGATGCCGTTGTCTACCAAAAGACCCAGCGCGATGATGATGGCGGCCATCGAAACGCTCTGCAGTTCGATGTTCAACGCGCGCATCACAATCAGCGCCCCCAGAATGGTCAGCGGTACGATCATGCCGACGATGATTCCTGTGCGCCAGCCCAGGAATAGGACGACGACGCCAAGCACGATGACGATCGTTTCGATCATCACATGGTTCATCTTGCCCATCTCGTGCTTAACGATGTCCGCCTGGAATGTCACATAGGACAGCTCGAAACCTGCGGGTAGAAGTTTCTCAAGCTCGGCCACGCGGGATTTGAGGGCCGCGCCGAATTGCTCCACGTTCTGGCCCGAAGTCATGGACACTGCCATCACCACGGCAGGCTGGCCCTTATAGATTGCGGCGGACTCAGGTGGATCTGCAGGTTGAACCTGCACCTGCGCAAGTTCTCCCAGTGAAATTGAAGGAGCAGGAGAAGCACCGCGCACACCCTGAGCTTGCGCCATCATGATCGGCAATGCGCGCAGCGATGCAGCGTCGCGAACCTCTCCACTAACGGCCAGCGAAGCGTTGATGCCGCCGATGGCGATTTGCCCGCCTGAAAGAACGACGTTTTGTTTAACGAGTTGATCGATCACCCCTTGAGGGGTCAATCCAAGCTGGGCTAGCTTGGGCCGGTCAAATTCAAGATAGACGCGCTCTTCCTGCAGACCATAGAAGCTGATGCGATCAACGCCAGGAAGCGCGTACAGGCGGTCGCGCATCTCTTTCAGCGAAACCCGCATCTCGCTCATGGAGTAGCCTGGAGCAGTCACAGCAATGGACGCCACGGCAACACGGCCAAAGTCGTCGTTGACAAACGGCCCCAACGTTCCCTGGGGGAGCATCGGTTGAGCATCGGCAACCTTTGCACGCACGCGCTGCCAAATGGGGGCTAGGTCGGTGTACCGCTCCCAGATCGTGACTTGTATGACGGCCCCGCCCGCGCGAACGGTCGTGGTTACGCGCTTGACCTCGGCCAGCTCCCGCAAGCGCTCTTCAATCGGGCGCGCAATCAATTGTTCGACGCGTTCAGCCGGCATGCCAGGGTTCAGAACGGCGACAACCGCATCTCGAATCGTGACCGATGGCTCTTCCTGCGAAGGGAAATTGAGGAACGTGGCAATGCCGGCAACAAGAATGATGACCGCGGCAAGGTAGGTGAGTCTGCTGGCGCGCAGCGCCATTTCTGTGATCTTCATAGCGACGTCTTCCTATAGCGCGTCAGCGTCCGGCCAATTGAGTCGTGGCTTTGAGTGGAGTGACTTGTTGTCCGTTCGTCAGCCAGCCCGCGCCAGCCGCGACCACCATCTCGCCCCGCTTCAGGCCACCCACGACGCGAACGTTGTCGCCGCCTGGCTCGCTCTGGAACTGCACTTCCCTGCGGTGCACCTTCTTCCCCGTCACGTCATACACAAACACTGCGGCTTGTCCCGCTTTCTCACTGAGCACCAGTGCCGAATAGGGAAGCATCAGGCGGTCTGGTGAGGCATCCTTCGCTTCCGGCGCCTTCAGCAATACTTGAACGGCTGACCCGGGTCGAAGACTGCGCGCCTGAGTGGCATCTTGAGGAACTAGCACGACAGGCAAAAGTGAGCCATTTTCTGCACGCAAGCCAATGCGTTGTACCGAAGCACGAACGGGACTTGCTGACTCGCTCAGACGCAGTTCTGCGACTTGCCCAACTTTGATGTGCACTGCTTGGGTCGTCGATGCAGTCGCAAGGACTTCTACGCCGCTGCGCAGTCCATCCACTTGAAGCACGGGCGCTCCGGCTGCAATATCAGTGAAAGGCAGAGCGAGCTTCTCCGCGACGACGCCGTCAAATGGCGCATGAATGGCGGTACCCCGTCTCGCACGCTCGGCGAGGCCCAATGTGGCCTTTGCATTGCGTACCTGGCCTTCAGCAGCAACCAACTGTGCTTTCACACTCTCGAATGCAGCCGGGGAGATTACGTTGCCCTCAAGCAGCCCCCTTTGCTGCGTTGTCTGCACGATTCTGTCTGCCAATGCGGCTTCCGCAGCAGCGAGTGTCGCCCGAGCCTGTTCTAGGCGGAGTTGCTCGGGCTGAACATCCAACTCAGCCAGAAGCTGTCCGCGAGAGAAGCGATCTCCCACGTCCACATGAAGCTTGCTGATACGCCCGCCAGTCTCGAACCCCAAGGTACTCCGCTCACTGGAGCGAGCTAGACCACTCAATTCAATGCGATTGGCCACAGAACCTACATCCCCCACCGTGAGCAGCTTGACCGCTCGCGGTGGATCGGAAGCAGGCTCCTTCTGACTACCACAGCCGGCAAGCGATGCGAGCAGAACAAACGCGAGGCCGACTTTCTGCATTTGCCAGGACTGGGATTTAAAGGGAGTGCAAGACACGGGAAGGCCTTTCATCAGCGTTTATCAATAGGGGTGAGTTCCAGTTCGCCGCGGGCGAGCGCCTGGAGGGTGTGCATGAGTCGAGAAAGGTCTTCGGCAGCAAACGTCGGAAAACCCATCATTTCGGCGAGGAAGACTCCGTCCAAGGCAAATAGAACGATTCCGGCGATATCGGTGCCGCGTGGAGATTTGCTCGCGTTCTCGTACTGCCTGCGGTACCAGCCGCGCACAGGCTCAAGCAGCGTGGGGTCTTCAGCCACGGCCGCCAGCAATGCAGCGCTCATCTTTTGCATCCCGCCGTCAGGCATAGCCGAGACCTGGCTGGATAGCCAAGGGTCTGGATCGCCGACGAATGGCAGCTCTCGCTCTTCCTGCCCGCCATCAAACGCCGAGACCTGGTCATCAATCATCGTGAGGAGCAGATCGCGCTTGGTCTTGAAGTGGTACAGGAACGCACCTTTGCCCATTCCTGCCCGTGCAACGACCGCGTCAAGCGTTAGGTGCCCGGCACCTCCCTCCATGACTACGTCACGCGCAGCTTGAAGGATGCGCTCCCGTGTTTGTTGCGCTTTCTTAGAGATGGAGGGGGCTTCAGCGCCGTTGTCCGCCGAATGCGACTCCTCTGGGCTTGATTTCATACGAGTTGCCATGGTGAAACTCCAAAGATGCTTGATTTTTGAACCGTCTGGACGGTATAGTACACGCCATGAACTATGCCCGTCAAGACGGCCTCCTCAATTCACAACCTAGTGGCTCAACATGTCCGATCCCTACGCCCGCCGCGGCCTTACTGCTGTTGCATTCCTATCGATCACGCTTCTCGCCGCGTGCAGCCACTCGCCTCACAGGGTGGAGACATCACGCGTTGAGGTTCCGGCCAAATTCATGAACGAAGCGGGTCTGGCTGTGCAGCAGGTGCCAGCACAAGCACTCCCGGCCGAGTGGTGGACGGCGTACGGTGATCCGCTGATTGACGCGCTGGTGCGCAACGCGCTGGAGCACAACACCGATCTCGCTATTGCAAGAGCGCGGATTGATGAAGCTGTGGCGATCACCCGACGTACACGCGCTTCAATGTTCCCTAGCTTGGCGCTCACGCCCCAAGCAACGCGCGCGCGCGACTTTTCTTTGGCACCGACCATCAGCAGCGATGCCAGGCTTCCGCTGTCGGCTTCATGGGAAGTTGATCTAGCGGGCCGCCTCTCGCATGCCGCTGATGGCGCACGGATGGACGCAGTTGCTGTCGAACAGAACTGGTTCGCGACACGTTGGCAGATCGCCTTTGAGACAGTGTCCGCTGCACTGCAGCAGCGGCAGGCGGCAGAGCTGGAAGATCTGGCAAAAGAGCGACTTCAAGTCGCCGAGCGCCTTGAGCGTCTGACAGAGCAGAAGTTCAAGGCAGGTCAAGCTACGGGCTTTGACATTGAACGCACGCGTTCCGAGGTCATCGCCCTCCGGGTGGAGCAAGAGCAGTTGCGACGCGTACGCGGCGAAGCAACGCATGCCTTGGATGTGCTCGTTGGCCGGATTCCGGGGGCGCTTGGCAGCGGTCCTGCGCTTGCCTCTCTCACCATGCCCGATTGGACTCCCAGAAGCGTGCCAGGCGAATTGCTGCAGCAGCGCCCCGACGTCAGAGCCGCGCAGGCGCGTCTTGCAGCGGCGACGGCGCGATGGAACGCAGCAGAAGGCGAGCGGTTCCCCAAACTTGTGCTCGATTTGAGTGGTGGGCGCCAACGCTTCGAGAACAACGGAACACGTGTGGCAGGGAACATTTTCTCTCTGGGCTTGGGTGTGACGCTTCCGATCTTTGACGGTGGAGCAATACAAGCGGGAATCGACGAGGGCTCAGCACGCAGTCGCGGCGCACAGGCTGACCTGGAACGCACGGTTTTGCTTGCGCTTCAGGATGTGGAGAACGCTTATCTGGGCTGGCAGACCCAGCGGACTTCTCTGCAGCATCAGGTCGATGGTCTTGTCGTCGCTGATCGACTCCTTGACCGCAGTCGACGCCTCTTTGAGGCGGGACAGGTGGATGCGACCGTTGTTGCAGAAGCGGA
The DNA here is from genome assembly GCF_047530935.1 of Enterobacter sp. 03-F-07-AD-ECC. Classification (NCBI taxonomy): domain Bacteria; kingdom Pseudomonadati; phylum Pseudomonadota; class Gammaproteobacteria; order Enterobacterales; family Enterobacteriaceae; genus Enterobacter; species Enterobacter sp. 03-F-07-AD-ECC. Next base: position 288,504 of record NZ_JBLKBZ010000004.1, on the reverse strand, counting down.
GCGTGGCACCTTGTCCCAGCGAGCGGCTCTGGTCCGTGCTCGCGCCGACGCAGCCGTGCAATGGGGTGTTCTCGCTAAAGCGCTTTCTGGTTCGCCAGAGCATGTGAATCTGCAATCTTCACCCTGAGTCCTTGAGTTGGAAGAACGCAGCATGGCAGCGAGTTTTAAATACTGAATAGATCGACGATTAGTAGGGGACGCATGGAAATTCGACATCTACGTTGTTTTATGGCGCTCGCCGAGGAACTTCACTTCGCTCGCGCCGCTGCGAAACTGCATATTGAGCAGTCCCCACTGTCTCGCACGATCAAAGAACTCGAAGAGGAGTTAGGAGCACAGCTCTTTATTCGGAACACGAGAAGCACGCGTTTGACACGAGCTGGGTTGATGCTCATGGAGCACGCACCTCGGGTGTTCGCATCCTTGCAACAGGCGCGGGACTGCGTGAAGGCAGCAAAAAATGGCTTTCATGGACAACTCCGCGTCGCCTTGTCAGACGGCGCAACACTACTGTGCTTACCAGCCCTATTGGCGTTGTGTCGCGAGGAGGAGCCCGAGGTTGAGATTCGCTTTTTTGAGGTGCCACTATCCCAACAAATCAAAGGATTGCACGACGACCTGTATGACGTCGGCTTTGCACAGTCCGACGACGTAGGTGATGGAATCGTCGCACTTCCCGCGTGGACTGACACGCTTATGGTGGCGCTGCCAGCTCGGCATCCGTTGCTGGCTCTTAAGCGAATTCCATTGGATGAACTGCTGCGCTACCCGCTAGTGCTATCTGATCCTCAAGTGTGCGAGGGCCACGCCAAGCACATTGAGCGAGTACTTAGCCGGGCTGAAATGCAGCCTCTAGTTGCCGAGCGGGTTACCACTTTCGACCTGATGATGGCGTTGGTATCTGCCGGTTTTGCACTCGGACTTACAGGGGCTGCACACATTGCAGCCTCCCGAGAGCCAGGAGTCGTGGCGAGGCCGCTTTCGACACGCGTACCACCTTTGACGACCTATCTACTCAGACTTGAAGGCGATCCGTTTGACGAGCTTGCGCGCTTCATTCAGCGAGTACAGGCCATCGAATTGCCAGAGTTTCTCAGGTCAACAAAAAGCCGAAATCCCGATCTTCCGGAGGAATTGATGCCATGAGACTCGCCATCACGCTCGTCGCTGCAATGCTAGTCGCATGCGGTCAATCTGATAAACCGCACAAAGCCACTAGTGCAGAAAAGAAAACCCCGACAGTAGAAGAGCTGGTGGCAGACCCGGAACAGCTCAAGAAGTTGCGCCAGCAATGCAAGACGGATCGGCCTACTTTGGGCGAACTGCTTTGCAACCGGGTAGCGGAGGCAACACGTAAGCGGTTCTACGGTGACGGAAAAACGCCATACACACCGCCCAAAGAATCCCCCAAATTCTGAAATTCAGCAATTCAGCAATTCAGCAATTCAGCAATTCGCTAGTCTGCCTGAATCTTCTGTTCGGCACGCTGATATTCGCCGGCGCTTACGGAGTCACTCCCTGGCTAGACACAGCGCGAATTCATTCTTTCTTATCGACCTTTCTGCCCCAAACGGTCTTTGACCGGCACTAAGCCAGCACCGATCCTGACGCCTGCGGCACATTTCTAAGCCGCGTTTCCCAAGGGAATCAGCGTAGGAGAGATTGGAGGCGGGGCTATGCAAGGTACGAATGTGCTGTTCGGTCAGATAGCCGTGGTATTCGGCATCGTGATCGCGGGTGTGTGGGGCGCCACACAATGGACGGCAGCAGCCCTTGGCTATCAGGTACGCCTTGGCTCCCCCTGGTTTGATTTCCTCGGCACACCGATCTACCTCCCGTGGAAGCTGTTTGAGTGGTGGTTCTTCTTCGATGCCTACGCGCCACGCGTTTTCGACACGGGCGGTGCCATAGCGGGTGGCAGTGGCTTGCTGGCGGTGGTGGTCGCAGTCTGCATGTCGATCTGGCGCTCTCGTCAATCACGCCTAGTCACGACCTATGGCTCGGCACGCTGGGCAAGTACGGAGGACATTCGCAAAGCCGGCCTTACGCAGCCGATCGGCGTGTTCCTCGGTCAGCACGATGGCAAGTACCTTCGGCATGAAGGCCCGGAACACATCCTCACTTTCGCGCCCACGCGCTCAGGCAAAGGCGTCGGCCTTGTGGTGCCGACGCTGCTTTCTTGGCCTGCATCCGCCGTAGTCCACGACATCAAGGGCGAGAATTGGCAGATCACCGCAGGTTGGCGCTCACGCTACTCACACTGCCTGCTGTTCAATCCGACCGATGCGAAGTCGGCGGCCTACAACCCGCTGCTAGAAGTTCGGCGCGGCGCACATGAAGTGCGTGACGTACAGAACATAGCCGACATTCTGGTCGATCCAGAAGGCGCGCTTGAGAAGCGCAACCATTGGGAGAAGACTTCGCACGCGCTGCTGGTCGGGGCCATCCTGCATGTGCTCTACGCGGGCGAGGACAAGACGCTGCGCGGCGTCGCCAATTTCCTCTCCGATCCGGCCAGCCCCTTCGAGCTGACCTTGCACCGGATGATGACCACACAGCACCTCGTGAACGTGGAAGGTGGTGGCCCGCATCCAGTCGTCGCTTCGGCGGCGCGCGAAGTGCTCAACAAGTCGGACAACGAGCGTTCCGGCGTGTTGAGCACCGCCATGTCGTTCCTGGGCCTCTACCGCGACCCCACGGTGGCCGAAGTCACCTCGCGCTGCGACTGGCGTATCGCCGACCTGATCGCGTCCGAGCATCCGGTGTCGCTTTATCTGGTAGTGCCACCTTCGGATATTTCGCGGACGAAACCGCTCATTCGCCTGATCCTCAACCAGATCGGCCGACGGCTCACCGAATCGCTCGACGGCAGCGACGGCATCGAACGCCGCCACAAGCTGCTGCTGATGCTCGATGAGTTCCCGGCGCTGGGCCGCCTGGACTTCTTCGAGACGGCGCTTGCCTTCATGGCGGGCTACGGAATCCGCAGTTTTCTTATCGCCCAATCGCTCAACCAGATCGACAAAGCCTACGGCCAGAACCATTCGATTCTGGATAACTGCCATGTCCGCGTGACGTTCGCCACCAACGATGAACGCACTGCGAAACGGATCTCCGAAACGCTTGGCACCGCTACCGAACTGCGCGCGCAGCGCAACTATGCCGGGCACAGATTGGCACCGTGGCTGGGGCACCTCATGGTGTCGCGGCAGGAGACGGCCCGCCCGCTACTGACGCCCGGTGAAGTGATGCAGCTTCCGACTGAGGAAGCTGTGGTGATGGTGTCCAGCGTGGCACCGATCAAGGCCAAGAAGCTGCGCTACTACGCCGACGCGAATTTCAAGAACCGCGTTTTACCGCCGCCTGTGCTCGCGGCCGGGCAATACGCGGACGCGCCACCGGCCCGGCCCGACGACTGGAGCGGCCTATCGATCCCAGCCGTGTCAACGGTCCGGGCTGCGGGCCTGTCCGGCGATGGCACAGGCACCGCCGATGACGGCGGCCCACGCCGACAGCCGGAGCTATCCGAAGTCAGCGAATACAGCCCCGAACCGCTGCTCGCCGGCCATGACCTGACTCTGCTCGATGACGACGACGACCTGCCGCTGCCGCTTCCCGGCCAGCTCGACCCGGCCATGCAGCGCACGGCCCGGCTGGCTTCCCTCGACCCCAACGACGGAATCGACTTATGAGCCAATACCGCCTCAATCTGTTCATTCAGCCCGAGCACGCCAAGCGTCTCGAAGAACTGGCCGCCAAGAAAGGCGTGTCCAAGTCGTCCATTGTCGCGGCGGCGCTCGCGTCGTGGCTATCGCCCGATGCTGGCGACCAGCGCGAGGCGGCCATCGCCAAGCGGCTCGATCGCCTGTCGCGGCAGGCCGAGCGCATGGAGCGCGACCAGAACATCCAGATCGAAACACTGGCGCTGTTCATCCGCTACTTCCTGACCGTCAGCACCCCGATTCCCGAAGCCCATCAGGACGCAGCTCGCGCCCAAGGCAAAGCGCGTTTCGAGCAATTCGTGGAGCGGCTCGGCCGCCACCTGCTGCGTGGCCGCAGCCTGGTGCGCGACGTTGTGGAAGAACTGCACCCAGACCCGGCGCGAATGGATGACGCGGAGGCACTGGCTGAAGCGCAGGAGCGTGCCTCATGAGCGCCATTCCGCAAACCCCGCCCGAACTCTCATCCGCCGCAACCTCTCTGGATCGCCGTATCCAGATGCTGCGCACGGCAATGGGGCCAGTCATCGCCGCTGCGCTGGCCGACCCCGACGTGGTGGAAATCATGCTCAACCCCGACCGCACCCTATGGGTGGATCGGTTGTCATCGGGCCGCATGCCGCTGGGCGTGGAGCTGTCCCAAGACGATGGCGAACGCATCATCCGGCTGGTGGCTGCGCACGTCGGCGCAGAGGTGCATCGCGGGCGGCCGCTGCTGACCGCCGAGCTGCCCGAAACCGGCGAGCGGTTCGAGGGCATCTTGCCGCCCGCAGCGCCCGGCCCAGCCTTCGCGCTGCGCAAGCGCGCCGTGAGCATCATCGGGCTGGATCGCTATGTGGCCGACGGCATCTTGACCACAGGCCAGGCCGAGTTCCTGCGCCGCGCCGTGCGTGAGCGCCAGAACATCCTGATCGCCGGGGCGACGAGCAGCGGCAAAACCACACTCGCCAATGCCTTGCTTGCGGAGATCGCCGCCACGGGCGACCGCGTGCTTGTGCTCGAAGACACCATCGAGCTGCAATGCGCAGCCCGCGACCATGTGCCGCTGCGCACCCGCGCTGGCGTCGTGTCTATGACCGAGCTGGTGCGGGCCACGATGCGCCTGCGCCCCGACCGCGTGATCGTCGGCGAGGTACGCGGCGGCGAAGCCCTGGACTTGGTTAAGGTGTGGGGCACCGGCCACCCCGGCGGCATCGCCACCATCCACGCCGGTTCCGCGCTGGGCGCGCTGCTGCGCCTCGAACAGTTGATTCTTGAAGTGGCGGTGAACCCACCGCGTGCGCTGATCGCCGAGGCGGTCAACGTCGTGATCCACATCGCCGGGCGTGGCCGCAAGCGCCGCGTCGAAAGCATCGCCCGTGTCGTCGGTTTCGACGGCACCGGCTATCGCCTGGCGGACGCGCTGGAAACACCGTTTCCCGAGCTGATGCCGGTTCCTCTCGCAGCCGATGCCGCTGCGCCTTCCTCGTCCCTTGACCTACCTGGAGAACTGCCATGACGCAGATGCACGTTCACGCTTTCCGTAATTCCGTAAATCCGGTTTCAACCATCGCACGCCTGCGGCGGCTGGCCGGCCCCGCGCACCACGGCCTGCTGCTGGCCGCAGTCATGCTGATGACGGCGGGCACGGCGAAGGCATCCGGCTCCTCGATGCCGTGGGAAGGCCCGCTGCAATCCATTCTGGAGTCGATTCAGGGGCCGGTGGCACGCATCGTCGCGGTCATCATCATCATCGCCACGGGCCTCGCGCTCGCCTTCGGCGACACGTCGGGCGGCTTTCGCAAGCTGATCCAGATCGTGTTCGGTTTGAGCATCGCGTTCGCCGCGTCCTCGTTCTTCCTGTCGTTCTTCAGCTTCTCCGGCGGGGCTGTCGTATGAGTGGCCCGGATAGCTTCGCGGCCGGCTTCGAGGTGCCGCTACATCGCTCGCTGACCGAGCCGCTCTTGATGGGCGGCGCACCGCGCACGGTGGCGATTGCCAACGGCACGCTAGCCGCTGCCGTCGGGCTGGGCCTGCAACTCTGGATTCCTGGCGTAGTGCTCTGGATCGTCGGTCACTCGCTGGCCGTGTGGGGCGCGAGGGTCGATCCGCAGTTCATGCAGGTCTTCGCCCGGCACATCAAGCACAAGCCGCTGCTGGACGTGTAGGAGACGCCGCCATGCTTAACCTTGCCGAATACCGCCAGCGGCCCGCCTTGCTGGCCGACTGGCTTCCCTGGGCTGGGCTGATCGCGCCGGGCGTGGTGCTGAACAAGGATGGCTCGTTTCAGCGCACGGCGCGCTTTCGCGGGCCTGATCTGGACAGCGCCACGCAGGGCGAATTGATCGCCACGACGGCACGGCTAAACAACGCGTTGCGCCGGCTGGGTTCGGGCTGGGCGCTGTTCGTGGAAGCCGAGCGCCAGTCGGCCGCGGACTATCCGCATTCCGACTTTCCCGAACCGCTGTCCTGGCTGGTGGACGAAGAACGCCGCGCTGCCTTTGAGGAATCGGGGAACCACTACGAAAGCAGCTATCACCTGACGCTAGCCTATCTGCCGCCGGAGGAATCCCGCGCTCGTGCAGCCAAGCTGCTCTACGAGCACGCGCCGGGCGATGGTGTGGACTGGCGCGGTCGGCTTGACGCCTTCCTGGCAGAAACGGATCGGGTTTTCGACCTGCTCGATGGCGTGATGCCAGAAATCGTCTGGTTGGACGATGCCGCGACGCTGACTTATCTTCACGCCACGGTGTCCACGCGGCGCTACCGGCTGGCCGTGCCCGAGGTGCCTTTCCACCTCGACGCACTGCTGGCCGATTCCGCCCTAGTCGGCGGCCTTGCGCCCATGCTGGGTGACCAGCATCTGCGCGTGGTGTCGGTGCGGGGCTTTCCGACCTCGACCTGGCCGGGCCTGCTGGACGACCTCAATCGCCTGGGCTTTGCCTATCGCTGGAGTACCCGGTTTCTCTGCCTCGATAAAGCCGAGGCGGAAAAGGAGCTGGGCCGCCTGCGTCGCCAGTGGTTTGCGAAACGGAAGAATGTCATTGCGCTACTGCGCGAAACCATCTTCCAGCAGGAATCGCCGCTGGTGGACACGGATGCCAGCAACAAGGCGGCCGACGCGGATGCCGCCTTGCAAGAGCTTGGCAGCGATCAAGTCGCCTTCGGCTACCTCACCGCCACGGTGACGGTGTTCGATGACGACCCTGCCGTAGCCGACGAAAAGCTGCGCATGGTGGAACGTGTCATCCAAGGACGTGGCTTCGTCACCATCCCCGAAACCTTAAATGCAGTCGATGCGTGGCTGTCGTCCATACCAGGCAATGCCTATGCCAACGTGCGCCAGCCCATCGTCTCGACGCTGAATCTGGCGCACATGATGCCGGTGTCCGCCGTGTGGGCTGGGCCGGAGAAAAACGCCCATCTCGACGGCCCGCCGCTGATCGTCACGCGCACGGATGGCGCGACGCCGTTCCGGCTGGTGACGCACATCGGCGACGTGGGGCATACGCTGGTCGCGGGGCCGACGGGCATGGGAAAATCTGTCCTGCTGGCGATGCTCGCCTTGCAGTTCCGCCGCTATGGCGGCTCGCGCATCTTCGCCTTCGACATGGGGCGATCCATGCGGGCGACGGTGCTGGGCCTGGGCGGCGAACACTACGACCTCGGCGCGGACGGCGCCATTGCCTTTCAGCCCTTGGCCCGTATCGACAGCGAAGGCTATCGCACCTGGGCCGCCGAGTGGATCGAAGGCCGCCTGCTGCATGAAGGCGTGACCGTCGGCCCCGACGAGAAAGCCGCCATTTGGTCGGCGCTCGGCAGCCTCGCTGGTGCGCCGGTGGAGCAGCGCACGATGACCGGGCTTTCGGTGCTGCTGCAATCGAACGCGCTGCGGCAGGCATTGTCGCCGTATGTGCTGGGCGGCGCGCACGGCAAGCTACTGGATGCCGACCGCGACCGGCTCGGCAGCGGCGACGTGCAGGGCTTTGAGATGGAAGAGCTAATGCACAGCCCCGCCGCCGTGCAAGCGGTGCTGCGCTACTTGTTCGCCCGCTTCGATGCACGTTTCGACGGTGCTCCCACGCTGCTGATTCTCGATGAAGCCTGGCTATTCCTTGATGAACCGTCCTTCGCGGCACGCATCCGGCAATGGTTGAAAACTCTGCGCAAGAAAAACGTGTCGGTGATCTTCGCCACGCAGTCGCTTGCCGACATCAAGGATTCGACCATCGCGCCCGCGATCATCGAAAGCTGCGCGAGCCGGATTTTCTTGCCCAACCCGCAGGCGACCGAGCCGCAGATTCGCACGGTCTACGAGGGCTTTGGCCTCAACAGTCGGCAAATCGAAATCGTCGCCACCGCGCAGCCCAAGCGCGACTACTACTACCAATCGCGCCTGGGCAATCGTCTGTTCGACCTCGACCTGGGGCCAGCCGCGCTCGCCTTCTCGGGCGCATCCACACCGCAAGACCAACGCGACATTGACCGAGTGCTGACGCAGGCCGGCGCTCCCGGCTTCGCCGGTGCGTGGCTACGCCATCGCGGCCTCGATTGGGCCGCCGACCTGCTGCCGTCCTCGCCGTCGGCGGCTTCTTTCCTCGCTACTCAACCCCTGGAGATTTCGCCATGAAGACCCGTGTACTTTCCGTTTCGCTCGCCGCCGCGCTGGCCGGCTCGCTGATGCTCGCTCAGCCAGCGGCGGCGCTCACTTTCGTTGATCCCGTCAACTTGGTGCAGAACACGCTGACTGCCATCCGCACGCTGGAGCAGATCAACAACCAGATCAACCAGCTCCAGAACGAAGCGCAGATGTTGATGAACCAGGCGCGCAACCTGGCGAATCTCGACTTCAACATCGTCAACCGGCTGCGCTCGACGCTCGCCACGACTGAACGCCTGATTGCCGAGGCGCAAGGGCTGGCCTACGACGTGCAGAGCATGGATGCCACGTTCTCGCGCCTGTACCCGGAGCAGTACGCCGCCACCATCAGCGGCGACCGCATGGCACAGGACGCACGCGAACGCTGGAAGAACACGCTCGACGGCCTGCACACCGCGATGCGGATGCAGGCGCAGGTGTCGCAGAACCTGACGCAAGACGAAAGCGCGCTGGCCGACCTCGTGAGCCAAAGCCAATCGGCCACGGGTGCGCTGCAAGCGATGCAGGCAACGAACCAGCTTCTCGCCTTGCAGGCCAAGCAGTCCATCCAGGCCCAGCAGCTCCAGATCACACAAGACAGGGCGGCCTCGCTGGAGCTGGCGCGGCAGGCAGCGGCCACCGAGCGCGCCCGCGAAGTGCGGCGGCGCTTCCTGGGCACCGGCACGCCGTACACACCGCAGTCCGTCAACTTCTACAACAACTGACGGGAGGCGGCCATGCGATGCGTTCCTGTCCTGCTGGCCGTGCTGCTGACCGCATGCGGCCAGCAGCCGGCTGAAGACCTGACCGCCACCTTGGCCGCCGATCCCGTGCGGCTCAAGGCGCTGCGCGCCCAATGCGCAGCCGACCGGCAAACCGCAGGCGAAGACACCTGTCGCGCCGCTGCCGAAGCCTTCCGGCGGCGCTTCTTCACCGGCCAGACTGGGCCGGACGAATACCGGACGCTGGCAGAACTGCCGCCGATTCCGGCGAGTTTCGACACGCCAACCGACGACGCGCCGGAAGGTGATGCGTCGCTCGCCGCTGCGGAGGACACGCCATGAACGACGTAACGATCATCGACAGATTCCTCGATACCTTCTCGCGCTACATCGACTCCGGTTTCGGTCTGCTGCAAGGCGAAGTCGCGTTCCTGACGGCCACTCTCATTGTCATCGACATGACCATTGCCGGTCTGTATTGGGCCATGAGCCATGCGACCGGCCAGGGCGAGGACGTGATCGCCAAGCTGCTGCGCAAGGTGCTTTACGTCGGTGCCTTCGCCTACATCATCGGTAACTTCAATTGGCTGTCGAGCATCGTGTTCCGCTCGTTCGCCGGGCTAGGCATCACCGCCACTGGCTCGGCCATAACGATGGAGAACTTCTTGCAGCCGGGTCGGCTTGCCAAGACCGGCATCGACGCCGCTGCGCCGATCCTCGACCAGATCGGTGACATGGCCGGCTTCCCCGAAGTGTTCGTGAACCTCGACCCCATCGTGGTGCTGTTCATCGCTTGGCTGGTGGTGATCCTCTGTTTCTTCGTGCTCGCGGTTCAGCTTTTCATCACGTTGATCGAGTTCAAGCTGACCACGCTTGCCGGCTTCGTCTTGATCCCGTTTGCGCTCTGGAACAAAACCTCGTTCCTCGCGGAAAAGGTGCTCGGCAATGTGGTTTCGTCAGGCATCAAGGTCTTGGTGCTGGCGGTAATCGTCGGCATCGGCTCGGGCCTGTTCGCGGAGTTCCAGGTTCATCCCGACGAGCCTTCCATCGACCATGCGCTTGTCGTGATGCTGGCTTCGCTTGCCTTGCTGGCGCTGGGCATCTTCGGCCCCGGCATCGCCACGGGCCTTGTGTCCGGTGCGCCGCAGCTCGGCGCGGGTGCGATGGCGGGCGCTGCCGTCGGCGCGGTAGGCACGGGTGTTGCCATCGGTGCCGCCGCGACCGGCGTGGGCGGTGCCGTCATGGCGGGCGCACGCATGGCCCCGGCCGCCGCAAAGCTGGCCGGGAGCGGCGCACGCGCCGCCACGTCGGCGGCCAGCAGCGCCAAGTCCGCATTCCAGGCCGGTTCCGCCGCTGCGGGCGGCGGGGCTAAAGGCGCGGCTGCGGGCCTCGGCAATGTCGCCAAGACCGGCGCGCAAGCGGCAGGCCGCCGAGCTGCATCGGGCGCTTCCGCTGCCGGTCAGAAGGTGGCCGACTCCTTCCGGGCAGGATGGAACGGTGCGGATGTCGGCGCTGCCGGTTCCGGCCAGGCCGCCGCAGGCGAAGGCGCAGCCAGCGCGCCGAAGCAAGAGCAACCCGCCTGGGCAAAGCGGATGCACCGCCGCCAGCAGATCACCCATGCCGCAACCACCGCAGCCCACACGCTGCGCAGTGGCGACGGCGGCGGCTCAGGGCAAGGCCCAAGCCTGCGCCCCGATGCGTGACCCGATACCTGACCACCAAGGAGAACCCTATGCGATTCAAACGCCCGCAGGTGCGCTATGCCGACACGCCGCAGCCTGCCACCCCGTACCAATCCGCCGCGCAGGTGTGGGACGAGCGCATCGGCTCGGCCCGCGTCCAGGCCAAGAACTGGCGTTTTATGGCCTTCGGCTGCCTCACGCTTGCGCTGCTGATGGCCGGTGGCCTGGTGTGGCGCTCGGCGCAGTCCATCGTCACCCCTTACGTCATCGAGGTCGATCAGTCGGGGCAGGTGCGCGCCGTCGGCGAAGCCGCCACGCCGTACCGGCCCGCCGATGCGCAGATCGCGCACCACCTGGCGCGCTTCGTGACGCTGGTGCGCTCGCTGTCTATCGATCCCATCGTGGTGCGGCAAAACTGGCTGGACGCCTACGACTACACCACCGACAAAGGCGCGGCGGTGCTCAACGACTACGCCAGCAAGAACGATCCTTTCGCCCGTGTTGGCCGCGAGTCGGTGACGGTGCAGATCACCAGCGTGGTACGCGCCAGCGATGCCTCGTTCAACGTCCGTTGGACGGAGCAACGGTTCATCAACGGTGCCCCCGCCGGGACCGAGCGATGGAACGCGGTGCTTTCCACCGTCCTGCAAACCCCGCGCACCGAACAGCGCCTGCGCAAGAACCCGCTGGGTATCTACGTCAACGGCCTGTCGTGGAGCCGCGAACTGGATTCTTCTGAAGGAGCCAAGCCATGAACCTGTCTTTCCGCTTATACGCTTTCGCGCTGACCGTGGTGGCCCTGTCGGGCTGCGCTTCGCAGGGCAAGCCGCCTCCGTCCATTTCGCTCGATGAGCCGGTGCAGGCACAGCCGCTGCCGGAGCCGCCTGCTCCAGTGGAAGTCGTCGCCATGCCCGAGCCGCTGGCGCTGCCAGCGCAGTTGAAGCCGCTGCACGAGTTGGACGCGGCCCCGGCTAAGCCGGAGCCGGCCGATGAGAAGGTGCGCGTTTCCCGTGCCAATGCCGAGGCGCGCATCGCGCCCACGCGCGAGGGCTACGTCAATGCGATTCAGGTGTGGCCCTTCACCGATGGTGCGCTCTACCAAGTCTATGCCGCGCCGGGACGCGTGACCGTGGTTTCCTTGCAGCCGGGCGAGGAACTAGTGACGGTCGCAGCCGGCGATACCGTGCGCTGGATCGTCGGTGACACGTCCAGCGGCAGCGGCGACGCGATGCGCATCAATGTGCTGGTCAAGCCCATCCGCTCAGGCCTCAAGACGAATTTGGTCATCACCACCAGTCGCAGAACATACCTGCTGGAACTGACCTCGACGGAAAAGGCATGGATGGCGTCGGTGTCCTGGGACTACCCAAAAGACCGGATGTTGGCCTTGCAGCGCCAGTCGCAGGCGGCTAGCGCCGCCGCACCGGTCGATACCGGACTGTCGCTGGAGAAGATCCGCTTCCGATATTCCGTCTCAGGCAGCAATCCGCCGTGGAAGCCGCTGCGCGCCTTCGACGATGGCGAGAAGGTCTATATCCAGTTCCCGCCGGGAATCGCCCAAGGCGAGCTGCCACCGCTGTTCGTCATCGGCGCGCAGGGCGACGGACAACTGGTGAATTACCGTTTTCGCTCGCCTTACTACATCGTGGATCGGCTGTTCGGCGCGGCCGAACTGCGCCTGGGCGGCGACAAGGGTGACGTGGTGCGTATCGAACGCACGGATGGCTTGGCGCGGAGGAACTGACCATGAGCCAGGACGACACTCCCGACCTCGCCACGCCGCATGCGGGCAAGGTGGCACCCGAGGCAGTTGCGCTGCGCGCCCAACCGCGCCCGGTCACGCGCCTGAACCGGCGCACGCTGGCCATCCTCGTCGGCGGTCTCTCGGTCGCTGTGCTCGGCGCGCTGATGTGGTCGCTGCAACCGCAGCGGCGCGGTGCAGGCGAGCAGACCGAGCTTTACAACGTCGATCGCGTCTCGAAGTCCGAAGGGTTGGACGCGCTGCCGGCGGACTACTCGAAGCTGCCGCCCCCCTTGGCGGCATCCGTGCCGGAGTTGGGGCCGCCGCTGCCAGGCGATCTTGGCCCGGCCATTGTGAAGTCGCAGCAGCCGGTGACGGCCGCCTACGCGGCCCCCGGCAACGACCCCAACGACGCGTTGCGCAAGGAAGCCGAAGCAGCAGCGGCATCGGCGGTGTTCTTCCGCTCTGGTTCGCAGAAGGCCGCGCCGGTGGCGCAGACACAGGTAGCCGCTGCGCCGGGCTTCACCGCCAATGCGGCCTTCGACCCGCTGGCGGCCGGGCCTGCGTCGACGGCGGCCCAGCCCGCCGACCCGACCGCCGTGCAGAACCGGCAAGACCAGAAAGAGGCATTCCAGAAAGCCGGAACCACGGAAGCCCGTGATTCCGGCAACCTGACGCTGCCGGCGTCGCCGTATCAGGTCATGGCCGGAACGGTGGTCGCCGGGGCGCTGGTGACGGGCATCAAGTCGGACTTGCCGGGCGATGTGATCGCCACAGTGACGGAGCCGGTCTATGACACGGCTACCGGCAAGTTCCTGCTGATCCCGCAGGGGTCACGCATCCTGGGCAAATACAACAGCCAGGTCAGCTACGGGCAGAGCCGCGTGCAAGTGGTGTGGAACCGGATCATCCTGCCCGACACGTCTTCGCTCAAGCTCGACAACTTGGCCGGCACCGATCCGGCCGGCTACGCCGGCTTGGAAGATGATGTGGATTGGCATTGGGATCGCGTCTTTGCCGGTGCGGCACTGACGACGCTACTGGGCATCGGTGCCGAACTGGCTGCGCCGGAGAACCGGCAGGACGGTGATCGCGTCATCATCGCCGGCCGCGATAGCGCCCAGGACAGCATCAATCAGGTCGGTCAGGAGATGACCCGGCGCAACCTCAACATCCAGCCCACCTTGACGGAGCGCCCCGGCTTGCCGGTTCGCATCATCGTCAACCGCGATCTGGTGCTGCGGCCGTACCAGCCACTTTTCTTCAACAGGGGGACTTCGCGATGACGACGCGCAAGCTACGGCTCGGGCCGCTGCCGAAAACGGAATCCACGAAGCTGACTTTTGCTTGCCCGGCCAGCCTGAAAGCCGACCTCGACCGCTACGCTACGCTGCACGCGCAGACCTACGGCGAGGCGGTCGATGCCACGGTGCTAATTCCGCACATGCTAGAAGCCTTCATGGTCGGAGATCGGGGATTCAGGAAGGGAGGCGCGGGCAAGGCCGCGCCGCCGAAGCCAAGCTGATGATGCCGGTTTCCGCTGGCGGCCATCCCTCAAACGCGCAGCCCAAGGCTGCGCGTTCTTCATTCTGGAGGACGGCGACCGATTGGGCTATGAAGACCAAACGCGGCTACCGCCTGCAGGCAACCGCCCCCGATGCAGCACGCTCGGGCTTTCTACCGCGAAGCTCCTATGTGGCTCCCAGCCCACAACGCCACAGCCCCGCAAGGCGGCCCGAAGTAGAGCCAAACCCGCACCCCATATAGACTTCCGGCCATCAGGCTGATTTCAACAATCGCTTGACTGCGGACATTTTTTATTGGGAGAAAAGAATGGGTATTGCACTTGTAACAGGCGCCAGCCGCGGTATCGGTAAAGCCACCGCGCTGCAGCTGGCAAACGAAGGCTACACCGTGGCGGTGAATTATCACCACAATATCAAGGCTGCGACGGACGTTATCAACCAGATCGTCGGGGCGGGCGGTAAAGCCTTTGCCCTGCGCGCAGATATTAGCGATGAAGCGCAGGTACTGGCGATGTTCGACAGTCTTGACCGAGAAGCTGAGCCGCTGACCGCGCTGGTGAATAACGCCGGGATCCTGTTTGAGCAATCCACTATCGAAAATCTTTCGGCTGAACGCATTAATCGCGTGCTGGCAACCAACGTCACGGGGTATTTCCTTTGCTGCCGTGAAGCGGTAAAGCGTATGTCGCACAAACATGGCGGCAAGGGTGGGGCGATTGTGAATGTCTCCTCCGCGGCGTCACGACTGGGCGCACCGGGTGAGTATGTGGATTACGCGGCGTCCAAAGGGGCGGTGGATTCACTGACAACCGGGTTAGCGCTGGAAGTGGCGGCGCAAGGTATCCGCGTTAACTGCGTGCGCCCTGGGCTTATCTATACCGACATCCATGCCGACGGTGGAGAGCCGGGACGTGTGGATCGCGTTAAGTCGTTGCTGCCGATGCAGCGCGGCGGCCAGCCTGAAGAGGTAGCCCAGGCGATTGTCTGGCTGCTGAGCGAGAAAGCGTCGTACGTGACGGGCAGTTTTATTGAGTTAGCGGGCGGGAAGTAAACCCCTTACCCTAACCCTCTCCCCAAAAGGGAGAGGGGATCAATCGTAGCGCCGCCCGGCGTTACAGAGTTAAAGCGTCTCACCGTTACTGGCAATCACACCTTTATACCACTCGAAGCTTTTCTTACGGGAGCGCGACATGTCGCCCGTGCCGTCGTCGTGCTTGTTCACGTAGATAAAACCATAGCGCTTGCTGTACTGGCCGGTGGTGAACGACACGCAGTCGATACAGCCCCACGGCGTATAACCCATCAGGTCCACGCCATCGTGCGTCACGGCTTTGATCATCTCTTCCACGTGAGCGCGCAGATAGTCGATGCGGTAGTCGTCGTTAATGCTGCCATCTTCTTCCACTTTATCGTAGGCGCCAAAACCGTTCTCGACGATAAACAGCGGTTTCTGATAACGCTCGTATAGCTCACACAAAGAGTAGCGCAGACCCACAGGGTCAATCTGCCAGCCCCAGTCAGAGGCTTTCACATGCGGGTTGGGCACGCTGCCTTCAAAGCCTGAGATTGCATCGCCGGTACCGCCTTCTGCTTTGACGGAGTTAGTCATGTAATAGCTGAAACCTAAGTAGTCGCAGGTACCTTCACGCAGGATCTGCTCATCACCCGGCTCCATGTTAATGGTGAAACCACGGCGCTCCCACTCATTCAGTACATAAGACGGGTAATAACCGCGCAGCTGAACGTCGGTAAAGACATAGCGTTCACGCATGGATTCCTGGGCAAACATCACGTCCTCCGGTTTACAGGAGAACGGATAGAGCGCCACCATCGCCAGCATACAGCCGACCTTCATTTCCGGGTTAATACGACGCGCAGCTTTCACTGCCAGGGCGCTTGCCACAAACTGATGATGCAGCACCTGGTACATGGTCTCTTCCGGGTTGTCGTGCTCGGTATAGACCACACCGGAGCAGCAGTAACCGAACAGCGGGGCACGCCAGTTACGCTGGTTGTTGATTTCGTTGAAGGTCATCCAGTATTTGACCTTGTTTTTGTAACGCTCGAAGACCACTTCCGCGAAACGGACAAAAAAATCGACCACTTTACGGTTGGTCCAGGCGCCATATTCCTGCACCAGGTGCAGCGGCATTTCGAAGTGGGAGAGGGTGATCACCGGCTCGATGTTGTACTTTAGCAACTCATCGAACAGATCGTCGTAAAACTTCAGCCCTTCTTCATTGGGCTGCGTTTCGTCACCTTTCGGGAAGATGCGCGTCCAGGCGATAGAGGTGCGGAAACATTTGAAGCCCATCTCGGCAAACAGCTTGATGTCTTCTTTGTAGTGGCCGTGGAAGTCGATGGCCTCGTGGTTTGGGTAGTATTTACCCGGTACCACTTCCTGGGTGATTTCACGGGGAACGCCATGCGCGCCACCGGTCAGCACGTCACAGATGCTCGGCCCTTTGCCGCCTTTGTTCCAGCCGCCTTCCACCTGGTGAGCAGCAACCGCGCCGCCCCATAAAAAATCTTTTGGTAAGGTTAATTTTTTCATCGCTGCTATTCTCAATTCATGACTTATTGGAATCGAGTCTAGCAAAGCGACATTAAATGTCACGATATAACAATTTGCCTAAATTGTAATTTGTTACATGCAAAAAACAGGATGTTTTATTCTGTTAATTTCTTCGCCAGTTTACGCCCGAGCGACTCCAGAATATAAATAACGGGGATTTGGGTGGTGATATCATACACGCCTGCAATACGCGTCTGGGGAACATGCCAGGAGAGATTAAAATCGGCCAGTTTTGCCAGCCGCGAATGTTCATGGCTGGTAATGGAAAGTACCTTGCAGTGATGCAGGCTGAACTGGCTGGCGAAGCGCAGGATCTCTTCCGTTTCACCGGATACCGACAGTACAATCGCCAGCGCATTTTTGGCCATATCATTGGTCACCGGGAAATAAGGATCGTCGATATGGTTGCTGAATTTACCGATATTAGAAAAGAAGCGTGCACCATATTTTGCCAGCGAGCCTGAGGTCCCTGCGCCGACAAAGATAATTCGCTCGGACGATAATATTATCTCCACCGCTTCATCTAATAATGTATCGAACTCTTCATTATTAACGCTTTTAAAGAAGCTGATAATTTCACTGGCACCAAAATTTATCTGCTGAGGTTCGTTCTGCTCCAGGTAGAGCTTAAAGCGTACGCGGAATTCAGAGTAGCCTTCGCAGTTGAGTTTGCGGCAAAAGCGCAGGATAGTGGTGGTGGAGACACCTGCCGCGTCCGCCAGTTCGCGGATAGTCATGTACATCACTTTGTCACGATTTTTGATGACATAGTTGTAGACCATCATCTCCAGATTATTGAGACTGGCAATGGTGGCGTGGGTGAACATACTCACAGTGGCATAACTCTCATTCAGACCTCATTGACCCATCATAACATGCAGCCAGAGGGCAGGATCCATTTTTATGCCTTTGATTCATAATGATTAAATTTTAATGTGAACAAATGTAAGGTGAAAATGTTTTTTATATCTATGATTTTTATATATAAATTATGGATTGAAATTATTTTAGCTAACAGGTGTTCACTGGAATAATTCTCAGTTAGCATAGTCATGCGATGAATAATCATCTTTCGTTTTCCCGGAGTTTTGTATGGTGAGCAGACCATTAATCGCACAGGGATATTCACTGGCTGAGGAAGTAGCCAACAGCATCAGCCACGGCATTGGCCTGGTGTTTGGGATTGTCGGTTTAGTGTTATTACTGGTGCAGGCGGTGGACACCAACGCCAGTGCCATGGCCATTACCAGCTACAGCCTGTATGGCGGAAGTATGATCCTGCTGTTTCTGGCGTCGACGCTGTATCACGCCATTCCGCATCAGCGGGCAAAGATATGGCTCAAAAAATTTGACCACTGCGCTATCTATCTTCTTATTGCAGGCACCTACACGCCATTCCTGCTGGTGGGGTTGAACTCACCGCTGTCGCGTGGCCTGATGATTGTGATCTGGAGCCTGGCGCTGCTGGGGATCCTCTTTAAGCTGACCATTGCGCACCGGTTTAAGGTGCTGTCGCTGATGACCTACCTGACGATGGGCTGGCTGTCGCTGATAGTGGTTTATCAGCTGGCGATTAAGCTGGCGATTAAGCTGGCGGTAGGGGGCGTGACCCTGCTTGCCGTAGGCGGCGTGGTCTACTCGTTGGGCGTCATTTTCTATGTCTGCAAGCGCATCCCTTATAACCATGCGATCTGGCACGGCTTTGTACTTGGGGGCAGCGTGTGTCACTTCCTGGCAATTTATTTGTATGTGGGGCAGGTGTAGTTTTTACATCTTGCGGCCTGTTGCCCTCACCCTAACCCTCTCCCACAGCGAGAGGGAGAACACCAAAACCGTAGGCCCGGTAAGCGCAGCGCCACCGGGCGATACAGCATCACTCTTCCAGTGAATACGGCAGCGGCTCAATACTCAAGGTATTGGCATCATCACGCACGCGGAACACGCTGTCGGCTTCCATGTCGTTGTTCATCACCGCCTGCACCAGCAGACGGCCATCATCCAGCTGAACAGCGGCTAACACGGTGCCGGTACGGCGCCAGTTTTCACCCATCTTCAGTTCTAAATCTTCACCCGCTTCCGGTACACGGCTGGCGTGACCCGCCAGTGTCCACAGCGCGCGCTTATTCGCGCCGCGGAATTTTGCCCGCGCGACCATCTCCTGGCCGGTGTAACAGCCTTTTTTAAAGCTGATGCCGCCCAGCGCCTGCAGGTTGGTCGCCTGCGGAATAAACTGCGCGCTGTTGGCCGCGTCAATCACCGGCAGACCCGCTTCAATGTTCAGTGCCAGCCACTGTTGGCTGTTATTGAACTGGGCTTCACCGCGCAGGGCCTCAGTTACGCGCTCGGCGGTCGCGGCGTCGGTCACCAGCAGGAAACGCTCTGCAGGGTGTTCAAACCACAGGATGGAGGTCTCACCTTCGCTAACCAGCTGCTTTTCTGCATCCGGCAGTTCGTTGAACAGGTTTTTCAGCGCGGCACGCGCCTGGAAACCGGCCACGCCCAGCAGCACGTGCTCGTCATCTGGCGCAATCGTGACTTTGGAAAAGACCGCGTATTTCTTCAGCTCTTTAAGCTGGTCATCACGCAGGCTGCGGCGCTCAATAAAGGCAAAGCCATCCTGACGGCGGAACAGACGCAGGTTGCTCCACATTTTGCCTTTTGGATCGCAATGCGCAGCCAGCAGGTGCTGATGTTCGGTCATCTGGCTCACGTCTGCCGTGACCTGGCCCTGAAGGTATTTTTCGGCGTCGGCACCAACGAGTGTGGCCAGTGCCCAGTCATCAAGAGAAATAAGCGTCAGCGGCAGACGCGCAGAGGCGGCGGGCTGGCGAGGAGAAAATGGTGTAAATGCCATAACGGTATCCTGAATTGCTTAACGCTTTGATAATGCCTAATGGTAAAAGAGACTACAGCCATTGCAAGCGCTTTCAGCAGGCCATTCGTGCCATAACGCAGCAATGCGTAGCGCCACGCAAAATAGTGTAATCCGCTGTCTTTATAGGGGTTATTCTGGAAGCCCGCTTCAGCTTCGCAATATTCCAGTAAAGAAACGGTCAAAAACACGTTACACTAGCGAGTGTCCCCGCAGAGAAATAAAGAAGACTGAACGGGGTACCGACTGTGCCAAACGTAATGCAGGAAACAGAACATGGATATTAACAACAAGGCCCGTATTCACTGGGCATGCCGACGCGGCATGCGTGAACTTGATATCTCCATCATGCCTTTCTTCGAATATGAGTATGACAGCTTAAGCGATGAGGATAAGCGTCTGTTTGTTCGCCTGCTTGAGTCTGACGATCCCGATTTATTCAACTGGCTGATGAACCACGGCAAGCCCGCCGACACCGAGTTGCAACGGATGGTGCAATTAATTCAAACACGGAATCGGGAACGTGGTCCTGTGGCAATCTGATCTTCGCGTCTCGTGGCGCTCGCAGTGGATGTCGTTATTGCTCCACGGCCTGGTCGCGGCATTTGTTTTACTGATGCCGTGGCCGCTTAGCTATACGCCGCTGTGGCTGTTGTTGCTGTCGTTCGTCGTTTTTGACAGCGTTCGCAGCCAGCGCCGGATCAATGCCCGCCAGGGTGAGATCAAATTACTGATGGACTCCCGCCTGCGCTGGCAGGGTAAAGAGTGGGATATCCTCGGTATGCCCTGGATGCTCAGTTCCGGCATGATGCTACGGTTACGCCAGGTGGGCGGCGGTAAGTGCCAGCATCTGTGGCTGGCCGCCGACAGTATGGATATTGCGGAGTGGCGGGAACTGCGCCGGATGCTACTGCAGCAGCAACCGACGCAGGAATAATACGCGTTAACTGAACTTCTCGGCCATTTCGCCCAGAATCTGTTCGCACCAGGTTTGCAGACGCTCGTCGCTCAGATCGTACTGGTTGGTTTCATCCAGCGCGAGCCCGACAAACAGTTGGCCGTCTGCGATAATCGGTTTTTTACTGGTGAATTCGTAACCTTCCGTTGGCCAGTAGCCGATAAACGTGACGCCCTTCGGTGCCAGCTTATCGTGCAGCATGCCGAGAGCATCCAGGAACCATTCCCCATAACCGAACTGGTCGCCCATACCGTACATGGCAATGATTTTGCCGTCGAGGTTGAGCGTATCGAGCTGATCCCAGATGGCTTCCCAGTCTTCCTGTATCTCACCGAAATCCCAGGTCGGGATGCCGAGGATCAATACGTCGTACTGCTCCATCAGCGTGAGCGCATCGTCCTTCAGGTTATGCAACGTCACCAGTTCCGGGCCAATGATGTCGCGAATTTTCTCTGCCGCCATTTCGGTGTAGCAGGTGCTGGAACCATAAAACAGACCAATATTCATCGCGTATCTATCTCAATTCTTGCTATGACTTTGCGCGTAGTGTACCAGAAACCGCTCGCAATCAGGCATAATGCCCGGATTGCAGAATCAAAGGGGCTGATGTGGAAAAGGATCTCGCACTCATCGAACAGTTTCTCGACGCGCTGTGGCTGGAGAAAAACCTGGCCCAAAATACGCTGAGCGCCTATCGGCGGGACCTCACCATGCTGGTGGAGTGGCTGGCACACCGGGGACTGTCGCTGGAGAGCGCACAAAGCGACGACCTGCAGGCGCTGCTGGGCGAGCGTATGGAAGGGGGCTACAAAGCCACCAGCTCTGCGCGTCTGCTCAGTGCAATGCGTCGACTGTTCCAGCATCTCTACCGTGAGAAAATTCGCGCGGACGATCCCAGCGCCCTCCTGGCATCGCCTAAACTCCCGCAGCGGCTACCGAAAGATCTCAGCGAAGCACAAGTTGAGAGATTATTACAATCTCCGGCTGTTGACCTGCCGCTGGAGTTACGCGATAAAGCCATGCTTGAGCTATTGTATGCTACCGGCTTGCGCGTTTCGGAACTGGTTGGCCTGACGATGAGCGATATCAGCTTGCGTCAGGGCGTGGTTCGTGTGATCGGTAAAGGGAACAAGGAACGGCTGGTCCCGCTGGGAGAAGAGGCGGTGTACTGGCTGGAAACGTATCTGGAGCACGGTCGTCCGTGGTTGCTGAACGGCGTTTCTATCGATGTCTTGTTCCCCAGTCAGCGTGCGCAGCAGATGACGCGGCAAACGTTCTGGCATCGCATCAAGCATTACGCCACACTGGCGGGCATTGACAGTGAAAAGCTGTCGCCGCACGTGTTGCGGCATGCCTTTGCGACACATCTGCTGAACCACGGCGCCGATCTGCGCGTGGTGCAGATGCTGCTGGGACACAGCGATCTTTCCACGACGCAAATTTACACCCATGTCGCGACGGAACGCCTGCGGCAGCTACACCAACAGCACCACCCTCGCGCGTGAGTGCCGACGAATTGTTACAGGATCTTATATGAAAAAGTCTTTTGCGCTGTTCACCCTGCTGGCAGCCTCTTTTACCGGTTTTGCCCATGCGGATGACGCCGCTATCAAACAGTCGCTGACGAAACTCGGCGTAACCAGCAGCGAAATTCAGCCTGCGCCGGTGGCGGGGATGAAAACCGTTTTAACCAACAGCGGCGTGCTGTACGTGACCGAAGATGGCAAACACATTATTCAGGGGCCGATGTACGACGTAAGCGGCGCGCAGCCGGTGAACGTGACCAACCAGCTGCTGATGAAAAACCTGAATGCGCTCGAAAAAGAGATGATCGTTTATAAGGCGGCGCAGGAAAAACACGTTATAACCGTCTTTACCGACATCACCTGTGGCTACTGCCACAAGCTGCATGAAGAGATGAAAGATTACAACGCGCTGGGCATTACCGTGCGTTACCTGGCTTTCCCTCGCGCGGGTGTGCAGAGCCAGCCTGAGCAGGACATGAAGGCCATATGGTGTGCAAAAGATCGTAACAAAGCGTTTGATGACGCGATGAACGGTAAGGGTGTGCAGCCGGCTTCCTGTGATATTGATATTGCCAACCACTACGCGCTGGGCGTGCAGTTTGGCGTGACCGGTACGCCAGCCATTGTCTTAAGCAACGGCTACGTTGTCCCGGGCTATCAGGGGCCAAAAGAGATGAAAGAGTTCCTCGACGCGCACCAGAAACAGTTTGGTGGTAAATAATCCGCGTGAAAGCCCCAATAAAATTGCGCCGCCGCGACGCGGTTGCACAGGTTGATTTGCCAGCCGATCTTCCGCCGCTGTTAAAGCGGCTCTACGCCAGCCGCGGCGTGCGGAGTGCAGGCGATCTTGAGCGCAGCGTCAAAGGGATGCTGCCCTGGCAGCAGCTGAACGGCATCGAAAAAGCCACTGAAATGCTCTACAACGCGCTTCGTGAAGGCACGCGCATTGTGGTGGTGGGGGATTTCGATGCCGACGGCGCCACCAGCACCGCGCTGAGCGTGCTCAGCCTGCGCGCGCTGGGCTGCGAAAACGTTACCTATCTGGTGCCTAACCGCTTTGAAGATGGTTATGGCCTTAGCCCGGAAGTGGTCGATCAGGCACATGCCCGCGGCGCGCAGATGATCCTGACCGTAGATAACGGGATCTCCTCCCATGCGGGTGTCGATCACGCGCATCAGTTGGGGATCCCGGTGCTGGTTACCGATCACCACCTGCCGGGGGAAACGCTGCCGGCCGCTGAAGCCATTATTAACCCGAACCTGCGCGACTGCGATTTCCCGTCGAAATCACTGGCGGGCGTGGGCGTGGCGTTTTATCTGATGCTGGCGCTGCGCACCCTGCTGCGGGATAAAGGCTGGTTCGAGTCCCGCGGGATCGCCGTGCCCAATCTTGCCGAGTATCTCGATCTTGTTGCGCTCGGCACCGTGGCGGACGTGGTACCGCTCGATACCAATAACCGTATCCTCACCTGGCAAGGGTTAAGCCGCATTCGTGCGGGCAAGTGTCGTCCGGGTATTAAGGCGCTGCTGGAGATTGCGAACCGCGATCCGCTCAAGCTCGCCGCCAGCGATTTGGGCTTTGCCCTCGGCCCGCGCCTGAACGCGGCCGGCAGGCTGGACGATATGTCCGTCGGCGTCGCGCTGCTGCTGTGCGATAACATTGGTGAAGCGCGCGTGCTGGCGAATGAACTGGATGCGCTGAACCAGACCCGCAAAGAGATCGAACAGGGAATGCAGGCTGAAGCACTAACCCTGTGTGAAAAGCTTGAACGCAGCGGTGAAACATTGCCGGGCGGGCTGGCGATGTACCACCCTGAATGGCATCAGGGGGTGGTGGGCATTCTGGCGTCGCGTATTAAAGAGCGTTTCCACCGTCCGGTGATTGCATTTGCGCCCGCAGGCGATGGCACGCTGAAGGGCTCCGGTCGTTCGATTCAGGGGCTGCACATGCGCGATGCGCTGGAGCGTCTGGATACGCTCTACCCGGGCCTGATGCTCAAATTCGGTGGTCACGCGATGGCGGCAGGCTTGTCGCTGGAAGAGGCGAAATTCGACGAGTTCCAGCGTCTGTTTGGCGAACTGGTGACTGACTGGATCGACCCTGCTCTGCTGCAGGGTGAAGTGATTTCCGACGGTGAGCTCGCACCGATGGAGATGACCATGGAAGTGGCGCAAATGCTACGCGATGCAGGCCCGTGGGGACAGATGTTCCCGGAGCCACTGTTCGATGGCCGCTTCCGTCTGCTGCAACAGCGCATCGTGGGCGAACGTCACTTGAAAGTGATGGTGGAACCGGTGGGCGGCGGCCCGCTGTTGGATGGTATTGCCTTTAACGTCGATACCGCTGTCTGGCCGGACAATGGCGTACGCGAGGTCGAACTGGCCTACAAACTGGATATCAACGAGTTTCGCGGTAACCGCTCCCTTCAAATCATCATCGACAATATCTGGCCAATTTAGCGGCAGTAATCTCTATAAAAAAGGGCGTGGATTCGGTACAATCCCGCTCTTATCACCGCATTTTGACAAGTCCATAAAAGAAAACAGACCATGTTTGAAATTAATCCGGTAAAAAACCGTATTCAGGACCTCACGGAGCGCTCTGACGTTCTTAGGGGGTATCTTTGACTACGATGCCAAGAAAGAGCGTCTTGAAGAAGTAAACGCCGAGCTGGAACAGCCGGACGTCTGGAACGAGCCTGAACGCGCGCAGGCGCTGGGTAAAGAGCGTTCCTCTCTCGAAGCTATCGTAGATACGCTGGATCAAATGGCTCAGGGGCTGGAAGACGTTTCCGGTTTGCTGGAGCTGGCTGTAGAAGCCGACGACGAAGAAACCTTTAACGAAGCCGTGGCAGAGCTCGACGTGCTGGAAGAGAAGCTGGCGCAGCTTGAGTTCCGTCGTATGTTCTCCGGCGAATACGATAGTGCTGACTGCTATCTCGATATCCAGGCAGGTTCTGGCGGTACTGAAGCGCAGGACTGGGCCAGCATGCTGATGCGCATGTATCTGCGCTGGGCTGAAGCGCGTGGCTTCAAAACCGAGATTATCGAAGAGTCTGAAGGCGAAGTGGCTGGCATTAAGTCCGTCACCATCAAGATCATTGGTGACTACGCCTACGGCTGGCTGCGTACCGAAACCGGCGTTCACCGCCTGGTACGTAAGAGCCCGTTCGACTCCGGTGGTCGTCGTCATACCTCCTTCAGCTCCGCGTTTGTTTACCCCGAAGTTGACGAAGATATCGATATCGAAATCAACCCGGCAGATCTGCGTATCGACGTTTACCGCGCATCTGGCGCGGGCGGACAGCACGTTAACCGTACGGAATCGGCGGTACGTATTACCCACATTCCAACCGGGCTGGTAACACAGTGCCAGAACGACCGTTCCCAGCATAAGAACAAAGACCAGGCCATGAAGCAGATGAAAGCGAAGCTTTATGAGCTGGAAATGCAGAAGAAAAATGCTGAGAAACAGGCGATGGAAGACAACAAGTCTGATATCGGCTGGGGCAGCCAGATCCGTTCTTACGTCCTTGATGACTCCCGCATCAAAGACCTGCGTACCGGGGTTGAAACCCGTAACACGCAGGCGGTGCTGGACGGCAGCCTGGACCAATTTATCGAAGCAAGTTTGAAAGCAGGGTTATGAGGAACCAACATGTCTGAACAACAAGCACAGGGCGCTGACGCGGTAGTCGATCTTAACAACGAACTGAAAACCCGCCGCGAGAAGCTGGCAGCGCTGCGCGAGCAGGGCGTGCCGTTCCCGAACGATTTTCGTCGTGACCACACCTCAGACCAACTGCACGCTGACTTCGACGCTAAAGAAAACGAAGAGCTGGAAGCGCTGAACATCGAAGTGGCCGTTGCGGGCCGTATGATGACCCGTCGTATCATGGGTAAAGCCTCTTTCGTTACCCTGCAGGACGTGGGCGGCCGCATTCAGCTGTACGTTTCCCGTGACGATCTGCCAGAAGGCATCTACAACGAGCAGTTCAAGAAGTGGGACCTGGGCGATATCCTGGGCGCGAAAGGTAAACTGTTCAAAACCAAGACCGGTGAACTGTCTATCCACTGCACCGAACTGCGTCTGTTGACCAAAGCCCTGCGCCCGCTGCCGGACAAATTCCACGGCCTGCAGGATCAGGAAGCGCGCTACCGCCAGCGTTATCTGGACCTCATCTCTAACGATGAGTCCCGCAAGACTTTCAAAATTCGCTCCCAGATCATGGCCGGTATCCGCCAGTTCATGGTTAACCGCGACTTTATGGAAGTGGAAACCCCAATGATGCAGGTGATCCCGGGCGGTGCTTCCGCACGTCCGTTCATCACCCATCACAATGCCCTGGACCTGGACATGTACCTGCGTATCGCGCCGGAACTGTACCTGAAGCGTCTGGTGGTGGGTGGGTTCGATCGCGTGTTCGAAATCAACCGTAACTTCCGTAACGAAGGCATCTCCGTGCGTCATAACCCAGAGTTCACCATGATGGAACTCTATATGGCGTATGCAGATTACAAAGATCTGATCGAGCTGACCGAATCCCTGTTCCGCACCCTGGCGCAGGATATTCTGGGCACAACGCAGGTACCTTACGGTGAAGAAGTGTTCGACTTCGGCAAGCCGTTCGAAAAACTGACCATGCGCGAAGCCATCAAGAAATACCGCCCGGAAACCAACATGGCGGATCTGGATAACTTCGATTCTGCAAAAGCGATCGCTGAAAGCATCGGTATTAAAGTGGAGAAGAGCTGGGGTCTGGGCCGTATCGTGACCGAGATCTTTGAAGAAGTGGCAGAAGCGCACCTGATTCAGCCGACCTTCATCACTGAATACCCGGCTGAAGTGTCCCCGCTGGCGCGTCGTAATGACGAGAACCCGGAGATCACTGACCGCTTTGAATTCTTCATCGGTGGCCGTGAAATCGGCAACGGCTTTAGCGAGCTGAACGATGCAGAAGATCAGGCGCAGCGCTTCCAGGATCAGGTTGACGCAAAAGCGGCAGGCGACGACGAAGCGATGTTCTTCGACGAAGACTACGTGACGGCGCTGGAGCACGGCCTGCCACCAACGGCGGGTCTGGGTATTGGTATCGACCGTATGGTAATGCTGTTCACCAACAGCCACACCATCCGCGACGTGATCCTGTTCCCGGCGATGCGTCCGGTTAAATAACGTCTGCAGATCGTAAAAAGCCCCGTGCGATAGTCGCCGGGGCTTTTTTATTTGGCGGCGAAGGCCCGCAGTTTTTCGCGTGCCGCCGTCGCCTCCATCACCATCCAGGGGCTAAAGGCCCACGGTGTGGCATCCAGAGCCAGGAACAACGCGTCCAGATCAACCCATTCGTATGCCATCACTTCATCACTGTTGATCGTCAGCGCATTCGTGATCCTGGCGGCAAAGACCGGGCAAATCTCATTTTCGACGATCCCGGAAGGATCGGTTTCACAGTAGCGAAACTCAGCGGCGACAGGGGTGATCCCGGTAATTTCGGCTCCCACTTCATAGCGGCAGCGGCGCACAATGGCCTGATCAATCGCTTCACCAGATTGCGGATGGCCGCAGACTGAGTTCGTCCAGACGCCCGGCCAGGCTTTTTTGCTTAATGCGCGACGGGTGATAAGACACTCCCCTTTGGCATTAAAGAGCCAGGAAGAGAACGCCAGATGGAGTGGGGTATGGGAGGTATGTGCAGCGTATTTTTCCTGAGTGCCAATCACCATTCCCTGGTCATTTACCAAAATAACGTGTTCTTGAATACTCATTGATGCTCCAGTGCTAACCATGCGGATGGTTCAGCACCACCAGCGATGTCATTATACTGCATTCCGGTACGAACGGTTTGTTCCACAGAGCGGAAAAGGGCTGACCCATATCTGTTTGGGCTGGTATTATAGGGCGCCATTCACGCTGACCGAGGATCTGTTTTGTTTGCAGGAAGCCTGACGAGAAACCCCATCACTGCCGTGTTCTGCCTGATGCTGACGCTATTACTGGCAGGCTGTTCAGGGAGTAAATCTTCGGATATGGGCAGCTATTCCGGCGCGGTCTATACCGTGAAGCGCGGGGATACGCTGTACCGGATTTCGCGTGCGACAGGGACCAGCGTGAAGGAGCTGGCGCGTCTGAATAATATCTCTCCGCCATATACCATCGAAGTGGGGCAGAAGCTGAAGGTTAATGGCGGTTCATCCTCGGGCAAAAAATCTTCATCGAAAGGCAAAACCGCCAAAGTGACGCCATCCTATGCGGTGCCGCAATCCTCCTGGCCGCCTGTCGGACAGCGCTGCTGGATTTGGCCGGCCAGCGGTAAAGTTGTGCTGCCGTACTCCTTGTCTGAAGGCGGCAATAAGGGCATCGATATTGCCGCCGCGCGCGGTACGCCGGTTTATGCCTCCGGGGCTGGGAAGGTCGTGTACGTGGGCAACCAGCTGCGCGGTTACGGTAATTTGATCATGATTAAGCATGGTGAAGACTACATCACGGCTTATGCGCATAACGACACAATGCTGGTCAATAACGGTCAGAACGTGAAGGCGGGGCAGAAGATCGCCACCATGGGCAGCACGGGGACGGATACGGTGAAGCTGCACTTCCAGATCCGTTATAAGGCCACCGCCATCGACCCGCAGCGTTATCTTCCGGCACAGGGCAGCAAGCCGAAGTGCTAAGTGATTATTTTATCGCCATTTAGTTGCGAAGAGGCTTGTATGAAGAGGCGTAAGGTCTATAATGCTTTACGCACCTCAAAGCGGGCGTAGTTCAATGGTAGAACGAGAGCTTCCCAAGCTCTATACGAGGGTTCGATTCCCTTCGCCCGCTCCACTGCATCGTTCCAGGGAATTCTGAGGAAGTCCAAGAGGCATCGTAAGTCGTTGATTCTGGTTGAGTTTTCGACACCTCGATGTTCCAGTGGGCTCCACGGAAATCCACCTGAAGCCACGACGTTTATGTCCATTTTTGTGTCCATTTTTGCGGGCACGACGGCTTCCGGATTGTTGCTAGGGCGCTGAGGTCGATGGGTTAAGCATCTGGTTCCTGACTCATGTTCAGGAGCTAGAGCATGGCACTCTCAGACTTGGTGGTCCGCCAAGCCAAAGCCACCGGCAAGGCCTACACACTTCCAGACATCGATGGTCTCTCCCTGGCCGTGACGGCCACGGGCAGCAAGAGCTGGCACTTCCGTTACTACTGGATGAAGGAGCCCAAGCGCATGTCGCTGGGCACCTATCCCGAGGTGTCCCTTCGTGAGGCACGCGCCCTGCGTGACGAGGCGCGCGCCTTGGTGGCCAAGGACATCAACCCGCGCCTTCACCGCAAGCAAAAGCGCGCCGCGGTCAAACTCGCCGGTGAAAACACCTTCGAGGCGATCTACAAGAAGTGGCTTGCCCACCGCGAACGCGGCCTCAAGAAGGGCCGGCAGACCACCCTCTCGATCCTCCCTCGCGTCTTCGCCAAGGATGTGCTGCCCTTGCTGGGCAAGCGCTCGATCTACGACATCAAACGCCCTGACCTGCTGGAAGTGATCGCCAGGATCGAGCGGCGCAAGGCGCTCTCCGTCGCCGAGAAAGTCAGGACGTGGTTCAACCAGATGTTCCGCTACGCGCTGGTGGTCGTGCCGGGCCTGGAGCAGAACCCGGCTTCCGACCTCGACGTGGTGGCGCTGCCGCTGCCCCCGGTGAACCACAACCCGTTCCTGCGCATGGCCGAGTTGCCGAAGCTGTTGCAGCGCCTGCGCAAGTATCGTGGCCGGCTGCAGACCCAGCTCGGTCTGCGGCTGCTGCTATTCACCGGCGTGCGCACGGGCGAGCTGCGCCTGGCGACGCCGGATCAGTTCGACCTCGATCGGGGCCTCTGGATCATCCCGCCCGAGGTCGTGAAGCAGCTCCAGGTGGACATGCGCAGGAAGCGCCAGTTGCCCAAGGACATTCCACCCTACATCGTGCCGCTGTCGGTGCAGGCCATCGAGATCGTCCGGCACCTGCTCGAACAGCTCAAACCGGCCCAGCACTATCTGTTCCGCCACGACAGCGAGTTGAAGAAGCGCATGAGCGAGAACACGCTCAACGGCGCGCTCAAGCGCATGGGCTATCGCGACCTGCTGACCGGGCACGGCATCCGGGGCACGATGTCCACCGCGCTCAACGAGATCGGCTACCCGAAGGTGTGGGTGGACGCGCAACTCTCGCACGTCGATCCCAACAAGGTCAGTGCCACCTACAACCACGCCGAGTACGTCGAGCAGCGGCGGCGGATGATGCAGGATTGGGCCGACCGGCTCGATCTCTTCGAGCAGAACATGGTCGAGGCAGCGAGCATGCCGCTCACCATTCATTTGGAGGGCGTGCCCGTCCTCTCGGATGAGGAAGCCGCGAGTGCGCCACCCAAACCAGCGGCCGCGTCGGCGCCGCTCCTGATCGTGACCAGGCCGGGAGACGCGATGCCACTGGTGTCAGCCGAGACGCATCGGCTGCCCGCAGTGCCGTTGCCGCGTTCCGTCATGGAGGAACCGCTGTCCGACATACAGCGCCAGCGGATGGAACTGGTCGATGTCTTCGAGGCACCACACAACCTGCCAGTCGCCGAGTACGCGAAGATGGCGGGCAAGTCCCGCCGGTGGATCAGCTACGAGATCAAGGCCGGCAACCTGCTGGCGCTGAACCTGGGCAACCGTGGTCAGCGCGTGCCGGATTGGCATCTCGATCCGGTCAAGCACGCGCTGATCCAGGCGGTCCTCAAGCTGACCAGGGGCGCCGACCCTTGGCAGATCTACAACGCGCTCCTGCAGCCGCGCGCGAAGCTGCGCGGCGGCTCGGCTCTGGAAAGCGTCAGTGCCACAAATCTCGACAAGATCATCATGGCGGTGAGCACGACGGTGAAGGAAAGCGAGTGGTCCCCGCAGCAGGTGGCGTTTGCGTAGCGCGCCAGCGCCCAGCAGTGCGCGCCCCTGTCTCAGGACACGGAGCGCGCGCGGCGGGCGAATCTTTCCTGGGGCTCGGTCAAGGACGAGGACGGGCGAAGCAGGTAGGCCATCACGATGATGGGTGCGCCAGCCAATGGCCGCGCGGCGATGCCGCGACGCAGGTAGCAGGTCAGTCTCGCGGCGGGTGCGACGGCAATGCCGTAGCCCGCGGAGACGAGCGTCATCGCCATGTCGAAGGTGCTGACGGTCTGCTCATGGCCCTGCGGTGCATCCTCGACCAGGCCATGCGCCACCGCGCGCCACGGCTCGTCGGCCGTTGACTGCGCGCAGATCAACGGCTGCTTGAGCAGCTCTTGGCGAGGCACTTCACGGTAGGACAGCAGGTGCGAGCGCTTGGCGACGGCGACTGCCAGCGTGTCATGCCACAACGGCTCGCACACCCAGCCTGGCCACTCCCAGGCGGCTGTGGACAGGGCCAAGTCAAAGTTATCGTGCGGCAGTTCCTGCGCCTGCGCTGTGGAACTGCATCCGATCAAGGCGGTGGCGGTCTCTGGCTCTTCGGCGCGCTGCAACGCCAGCAAGTCGGCAAGCGGTGAAGGCACCCACTCGCCGAGCACAGCCACCCGGATTTCAGTGGAGGCATCGCTCGATTTCACGTCCAGTTCCTCCAGGCAGTGAACTCGCGGCGACCGATGAAGTCGCTTCTATTGAGTTAAGTTTAACGTGGTTTATATCGTGTCAATCCTCGACGCTTTTGGCAATGCAAAAGCGTTCGATTCAAAGAGGCCGGCCCACCGGGACAACAACCTACGAAGCGGAACCAGCCATCGCGTTTGGGGCCTCCGTGCGCGAAGAAAGAACCAGTCAAGGCATCGCCCAGGAAACGCTGGCTCATCTGTCAGGAATCGAGCGTTCGCACATGGGAAAGATCGAGCGTGGCGAGCATGTCCCCACGCTCCCCCTCATTCTCAAAATCGCCCGTGCGCTGAAATGCAGTTCTGCCCACTTGATGGCGCTGACTGAAGCCAAGCTGGCAGAGACGGCTCCGCCTAAATCAGCGGACTGAAGCCGGCCCGCGCCGTGGCTCCTTGTCTACCCCTGTTCGTTGTCGTTCTTATTACCGGCGGCTGAATTTTCGCGCTTTACGGCCTCGGTGAGGAGGCGCAGGTATGGATTGTCCGGAGGCATTTCCTGGAACAGCGCTTCGGGAGCGCTCAGCAGGTAGCCGTGCAGTCGCCTGGATTTGCGCGGCCCCGTGACTTCGCAGGTCCAGATATTCAGCCCGCTGGCTTGCTTGCGGTGCAGGCCTAGCTTCTCGAAACGCTTCTGCACCCACTGCCATCCCTCCAGGTTCTCCGGTTTCGCCAGTGCGGCGATTTGCAGATGTTCCTGCGCATAGCGCTGGAAGACGCCGGGGCTCACCAGGTAGGCCGTTCCGGCGACGCTGTGCACCAAGGCTTTGGCGTCGTTGATGATGAGCTTGTGCGTCTGGATGCCCTGACGCAGCCAGGCCATGAAATGCTCGCCGGATGGCTCCGGCCGATCCTGAAATGGCGCGAGGCTTATCTGCGGCAGCACCGTAGGCGCCGGTGGCGAGGCAGGCTCGGGTTCGCTCGGGGCCTCCGGCGCTACGGGTGGGGCCGTGTCACTCAGCAGATCGAGCAGCGCAGCCACGCCGTTGTCGCTGGGCATAGGGACGGTCGGCGCGATGCTTGGTGGCGCCGTATCGGCGCTTTCCAAGCCTGGCGCTTCGGATGCCGGTGCCTGCGGTGTCGGCGCCCCTTGTTCCTCGTCGGCCTGCACGCGACCCGCGAACGGCGCCGGCCGGTCGGCCGCATCCCAGACCATGGCCGGAGACAGTTTCAGGAAGGTGAAGCTGTGCGACCAGCCGGCATCGCTGGTGACGGTGGCCTTCCAGATCGCCTTGCCGTCCGGTGTGGCCAAGGCGATGCCGTGATCCTGCAGCACGTTGAACACCGCCGTGTTGCTGGCCGGGATGCCGTCGATGCCCTGCGACAGCAGATGCGCGCGCAGCTTGTCCGAGACGGTCTTGCTCACCAGCCAGAGCGCGTCCTGGGTCAGCCAGCCATCCGAGGCCTGGGGCTGGTTCAGCTTGAATTCTTCCTTCAGGAGGTAGCGCAGGCCATCGAGCAGCTTGCGCTGCAGTGCGTGCCGGGGCGCTGCCAGGGCCTTGCTCGGATCGCCGCCGAGTTCCTGGGCGACGGATGCCTGGTCCGCCTGCACGACCAGTTCGCCGAGCATGCCGGCGTGCTCGTACTGGCCGGCCAGGACGTACAGCAGCGCGGCCCACAGGTCGGGGTAGTCGGCGAGCCAGTCGAAGATGCCCGGATCGAGCAGCCGGGCGTAGAGCAGCCCGGTGGCGGCGCTGTGCAGCCGGTATTCGCGCTCCCTGCGGTAGCGGAAGCGGTACGGCCGCCGCAGCGGGCCGTGCCAGGGATGCCAGACCGTGCCGTCCGCGTACTCGACGTGCAGGTCGACCGCGATCTTGCCGATGTCGTGCAGCAGCGCAGCATAGGCGGTGCCTGCGGTCCAGGCCTCGGCCTGGGCGGCTTGCGCCTCCGGCGTGGCGCCGGCGGGCAGCAGATGCGACTGCCGCAGCTTGAGCGCGTAGGCGACGATCTCCAGGCCGTGGTCCAGCATGCCGCCCGGATAGGCGTGGTGATGGGCCTCCGACGCGGGGAATTGCTGGACCAGCTCGGCGTAGCGTTCCAGCGGGGCGAGGTACAGCGTGGCGAACTGCCGGCGCGACAGCGAGGTGCGCTGCCAGATGTGTTCCAGCAGCTTCTGCCGGCGCGGCGTCGCCAGCAGCGATGCGGCCGGCTCCGGCCGCATCAGCCCTTTGCCGGGCTCGGCGGGAGGTTTGGGCGGTGGCGCACTGGCGGCAGGTGGCACCCGTTTGCGTTGGAACAGCGAGAGCATGGCGAACCCCAGACGGCGGGCCGGTCGGGAGAGCCTTTTGGCCTTTTCGGGTAGGGCCTTTCCCCTTGGCCCCATTCCCTTGCCCCTTCCCCAGCCCTTTGGCCTTTACGGAAACCTTTGGATATAGGGCAACGACGCCTGCCGAACCACAACCAATGCGGGTTTGGCCCAAGTCGGATTGATGCGGGAAGGCTGGCTGTGCCGCCCCTACGATGGAGCCGTTTCATCGACCGGACGGAGCACCATGCACACCCAGATTGACAAGGTAAGGAAATTTCCTTACCATCCAGGCATTGCCATCAGGAGTGCCGCCATGCCCGAAATCCACGAAGTCGCGACGCTGACCTCCAAGGGTCAGATCACGCTGCCCAAGTCCATCCGGCAAGCGCTGGGCGTGGACACCGGCGGCAAGGTGGCGTTCGACCTGCGCGGCGGCGAAGTCGTCGTGACCCGCGCCGACGCCGACCATGAAGACCCGGCCATCGGCGCCTTCCTGGGGCTGCTGGAAGCGGACATCCGGGCCGGGCGGCACGTCCAGTCCCTGCCGGACGATCTGGCGCGGGCCATGCTGGCCAACGCGCACCACGCGGTGAACCTCGATGAAGACATCGAAGGCGAAGTGGCGCTCTGATGCAGCGGCACGGTTGGACGCTCCTGTTCCACGAGGGCGTGATCGAGCAGTTGCGCAAGCTGCACGCGGCCGCGGAACGGGCCGAACAGAACGACCCGCAGGGGTTCGAGAGCAACGCCAACGTCAAGCTGTTCCGGGCGTTGAGCCAGTTGATCATGGATGTCGTGCCGAGCGATCCTGCGCGCGACGAATTCCGCCAGGGCAACACCTTGGGGCCGGCCTACCGGCACTGGCGGCGCGCAAAGATCGGGAGGCGGTTCCGGCTGTTCTTCCGCTTCGACTCCAAGGCCAAGGCGATCGTGTTCGCCTGGGTCAACGACGAGCAGACCTTGCGGTCGTCGGGCAGCAAGTCCGACCCCTATGCGGTGTTCGAGAAGATGTTGGGACGCGGCAACCCGCCGGACGATTGGGCGGCGCTGGTGGCCGCAAGCCAGGCCGACTGGCGCGCAGCAGACAAGGACTAGACCGCGGTTGAAGAACAGCACAGGTTTCAATCGCGACACGGACAGGGATCACAGCCACACGACAGGATGAACATGAGGTAGCCACCATGAAGACCGCCGCACAGACCACCTTCGCAGAACGCCTCGGCCGGACACTGGGCCGGGCGTGGAGAGGCTGCGCGCGTCTGGATCGGCGGGCGCAGGGCTGGCTGCTCGCGCAGGGATGGGCGCCTGGCATTGCCAAGGCCGCGCTGCTGGCCGTCAAGCTCGCTGCGATCGGTGTCCTGCTCTACACCGCGTTCTGGCTGGCACTGCTGCTTGCGTTCGCGCTGGTCGGCGCCTGGGTAGTCCGCAACGACGATGGGAGCTACGACGAGGAACACAAGCCGGAATGGCGATACGGCCCTGCCGGGTACGGCCTCTACACCCATGACGATTACCGGATCGACCCCCACGATCCAGAAGACGAGCAAGCCTAGAGGCGTTACTTCGCTGCTTTCATAGCGACACCCGCACCCCTGCCGCCAGCAGCTTGGGCATCCCTGGTTCCTGCCGCCAGCCCTTGAATTGCCGTTCCCGCGCGCACGCCTACCCAGCCCAGCGCAGCCACCCAGAAGGTAGGCAGCACGATGAACATCGTCGCCATGACGAAGTTCAGCAGCATGTCGCCGAAGGCGTTGTTCAGGCCGATCAGCGGATCGAAGTTGCTGTGCGGCCGGTTCGCGCCGAACCCCCAGCCGTAGAGCGCGTCGAGGATCGTGCTGTCCAGCCAGCGCGCGAGCTGGAACCAGAAGTCCACGAAGAACAGCGCGAACTGCACGCAGCTCACCGCGACCAGCGCCTTCAGCTCGTAGGTGCCGAAGACCAGCACCAGCGGGATGCAGATCACCAGCGCCATCTTGAGCAGCGACAGCACCATCGGCAGCGCCTGGCGTACCACGTCCATCGCCGGAAAGAAGCCCAGCGAGCCCATGGTCAGCCCCAGGTCGCCGGCGCCGCGCGTCACGACGTTGGGCAGCGTCTTCTCGATCTGGCCGCCGTAGTCGGTGTAGACCGAGCCCTGGTTCATCTTCTGCTGCCGCGGCGAGACCACGGCGCGGATCACCGAGTCGTTCACCTCGCTCTGCGACAGGAAGCCCGCCCAGCGGCCGATGCGCGTCAGCAGGTCGGGATCGACCTGGGCCAGCAGGCGCGCGCGCAGGCCGCTGCCGCCGTCCGACCACCACTGCCGGCACGTGGGGTAGCCCCCGCCGCTATCCACCTGGGCCAGCCCCGCATCGCGCGTCGCGTCGTAGGGCCAGGCCGTGCGTGGCGTGTTCGAGTGGTAGGTGTCGTAGAAGCCCGCGTTGTTCAGGAAGTAGCTCGAACCGATCCAGGTCACGTCATTCATCTGCTCGTCGGAGAGCGTGGGCCGAGACATGAACAGCTTGGCGCGCGAGGGGCCGTAGCAGTCATGCACGAAGTCGCCGACCTCCTGGGCCAGCACCGGGTCATCGATGCGCGTGGCATCCACGTCCATGCGCATCTGACGCAGATCCGTTCCGCAGGGGATGGCCGCCACCGCGCCGCCCGTCACCGCCTTCGAGATGGCGTGCATGAAGAACCACCACACCGGCACCAGCGCGCTCTGGTTGTTGAGCGTGGTGTAGGCGTTCGACCAGCCCGTGTCGGTGGGCTGCGGGACGCTGACCTGGCATTGCGCGGAGCGCGTCGTGTCGAACTTGATGGTGCTGAGGTCGACCGGAATGAAGGGGATGCCGGCGAACAGGATGACGACGATCGCCACCCACACGCGGTTCTCGATGCGCATCGATGACAGCACCCCCTTGTTGCCCTCGTCCGCACCCTCGGCCCGCGCGCGCAGCCATTCCTGCACCACCATGACCACGAAGGGCAGCGCGAATACGCCGCTGGCCACGAGGATGTTCCAGATGCCGTTGCTGACGATCCACCCGACCAGGGTCAGGTAATACTCCAGGTAGTCCGTTGTGTTGAGCGTCATGGCGTTCTCCAGGGCTCAGCCATTGCGCAGTAGCTGGCTGCCTTCGAGCAGCACGAGGGTGGCGACGGCCGCGATCTCGGCGCGCAGCAGGCGCTGATGGGTCTCGGCCAATGGCTCGCGTTCGCGCAGGCGCCGACGCATCCACCACCAGCCGTAGGCCGTCGCCGCGTAGAGCAGCAGCCGCCAGACGAGGAAGTGGCCCGAGTGCTCGCGCAGCCACTGCTCCCAGCCGTCGATGCTGCCGACGATGTGGAGGCCGACGACGTTCACGCCGACCGCGATGCCCGCCACCAGCAGCACCCACAGCAGCACGATGCCAACGCGGCGGCCGAGCAGCCGTGCCGGCCGCAGCCAGGCCCGGCTGGTCATGGCCCGCTCCGCGGCTTCTGCACTTCCTTGAGCCGGTCGCGCGTCGTGTCGCCCTCGAAGATGCCGCGCGAGCCCGCGGCGCGGGTGCCGTGGCGCTGCACGATCGCCATCGCCGAATTGCCGGCCAGCGTGCGCCGCAGCTCCAGCTCGGTCTTGAGGTTGTTGATCTCCTGCTCCAGCGCGTTGTTCTCCTGATCGACCGCCTTCACGGCCAGCTCGTTGGCGGCGACGTTCGGCTCCTTCTTGCCGGTCAGCAGCGTGCGCTGCAACAGCAGGGCCTTCTCCAGCACGCTCGACAGCGCGGCTTCGGACGCCAGGCGCTTGCCGAGCAGGTCTTGATCGGGCTCGTCGCGCAGCGCCTCGATCACGCCGCGCGTGATCGGCAGCGAGTTGCTGCCGGCGGCTTCGAGGTTTGCCACCGTCATCGGCGTCGAGCCCGTCACGAGGCCCTGCAGTGCCTGCAGCTTGGTCTCGTACTCTTCCTGGATCACCGGCGTCAGGCCGACGCCAGGCGTGGTCTGCGTCTTGGTGCAGGTCTCGCAGGTGCGTTGCTCGCGCTCGCCGAGCACGCGGGTTGCGAAGTCCGCTGCGGCCTGCGGCGAGGACCAAGTTTGGCAGGTCAGCCGGTTGCCGCAGGACGCGCGCGGGATGGATGAGGTGTCGCTGACGCCGCGGCTGTTGAGCAGGTTGTAGCCGGCACGGGTCACGTCGCCGACCACCTTGATGGAACCCTGGCCCGAGCCGCCCGCGTTGCCGCCGCCCACCCAGGGCACGCCGTTGTTGCCCTTGTTCGATTCGGCCTGCTCGACGGCGGACACCGCATCGGTGCTGCTCACCGCATCGCGCAGCGCGAAACCTTCGGCGAGCTGATCCCACCCGGCCTGGCCGCCGGCCATGTCCGCCATCCGGTTGGCCATCGCCTTGCACGTCAACTTGCTGCGGTCGAAATCGAGCCGAGCCTGCAGCACGCCGTTGGTCAGCAGGTTGTAGAGGCCCGGATCGGCGCGCTGGATGATCAGGGCCGGCAGCGACGCCACGGCGCTGGTGGCGCTCTGGATCACCGAGGACATGATCTGCTGAAAGCCATTGGTGAGGCCGTTCAACTGGTTCTGCAGCGTCGTCGTGATGCTCATGTTTCCGCAGATCAGGTTGCTGTTCCAGCCGATGCCCACGCCGATGCTCTGCATGTTCCCGGCGCCGCCCATGGACACGGCCCGGCCGCCGCCGATGCTGTAGAGCACGTCGTCGCCGATGACGCTGCCGCTCACGCCGACGCCGGTGGGGCTGATGCGGGTCTGCGCCCACGCGACGCCGGCTGCGGCCGTGACGGCGCAGGCGAGCGCGATGCTGAGCGCGTAGGGCCTGGCGCGCTGTGCGAAACGGGAGAGAGACGCTTTCATCGGAATACCTCAGAGGAAATCGACGCTGCCGAGGAAGACCTGCCCGCGGCGCTGGCAGCAGGCATAGGGCCGCCACAGCGCCCAGGCGTAGTCGCCTTGCTGGGCCTGCACGCGCGTGTTGGAGTGGGGGAACACGGCGCAGGAGTTGGAGAGGGTCGGCGTCAGCTCCTGCCACTTGCCGGTGGAGGCATCGCTCTCCACCAGGGCGCCGGCCGGCCAATAGCCGTCGCTCGAACTCGCGAGCAGCGGCTGGTAGACGTGCGGCTGCATGCGCCGCGTGACGACATCGCCCGCGCGCTGCGCGACGACGGCGCCGCTCTTGTAGTCGTCGGTCTGATGCAGGAAGCCGCCGCGCGGATAGACGTTGCCCCACAGGTTGAGCGTCGTGCGGCCGCCGATCTCGCGCATGCCGGGGATCACCGCCTCGGGGTACACCATCTCCGGGACGTTGTAGCGCCAGGCCAGCGTGTCGAGGGTGCTCAGCAGGTACGGCATGAAGGCCGTGCCTGCGCCCTGGCAGGCGTAGCCGGACGCGCTGGCGAACTGGCTGAACACCGAACCGCCGGGATGCCCGATCACGTCGGCGTTCTTGAACTTCGCCAGGTTGTTCTCGTTGTCGTGGTTCGTCGTCCCGTCGCCGCCGGCCTGCGCCGTGGGATTGGGCATGCTCATGGCGCGCACCTCGATCCACGGGTTCTCGCCGGTGTTGCTGTAGCTCGACACCACCGCGTCGGGAATGTAGTGGCGCACCTTCACCGAGGTGCGCACCGTGCAGCCCGTCCAGGTGCAGAACAGCCAGTAGCAGATGCCGACGACGCGATATTCCAGGCAGTCGGGCGACAGGGCCGAGGACACGATGGTAGCCGTGTTCAGCGCGAAGCTCGAAGCGGCGCCGCCGAGCAGCACCGAAGCGATGGCAAGGCGGGCCCGGCGCGACGACGCCGACAGCAGGCGGTTCATGGCTGTGCCCTCCGATGTGATTCGATGCGTGCCACGGCGCGCGCGACATCGGGCTCGCCGTAGACCACGTAGCGGCGATCGACCACCACGGCAGGCACCTTGGCCAGCCCCAAGCCCCAGGCATCGGCGACGCCCTGGTAGGCGCTGCCGATGCGGCGCTGTAGTGCCTGGCTGCCATCGCGCAGGCGTTGCTGCACGAGCGCGGCCGCGCGGCCCGGATCGGCAGGCAGGCCCGCGGCCAGTTCGGCCTCGATGCGCTCGGGCAGATCCAGCTCGATCACGCGCGCGCCGGATGCGGACTGCACGGGATGGCGGCTGTCGGTCACGACCAGCACGTCGGCTGCGGATGCGTCCTGGCCGAGCAGGCACAGCAGCAGCCCTCCCGCGCAGGCGATGCGCGTACACCGCAGCCGCGGGATGGGTTTCAAGAAGGGAGCCGTCATGGCGGGCGTCCTGGGAATGAGAGCAAGGCTCTAGTCGAACGCCGAAGGCAGTCCAACCGCGACAAGGAATGCGCACCGCGCGCGCTCCGCTTTGGGCAGACAGGCGAAAGAAAAGCGGCAGCCGAGGCTCCCGCGGGGACCAGGCGGTCAGCGGCGCTACAGCAGGCCGGATTCGGCGAAGGAGTACGGCGTGCCCTTGCCGACGATGAAGTAATCCACCACCCGGACATCGACTATCGCCAGGGCGGCTTTGAGCCGGTCGGTCAGCGCCTGATCGGCGGCCGAAGGCACGGTCATGCCAGATGGATGCTGGTGGGCCAGGATGACCGCCGAGGCGTTGAGGGCCAGGGCGCGCTGCACCAGCACCCGCGGGTACACCGAGGTTTGATCGACCGTGCCCTTGAACATCGGCTCGTAGGCGAGGACTTGGTGCTGAGAGTTGAGGAACACGACGGCGAAGACCTCGTTGGGCTCCGCGACCAGCTTCAGATGCAGGTAGTCGCGCACGGCGGCGGGACTGTTCAGCATCGG
This sequence comes from Enterobacter sp. 03-F-07-AD-ECC, assembly GCF_047530935.1. NCBI lineage: Bacteria > Pseudomonadati > Pseudomonadota > Gammaproteobacteria > Enterobacterales > Enterobacteriaceae > Enterobacter > Enterobacter sp. 03-F-07-AD-ECC. The sequence goes on along the minus strand of NZ_JBLKBZ010000004.1, from coordinate 247,922 downwards.
GCCGGCCTTGAAGATGCGTTGTTCCAGCAAGGCGATGGCCTGGCGGATGATCCAGTCTTCGTGCTGGGCGGCGATCAGGCTGAGCGACTCGGGACGCGAGTCGGCGACGACATAGGACATGGCGAACCTCCACGGGATGAAGTCGGAGGACGCCTGTCCCGGGAGGGACAAACCCTCCGGGGACGATGAAGAACAAGCGGCAGAAGAGCGGGCATCCGCCACCGCATGCACAGTGGCTGTTCGCGTCCAGGGATGCGCAGCGAACGGGGTCGATCAGCACGGCCAAGCCGCGTCGTAGCCTTGAAGATCGTGGCTACCTGGGCATGTCTCCGAGAGACTCGGCAGGCATTTCCTTCGATGCGGGCTCGGCCGCTGCACTGGCCGCCAGCAGGTCGATCGCGGACAGCAAGGCATCTCCTTCGACCGGGCCGTGCAGCAGCAGCGTCTTGCCGGACTGGCGATCCTGCAGGCGCAGCGTGGGCGTGACCTTGATGCCCTCCTGCGCCGCGCTCGCCGACTGTGCGCGGATCAGCGCATCGGGGCGGTCGCTGTCGAGGCACTGCTGCGCGGCCGGCGTGAGGTCGGGATAGCGCAGGCCCTCGGGCAGGCCCTGACCGTCGCCGCGGGTGTGCGTGTAGACCCACTCGGCGGCCTGCCAGAACGCGGCCTGGCCGCCGGCCTCGCCGACGCACTCCACCAGGCGCGCACCGGCAGACGCGGCCGGCTCGTGCAACGGCAACGGCAGGTGATGCCATTGCCAGCTCACGTCCGGGTGCGCGTCGATCCAGCGCTTGAGCACTGCGAAGTAGGCGCGGCAGAACGGGCATTCGAGGTCGGCGTACTCGACCACCGTGAAGCGCGCATCGGCGCGGCCATAGCGCCAGGGCGGGCCGGCTGGTGCCGTTGCCGGCGCAGGCGTTGCTTCTGCCGAAGGAAAATCGGGTTCGGCGGGCGGCGACTGCGGCCGCAGGCCGAGCCATGCGGCCGTTGTCAGGGCCGCGGCCATCAGCAGCGCGACGACAAGGACGGTGCGGGACGGCGCGAAGCGAGGGATGCGCATCGTGGACTCCCCGTCACGCCAGCGCATCGAGCACCAGCGGCTCGATGCTGCGGGCGCGGTCGATCTTCTCGGCGATCTTGAAAGCGGCGTCCAGTTCGCCGATGCCGTACTGCTGCATCAACTGGAAACGCTCGGCCTTCTCTTCCGGCTCGGTCTGAGCCAGCGCCAGGTACAGGCTGGGCGGCACCGCGCGGAATAGCACTTCCATGCTCTTGGAAAGGATCACGCCCTCGCTGAACTTGCCGGCCTCCTTGCGGGCCGACAGCATCAGCGCCTTCTGCGCCGCGTTCAGCTCGCGAAAGCGCGCGATCTTCTCCACCTCGTCGGGCGGCATCGAGAGGCAGATCCACCACTCGATCATGTTGAGCATGGGCTCGGCGGCCTTGGGCAGGTCGTCGATGTTCTGCGTCGCCAGCCAGTACCAGGCGCCGAGCTTGCGCCACATCTTCGTGATCTTGACGACGTAGGGCGCAAGCAGCGGGTTCTTGGTGATGATGTGCCCCTCGTCCGTCACGTTGATGATCGGCCGGCCGAGGAACTGGTCGCGCTCGGCGATGTTGTTGACCGTGTTGATAAGGCTGATGTAGGCGATGGAAAGCTGCGCGTTGTAGCCCTCGCGTGCGAAGGTCGCCAGATCGACGATGGTGATGTCGGCCTCGGGCCAGGGCGTGCCGGGCCGGTCGAACATCTCGCCGTCCACGCCCTGGCAGAACATATCCATCGCGTCGGCCATTTCCAGCAGCCGCGCGCGCCGCACCTCGGGTAGTGCCGTATCGCGGCCGCGCTCGCGCAGCGCATCGCGCACGTCGCGCGTCAGGACGGTGCGCTGGTTGGCCACGCAACGCTGGGCCGCATCGAGGATGCACTGGCGGATCAGGCTGCGGTCGGCGCGCGTCATGCGCGCCTCTTCCTTGTCCTCGCCGCCGGTGATCATCAGCCGCGCGGTGATTTCCAGTTCCCCCAGCACGTCACGCTGCTCGTCGGCATCCGCTGCCTGTGCCGCTTCGTCGCGGTCCTCGTCCAGGGCGTCGGCATCCAGCGTCTGCACCTGGCTGGGCGTTTCCACCAGCCGGTGGGCGTCGGCGAACGGCGCGAGGCTCACCCCGGCACCGGGGGCCAGCTTAACGCGATGCACCTTCATGCCTAGCCGCGCCGCGAAGTCGCCGAACAGGCCGAAGCTGTTGCCCGCCTCGACGATGAACAGCCGCGGCCGGTAGATCGCCGTCACCTGGTTCAGGATGTTGTTGAGCGTGGCGCTTTTGCCCGAGCCGGTGGGACCGAACAGGAACAGGTGAGCGTTCATCTGCCGGTCGAGCCGGTTCAGCGGGTCGAAGGTGATCGGCCCGCCGCCGCGGTTGAAGAACGTGATGCCCGGATTGCCGGTGCCCTGGCTGCGGCCCCACACCGGCGCGAGGTTCGCCGCGTGCTGCGCGAACATCAGTTGCGTGTACCACTGGCGCTTGTCGGTGGCCGGATCGAACACGCACGGGAGCCAGCGCAGGTAGCTGTTGAGCGGCGCCACCTCGTCTTCCTCGCGCACCGGCTGCAGGCCGGCGTTGAGCATGACGTTGACCAGTTGCAGGCCGCGGGCGTCGAGCTGCGCGAGGTCGCGTCCGCGCAGATAGAAGGCAAGCGCACCGCGGTAGAGCTTGTGCGCGCTGCCGATCAGCCCGCGCGCTTCCTGCACGTCGCGGCGCGTCTGCTCCGAAGCCAGCGTCTCGCCGACCGACTTCTTGCTCAGGTGGTTCAGGTGCCCTTCGAGCACGTCCTGCGGCGTCGCGACGACGGTCAGGCACATCACCGTGTCCTCGGGCATCTGGTCGAACAGCGCGTTGACGGCATCGCCGCCCTTGCGCGTTTCGCCGGTGACGTGGCCGGTCGCAGGCGGCATGCGCAACCGGTCCATCACGATGATCCGGTGCGGCATGCCGTCGAGCAGCCACGTGCCGTTCGCCACGTCCGAGCGCGGCTGGCCGAAGAACAGGCGCTGCGCGAAGTCTCCGCTAGCCAGCTCGATCTCGCCGTCTTCGACTGCCTCGGGGTAGCGCGTGAGCGCATAGAAGCGCTCGCGGTCGTCGGCGCTGGGGCCGAGCAGCGTCGGGTGCGGGTTGAACCAGCGCAGCAGCCAGTCGTGGATGTCGGCCGCCTCCATGCGGCGGGATTTCACGCCCGCGTTGGCGAGGCCGCCCACGAGCCGGTCGCAGATCGTCGTCAACGCCTGCTCGGGGGACTGGCCGCGCCGCGATGCGGTCGTAGCGTTCGCGCGCCGGTAGACCACCATTCGCACGCGCCGGACCTGGCCGCGCCACGGCAGCCGCGTCACCGTGGTGTCCTCGAACAGCCCGCCGGGCTTGGCAATGGCGCGCAGGTGGTGCCCAAAGAAACGCAGGTAGAAGTCCGTGAAGGCGCTGCCCTGGGCGCGCGGCCGCACATAGTCGGCCAGCCCGCGCAGGTAGGTGTCCCAGGTCGATTCGTCCTGGGCGTAGAGCTGCACGACCCACGGGTTCTCGTCGAGTTCGTCGAACGAGTCCTGCAGCGCGTTCTCCAGTGCATCGCGTGCCTGCCACAGCCAGGCCATCTCACGGCCTTCGGTGCCGACCGGGGCCAGTTCGAAGAAGCCCGCAACCGACTGGCCGTCTTCCAGCAACATGCTCTTGGAGCCGGGCAGGTACTCCATCCACGGCAACAGGTCGGCGAAGGACGGTGCCACGCCGTAGAGCGCCTGCAGGTCCGCTTCGGTGGTCGGCGGGCGCGGCTGGCTGCCCATCGCGCTGCCGGGCTCGGGAATGCCGTGCGCGGCCAGCGTCGAGACATGCTGCGACCAGGCGTCATCGGCATCCAGGTCGGGGCCGGCGGGCGTGACGGCCTTGCGTGCCCAGGGCAACGACCAAGCCATCAGTAGTCCTCCAGGCGCTCGCCAGGCATCGCGTACTGCACGCGCTGGTAGAGCGGGAACACGGTGGTGTAGCCGGGCACGGGCACCGGGTCGGTGCCGGCCAGGTGCGGGAACACGTACATCACTAGGTCCGGGTTCGGCAGGCGTCGGAACTGGCGGTAAATCTCGTTGGCCGCGGTGCGCGTGTAGGCGGCAGCGGCGGCGGGCACCGCCTGCACGTCGGCCTCGGTCAGCGGCCGGCGCAAGTCCTGGCGTGCATCGAGCAGTTGCCGCGCTGCCTGCCCACCACCGGCGCTGCCGCCCGTCTCCTGATTCCACACGTCGAGCATGGTGTGATCGCCGTGCGGCAGCAACTTGTCCTTGCTGGTGGCGCAGCCGCCCAGCACCAGGACCGCGCACAGGATCGCGGCCGATTCAATCCAAATCCGACGCATGCTTGCCTCCGATGCGTTGATTGACCCGGCGCCCCTTGGCGTCGTAGTCGATGTTGAGCGGCTGCTCCAGATGCACCGCGACCTTGGCGCCGGGCCGCACGTAGACGGCGGCGAAGGCTTGGCCGTAAAGCTTGTTGACCCAATCGGCCATGTCGCGGACGCCCCCGGCCAGGATGCGGCCCATCGCCTCGTTGCCGCTGATGCCTACCGTGCCAAGCGAGCCGTTGCTGTTAGCGACCACGGCCACGCTGCCGTTGTCCGACTTGATCAGTGAAGCGGCGCCGGCGCCGGCCGCGGTGATGAGGGCTTGCGAACCCAGGTACTGCTGCGCGTTGCTGCGCCGTTCGCCGCTGACGCAGGGGATGCCGTAGGGATCGCTGATCCAGCCCAGGCCGCCTTGCGTCGTGCTGTTTGCACCATTGCCCTGGCCGCCGCCGCTCTGGTTGCGGTTGCCGTCCTCCGGCATCGTGCGCACCGTGCCGTCGTTGAAGACGAACGTCACCGAGCGAATCTGGCCGCGCACGCAGGAAAGCGTCCAGTCGCCCGAGGCCGTGCCGCTGACCACCGCGCCCGCCACGTCGGGAATGTCGATGCCGTTGGCGGTGAGGTTGTCCGGGCCGATCAGCACCTTGAAGGGGTACGGGTCGTTGACCGTGCCGTCGATCGGCACGCGGCCGATCAGCGCGGTCATCGCGATGGAGCCCATCAGCGTCGAGTTCGACGGCACCGTGTAGACCGGCTTGGACGACGTGCCCACGGCGCGGCTGCCTGCATCCGCGACGGTGCTGGCCACGTTGTCGGCCGTGTCGGAAAGCGTCTTCTGCGCCGGCCCGAAGCTGGTCGGAAAGTTCAGGCCGCCGCTGCTGCCGTTCTTCGCCGAAGGCTTCGCATCGTCCGGTTCCACCCAGCGCGTGCCGCTGGTGCTGCGCGCGGCGCCGCCCTGGCTGCCGCTGAAGCCCTTGCCGTCGCCGTCCTCCAGGCCGAGCCCGACCGGCAGATCGGCCTGGCCGCCCTTGCCGGAAAGCCCATCCAGGCGCCGCTGCAGGTCTTGCAGCAGGCCCTGGGTCTGCTGGCGGTCGCCGGCCAACTGCTCGCGGTACTGCTGCAGGCGGCCGCGTTCACCATCCAGCGCGGACTGGATGCGCTGGTCGATCGCGCTTTCCCGCGCGCGCATACGCTCGTTCTCGCTCTTCTGGTTCTTGTTGTCGTTGAGCGCCGTCTGCAGCTCGTTGCGCAACTGCTTGACCTGGGCCACCAGTGTGGCAACGGTATCGCGCGGCGTGTCGCCCTCGATGCCCAGCGCCTTCATCTCTTCGGGCGTGAGCGAGTTGGCGCTGCCGGCCGGAACGGGCTTGGCGCCGCGATCCCCGGAGAACATCTTGATGCCGACGAACAGCAGCACCAGCGCCATCGGGATCAGCAGCCACTTCAGGAGGGGGTTACTTTTCATGGCGGGCACCTCCTTCGGCCTGGCCGGCCGCCGCGGCCGGCGGCAGGTTCACCGTCGCGTCGATCGGTGAGAGCTTGGGCAGCAGCGACTCGGCCAGGCCGTGGCCACGGGTCACGAGGTAGACCACCGTGGTGTCGGCGGCGCGGCCGGCCGGCGCCAGATTCGGGTGCTGGAAGGTCGCGGCGAGAAAGTCGCCCTGCAGCGCGCGGGGATCGAGGTCGAGCCAGCGCCCGGAGGCGTTGGTGAGCTTCACCGCCGTCACCCACTGGTCTTCGAGCCGCCAAGCGGCCAGCGCCTGCGCACGCACCGGCAGTGTGGGCAGCAAGGTGGAAAGCTCCAGCCCACGGCGCAGATTGACGCGGCCGAGGCCGGGAACGGGCTCCACGGTGCGCAGCGGCGCGTAGAGGTTCTGCGCCGCATAGCGCGTGAGCACAACCGCCACCGGCGTGGCGCGCTTCGCTGCGGGTACGGTGCGCTCCGCATCGTCGTCCGCCGGCTTGGCCGGCTCGCCGTAGCGCGTCGCCGGCACGTCGCCTTCGACGATGCGCACGGGTTCGAGTGCAGGCTGGCCCGCCTTCGCCGGCTCGGCCGCGATGTCCAGCAGGATCAGCGCGCCCGACTCCACGTCCTGCAGTTGCAGCCGTGTGGGCGGGATCGGCGCGCTCGCGCGCAGGTAGATCGCGCCACCAGCGCTCTGCACGCGCAACTGCTCGCCAACCGTGGGCGGCACACCGATGCGCACGTTGCGCTCGATGAACACCACGCGCTCCTGGCCGACCACCAGCGGCACCGCCAGCGGCAGGCGCTCCCAGCGCAGGATTTCGACGGCATGGGCCGCAGGCACGAAGGCCAGGCACAGCAGCAGGCCAGCCAGGGCCGCCGCAGATGAACGCTTCCCGAGGGACTTCATGGGGTGTCTCCCTGCAAGTTGGAGCCGGCGCTTGCGGCCCGGCCGGGCGGCGCCGCAGGCGGCGGGGTCTCGATGCGCTCCGGCGCGCGTGCATGGCAGTCCAGCGCCAGGCCGAAGGGGTTGCGCTCGGGGTCCACGTCCATGCGCACAACCTTGAGTGCATAGCGCACGAGCGCGCGCTTGACCTGCTCGGCGCCCAGGTACTCGTCGGCGCTCACGTCCAGCGTGACGATCCAGTTGTTGGCCGACACGGTGCGCACGCGCATGGCCGGCTCGTCGCCGTAGCCGCGGCCGGGAATCTCGTAGATGCCGCGCACGCGCTGGCGTAGCTCGCCGTTGCTGCGCCGGAATTCGTAGTCCTGCTGCAGGAAGGCACGGCAGCTCGGCGTGAAGTACGCAGACAGTGCATGCAGGTTGCGCGGGTAGTCCTGCTCGCCATTGGTCGGCCAGCGCTGGGCCTGCTGCCAAATGTAGAAGGTGAAGGCGTAGACGCTCTCCGGCGGCACGTCCCACCACTTGCGCGTGCTGCCCGAGCGCAGGTCGGGTGGCACGTGGATGGTCAGGCTCTTGGGTGCGCTCCACCAGCCGAAGCCGAGCAGCAGCGCCACGACGAACAGTGCGGCGCCAGCCAGGCGCAAGGTCTTCACATGCGCCTGCAGGTGCGCGACCTCGTTCTTGAATCGGCTCATGGTCTACCTCGACGCAGGGACGGATCGGGCCGCAGGCGCCGCGTGGACCACCAGCCCGACCGGGTGATGAGCTGGCCCCCGCCCGCATGCGCAGCCAGCGCGGGGTAGCGCAGCGCGAGGCGCCACTGGAGCTGGCGGTACAGCCAGGTGTCGGGCCGGCCGCGCTTCCACCGCCGCAGCAGGCCGCCGCCCACGAAGACACCGACACCGATGCCGGCGACGATCAGCGTGGGCACCATCGCGATGCTGTGCGTCAGCCAGGCCAGCGGTACGCCGGCCACGAGACCGGCCGCGCCGGACAGCCCGGCGCAGACCCACAGCTCGTCGGCCGTGAGCCCGCGCACGACCACCGGGTGGCGGTTGAGGCGGTGCGGCAGGAAGGTCACGAGCCCGTCGCGCGACGGACTCTCCAGGGCGCCGGCCATCGTTGCCGGGCCTTACAGGACGCCGGTAGCCTTGGTCAGCAGCCAGATGCCGACGACCAGCAGGATCGCGCCCACCGCGACGGTCAACCCGAACTGCCCCCACGTTGCGCGGCCGGTGTGGATCTCGGCGTAGCGCGTGTAGGCGTGGTAGCAGACGCCGACGAACATCGAGGCGACGACGAGCAGCGCGATCAGCAGCACGATGTCGTAGCCGTAGTTTTGCAGCGTCTGCATGATGCCGCTGCCGGTGCCGCGCGACGGGTCTTCCAGCGTGGGAAGGTCGGCGAACGACGGCAGCGGCGTGGCGGCGATGCCCAGCGGGATCAGCAGCGCGGCGATGCGCGCGGCGGGCCGCGACGTGGGACGGCGAGAAGTAGCGGGAGCGTTCATGGCGAAGTACCTTTCATGGGGTCAGGACAGGAGGAAAAAGCCCAGCACCAGGTACATCGCGACGAAGCGCACGATGACGCCGAGGAACTGGCGTTGGGTCAGGTGGTGCTCGGCCCAGCCGACATAGGCAGTGCGCATCGCCCACACGCCCCACAGCAGCAGGATGGCGAAGACGAAGCCGAGCACGACGGTGGAGACGGCCCCGGGCGCGAAGCCGCCGTTGGCCGTGAAGGCGGCGACCTGATCGGCGGAAGGCGTCATGACGACGGCGCCTCCTTGGGCGACGTCGCAGGCGCCGCGTTACTGCGCGTGTAGTCACCGGCCAGCGGCACGGGATCACGCGGCTGGGCGCGTTGCGGAACGAGGTAGTCGCGCACGCCGGTGCGCACGCGCTCCAGGTCGGCGCGCAGCCGCGCGTAGTCGAAGTGGTAGCGGGCGCGCTCCTGCGGCGCGGTGGTGGCGGCGTGCTCGGCGAGGCGGTCCAGCAGTTCGAGCTGGCGCGTTACCGCGGCGAGCATCTCGCGCTCCGCAGCGTTGTCGGAGGCGTCAGCGGCGATGGCGGGCTGCAATCCGGCAGCGGCAAGCAGCAGCGCGGCAACACGCACGGCCCAGGGTGCCTCGACGGCGAAGCGCCGAACCTGCGCGGGATTGCGAGTGGTTTCCATCGAGCCGTTCTCCGAGGGATGCGGATGGCTCGATGCTCAAACGGCCGGTCTTCCGGCGCCGCAATCAATCGGAACCGGCCAGCCACCGCTTTCCGCGGCAAACTCCGCTGCAGAGGAAGGAATTTCCCCGATGACGTCGTCTTTAATGCACTACCGTCTGAGTGGAGGTGCAAGTCAAGACGATGATGGTTGTTGCGCTAGTGCTCTACTCCACGGGGAAGAATATCGACCCTTCGCCTGATCTCGGCACCAACTCTGCATACAGAGATCTACGCCCGATGATGACAGCGAGCACTGGCCGCTTGTCCCGACGCTGCGCTGCCAACAAAGTCCATTCAGATCTGTCAAGGCTAGAAGGCTGGGGATGGTCTTCCGGGTGGGTATGCCATTCGCCTAAATAGCGGACAGTTCCCTGACTCGCCGTCCATCGCGACAACGCAATAGCCTCATGACCAAACGGCATCCGCTCGAACAGATAGCGAAACCGCTTGTCCCACGCGGTAGGAACCGTCGCCTGCTCAATGAGCAAATGGGCTCCATGTACAGAACCAAGCAAGAGTCCGCCCGCTTCGCAGTCGGCATCACTAGCCTGGATATGCTGACTGAATGTCTCCAGCGTCTGGGTCGAAAAATGCAGCAACCTGCTCTTGTCGCCAGTTGCCCAGGACCCTAGGAATTGCATAGAGGGCAATCATGATCTCGCAGAGGATCGCAGTCAGGCGTGGCCAGATGATGGGTCTGGTCGATCAGCCGGGTCCGCAATGCAGGAGAGTGGACGCCCTTGACCCAATCAAGGGCCATCTCAGCACCCAAGCTGGCTGCCTGCACCGACACCGAAGCCGGAAATGGCACATACAAGCCCTCGCACCCGTGGCCTGCCAAGATGTTAGGCAGAGCATCAATGGTCGAGCGAAGTTCGCCTCTTCTGTGGCTCTGCCATAGGCATCGGTAGCACGCACCCGATGCGTTCGTTCTCAGGAGCGCACGCACAGCCGTTCCCGGCCCTTCGATCCAAACAGAAAGCATGGGCGTGGGAGCCCTGTAGCGGCCGCACAGCCAATGCCCGAGGGATTCTTCGCCGGTGGCATCGATGAGTAGGTCCAGCTTTCCCAGTTGGGCCTGTCTCACGTCCACGGGGAGCGCATGAACCTCGACGCCTGGCGACAAGCGCTTGAGTTCCTTCGCCATCGCCTCAGCCTTGTTCGACAACAGGTCCGGGAAGCCGAGCCGATGCCGTCCGATGTTCTGTGGAAGGAGGCCATCAAAATCCACCAGCGTGAGTTTCCCTCCGCATGATCCTGCCCCGGCCTTGACCAGCATGTCCGAGAGGTATCCGCCGATCGTGCCGCAACCCACAAGTGCGATTCGTTTCCCCGCCAACGTTTTCGACTTGGGGATGTTGCGCTGGGCCAGATACCGGTCATCGATCCTGATCACTGAGACGGGCATTACCTTCAGCCCAAAACTCGAATCCCTGCGATCAGCAAGCTTGGTCTTTTGACTCACTTGGTGGTCAAAGAGCACGGCAAAGCCGTAGGTCATCAGTGGCGATTCGATGATGATCAGGACGCCATTTGCTTTTTTGCTTTGCCCTTCCTTGATTCGTTCGTGAATCTTGCGCCGACACCGTGGGTCCAGGGTGCTTTGCCAAGCCAAGACGTCCCCCACCGTTTCGGGGGGCCAGTGGCTGGTTAGTGGGCGGGGTTGCGCGGTGGTCTTGACCCGGTATGTCAGCACCGTTTTATCAGTGACCTGGTAGCCGAGTGAATGCAACTTTCTTGTTGTTCGATCTTCGTTGTCGGTGATGAACCAGAGTGGATTCCCATTGGCTTGCGCAACGATACAGTTTTGTCGCCCCAGATCTTCGCCTTGCATGTCCACAAAACAAAGCCAGCCGTTCCAGTAGGCAAAGAACTCTTCGGCGAGATCTTCGATCATCTCGCCCTTCAAGATCTGCCCGAGCACCGCTGCCGCCCGTTGCAGGCACGCCAAGGACTGCCCTACAGGATCGTAGATGTCCAGCACGACAGTTCCCTTGGCCAGATAGCAAAGGCCGCCCTCCGCGCCAAGATGAGGAACTGCATTGGGCAGTTCAGGCGGAATTTCGAGCAGCCGAATGCGAGGCAGGTCGAAGAAGGTAGGGTCGAGCTGAACCTCACATGGAATGCCATCGTCCGCGCCGCACGGGATCAACGGCCCCCTCAGCTTGAACCAGCCGTCGTCCGTCTTGCCGACAAACTCGAAGCCTTGCAGCCTGAAGGCTTCGACCACATCGGAGACCACGGCGACGCTGCTCATCCGGCCTTCGTGCGCCCGACCAATTCGCTCGGACCAGCCGTAGCCGGCGCTGCGGCAATGGTGGCGACAACGGATACCACCTTGACCCGGTCCGGCTCGTTCGGAAAACGCGGACCGAATTCGCCTTGCATCCAGACGCAGGCCTGTGAAGGGCTGCCGGCGTTGGTGGCTCCGCGCAGCACTTTTTCGAATGCTTCGAACGCTTTCGCAGCCTCTTCGACGCCCTCTTTACCAAGGCGTGCAGTAAGCGACTCCGACTCATCAACGGGGTTGTTCACCCCCGCGCGCAGCCGGGCCGGCAATGCCGCGACGACATCCAGCAACGCCAGGTCGTCGCGCCGATCCCGCTTCTCGAATAGCGGAGCCGCAGCGGCCATCAACAGAATCGAAGCCGGTCCACCGCTCGACCACCGCCAATCGCGAAACGCCTTCAAGTAGCGAATCACGCGGCGGAACTGTTCGCCCTTGGCCTCCACCTCGCCCAAAAACCATTCCTTCACAGGCCTGGGGTCGGAGGGCATCCAGTTGCACTCGCGGTGAGCCAGGAGCACTTTATCAGCGGGCAATGCCGTCCAGGCATCCCGCTCTGCCATGTTCACCGCCTCCGTCAGCGAGTCATAGCCGTATCGCTCCATCGAGGCTTTCGCGAGCGTGACGAATTCTTCGTCGGGGATGGCGTACAACGGAATGTCGATGTGGGCATAGGCCGCAATGACAATCCGGATGCATGTCGGCTTGTCGGTGACAAGCTTCCAGTGCTTCTCCTCGACCAACAGCCTCAAGGCTTCTTCAGCAGCTGCAAAGAACACCGTTGTGGCCCTGCTGGGACGCTTCGTCTGCGAGACAAAACTCAACGGCAGATAGCAACCATCATCGACATCCGCCTGCTGGGGCCGTTGTGCCGGGCCGTTCAAGGTCTTGTACGCCCACGATCCTTGCGTGAAGAAGCGTGGCTGCGGCACGTCGTCCGTGTACCCGCGTTCGCGCAGCACGCGCGGAATTCCGGTGCGAAGGCAGTTCCTGACATCATTTCGGGCGCTGGCGATCCAGGCTCGTTGCTCGGGCGACAGATCCAGCTCGTCATGCATGCAGGATTCGTCATCGACGGTGGTAAAGAAAAGCGGGCTCAGGTTCAGCATTCGGCCTCCGGCACATTCTTGTTGGGGCCGTGATAGAAGGTGGGTGCGCCGGCCTGGTGCGCTCGAAACGGTTGGAAAAGAGGGTCGCCAAGCGCGCGCTGCGCTGCATGATTGCCGCGGTCCTTCAGCGTATTCGTGGCGCCGATGGAAACCCGGTCCAGCGCCTTTACGTCCTTGCTTTGATCGGGCGTGGCCTTGTCGTCGATCTGGAAGTAGTTGCTACCCAACGACTGGCGCAGCATGTAGTCCACCGACGACTCCTGGGCAGAGATCACCAGATCGAACAGCCCTCCGCGCCACTTGCCGAATCCGCGGTCGAGGCTGGCGCCGCCACGGACGGTTGCACCGATCGTCATCGTGCCGATGGACAGCACCCGGACCAGTGCATTCTGTTTCGGCGCGAGGAACGTATTGACTTCGTGCAGCCCGAACAGTCCTGGCGCATTGCCGACCAGTCCTCCATCCGCAAAGACGCCACGATCGTTGCGCGCTAGCGGAAAGTAAACGGGCGCAGCGGCGGTCGCCAACGCCACATCCACGATCCTCATGCGGTGGTCCATCTCAAATGAGGGATGGTGAGGCGTTTTGAAGAACTGGCCGCGCCCCGTCGAGTAGTTGACGGCTGGCACGAGAACGCGGTGCTTCAAGTTGCCGATCGTGGCGTCTTGAAAGCGCTCGGTCAGCACGCCCCGCAACCCTGCGGAGTCGTGCTTGGCGGTCAACCAGAAGCCCAGAAGGCGCCGAGCGAGACTTCGGCAACCAAAGATGCGGGAGCCCTGTCGTTCGAACAAGGCTTTGAGTTCAATGGCGGGGATTTCCGCGGCCAGCCCCAAGGCCAGCATCCCGCCTGCAGAGGTGCCGCAGATCAGGTCGAAGTGAGAAGCGATGGGGCGGCCTAGCACGGCTTCAAGCTCGGCAAGAACCGTCGCTGTGTACAAGCCGCGATAGCCGCCCCCAGACAGGGCGAGCACATGGTAGGTGGGCACGCCCATCATGGCACTCAGCCCTTCGGCGGGAAGGAGTCGTTACCGTGGCTGTCCTTGTCACGGATGCGACCGTCCGGACGGTGGATGACCAGTTCGGACTGCTGGTTGCGTGCGATGTCCCGCGCCGCGTCAATGGCCTGCTGCTGCGTATCGTGCACGGAGGTTGCCCGTTGATTGCCGGCACCCTTGACGGCCCAACCGTCCTGGTGAGGAACTACATGCTGATTTTTGCCTGTCATGGCGAATTTCCTAAAGTTGAACCATCGAGACCCCGGCCAGCCGGCCGGGTTGCCAATGACCACCGGTTGAAGCAAAATTCGTTGCTCTTGCAGACAACGGGCGAGTCAAGCCAAATCAACTTGCTGCAGTCGTAGAACTCACTTCTGTTGTCTGGCTGGACAACAATGTATCAGACTTGGTGCCAAGCTGCAAATGGTGGGATTGGTGCCGCAGAACGCAACTGCTTCGGACCGGACACACACCGTTGTCCGCCGCAGCCACAAGGAACGGAACGGATGTCACAAACAGGCCTGGGCGTCGCCCTCAAGACGCTACGCGAGCGCAGAACCCTCTCATTGCGCGAAATCGGTCAACTGTCTTCGGTGGACCATGCCTATGTCCACCGGCTGGAGTCCGGCGAAAAGACAAATCCGTCAGTGGACTTAGTCGAGAAGCTGCTGAAGGTTCTCAAACCAGGTGAAAGAGATGCTGCGCTGGTGATGTGGCTTGTCGACCATGCGGAGGCCGATCCCCGCCTTGTTGAATTCGTGCTGAACGATCCTTCCATCAGCATCGACATCTTTTCGGCTGCAGCAGGCGTGAGGCATCGTGGAAATACAAGGCCCGATCCCGCGACACTGATCGCCCGGATACAGCGAGCATTCGAGGACGAGGATGACTGAATATGGATGAAGCGGATGTCACACAGAAAGCACGGGCCTTTGTTGCGAAGGTTGATGTGTCCGGCATCCGAGAAGACCTGACGCCCTATGTGGTCGCGGCCAACGCCAAAGTCAAGAAAGAGGAGCTTAGTGAGGGGGAGTCCGGCTACACGATCACCAAGCCGAATGGCAAGCACGTGATCACGGTGAATTCGCTGGAGACAGAAGAACGCCAACGCTTCACCATCTGCCACGAAATTGCGCATATCGTCCTTGCGCTGGAATCGAGCCACGAAGAGGTGCCGTCCTGGTCCTATGCGAAGCGGCATCCGAACGAAATCGCATGCGACACTTTCGCCGCCGAGTTGCTGATGCCGTATCAGCAATGGCTATCGCTTGTGCCCAAGGAAGAACCTTCGCTGGAGCTGATCCAGGGCATGGCGGCGCTTTTCAGCACATCATTTCCCGCCGCTGCGTCGCGGTTCGCCTCCCTCAGCGACATCCCTTGCGCCTTCGTCACCATGGAGCGCGGTGCAGTGCGCTACGCGGCACGCTCCACCAGTTTGCGACAGGCTGGGGCTTGGATATCTCCCAGGTCTGCCATTCCTGTCGGCTCTGTGGCTCACCGTCTCCGTTCTTCAGGCAGCAGTGCTGCCGACACAGATGAGGTTGCACAAGACATCTGGTTCGACAACTGGGAAAAGGGCCTCGATCTCTGGGAACTCTCCAGGCACTACGCACGTACTGACACCACGACCTCGCTGCTCTGGTTCGACAGCGACGATTTACCTGAGGTCGAAGTGAACCGCTTCGGTGTACGCGTCGAGGACGACGGTGGCTTGGCTGAACTCACTGGGCAGCTACCGTGGCCGGGACGCAGCAGGCGCCGCTGAGGCCATTTGCGTTCGTGTGTCTGAGTGGCCACATGGCCTCGAAGATGTAGGGTGGATGCAGTGTCAAAGGTCAAAAGATGTTTGGTGTCGATGAGTCGCCATGAAGAGTGAGACGGAGATTATCTTGAACCGCTTTCACAGATACTTCTTGAACGTCGCCGACGCGATGCACACCGCGACGCCGAGCAGCGCCGCGCTGGGCAGCAGGATCAGCAGCGGATGCACGCTGACCGGCAGCGCGAGGTAAGTGACCCAGGGCAGCACCGCCAGCGGCATCAGGCTGGCTCTCGCCCGGTGGTAGACGAAGCCCGATTCGCGGCCGGCGCCGAAGCCGCGCACGTCGCGGCGCACGAGCCCGTCCACCAGGCCGGTGAAGGCCGCCATCAGGAACAGCGGCAAGGTCAGGACCAGCACCAGCAGCCGCACGAGGAACACCAGCACTGTGTACGCCGAGGCGATCAGGTAGCTCTCGACATGCACGTAGAGCTGACCGATGTAGTAGCGGAAGTCCTGCGCCTGGCTGCGCGCGCCGGCACGCGATTGCGCCGCCGCGTCGCGTATCCAGTCCAGCAGGCCCGTTTTCACGAACAGTCCTTGGTAGGCCCACTCGACGAGCTGGAGGGCGCTGCGCCCCGGCTCCTGCACCAGCACGCTTTGCGTGAAATGCTCCGAGACCTGCGACAGCTCGTAGTTCAGCATGCCCTGCGCATGGCGCCAGCCCTGCTCGGGCCAGAAGAAGTGCATGCCGATGCACTCGATCGCGATGCACAGCACCAGCGAACCGGCCAACACCCCGAACAGCCGGAACGGCAGCGTGATGAGGCCTGCGATCAGGCCCTGCTGGCGAACCTGCTGGCGCTGGACGGCGACGGCGGGGTCGCTCATGCCGTGGCCCCTTCATCCGCGCTGGCCATCTGCTTGAAGTCGGCGAGCAAGTCGTCGGGCAGTGCTTGGTCCTGCAGTCCGGGAAGCCCATTGTTGTCCCACCAATCGCCGGCCTCGACGTAGTGCTGGCGCATGTAGCCGGCCAGCTCCTGCAAATCCTTGGGCATGGCCTCGTCGGGGTCGGGCGCCGGCAAGGGCATGCGCACCTTCCAGAGGTGCCCGCCCTCGATCAGTGCAAAGCACTGGCCCTTGGGCAGCCCGACCACGTGCGCCGGTTCAATCAGCGGCACGCTGTTGCTGCTGATGCGGTCCTGCGTGTTGGAGGTGAAGGCGGTGTTGCCGGTCGGGTCCGAGCTGTCGGTGGCGCCGCTCATCACCGTCGTCGTGTAGACCTCGACCTTGGGCAGTTGCCGCGTCAGCAGTTCGGCCGTGGCGGTCTCGCGCACGCGCAGCATGAACAGGTTGTTGAAGTTGCCCACCACCTGGCCCGCCTTCGCGCGGTTGCCGATGCGTGCCTCGATGTCCGAGAGGGTCTGCGTGTAGGCCGTGACCTGGACGCCCGCGCCGCCGCCCTTGTTGACCATGGGTATGAACTCGTCGCCCATGAGTTCGTTGAACTCGTCGGCATGGACGTTGATGGGCACCTTGATGCCCGTCGCGGCACCCGGCAGGCCGTCGTCGATGCCGAACTTGTAGATGTGACCCGCGACGGATACGAGGTCGGAGAACATCGAATTGCCGACCGCCGCCGCGACTTCCGCGTCCGACAGTGCATCGAGGCCGACATAGACCACGGCCCGCTTCCTGATGATCTGCATCCAGTCGAAGATCGGGCGTGGGTCGGCGAGGTCCGAATAGTTCGGCGCCAGCAACTGCGCGATCTTGCCGGTGGTCAGCTTCTCCAGCAGCGGTAGGAGCGATGCGACGATCTTGTCGAAGTACGTCCTGTCGTAGCGCACCGCGCTGCGCAGGCCGTCGAGCACAGGGTCGTAGATGCGCACCTGCGACAGGTACTGCTCCAGCGCGACGACGCGCTTCTCGCGGCCGATCATGTTGCGCGGGATGTTCTTGTCGTTCAGCTTGGCTTCGAGCTGGACGATGACCTCCCAGGCCTTGGGCTCGTTCCGGGCGAAGTAGTGCTGGGCGTACTCGATGAACAGCGCATCGATGTTGATGACATGGCGCTGGATCAGCAGGTAGTCGGGCCGCTGCCCCAGCTCGACCAACGCCCGCGCGATGATGTTGACGAAGCGCCAGGCGAACTCGCGGAACGCCGCGCTGTTGCCTTCACCGGAAAGCTGGCCGGCGATGCGCGTGGCAACTTCCGAGATGCGTCCGAAGCGGCCCACCGCGTTGTAGCGGGCGCTGATGTCCGGCCAGCCCAGGTGGAAAACGTAGAACTCGCCTTCGCGTCCGGCGCGCTTGGCCTCCACGTACATGCGCTTCAACAGATCCGCATCGCCCTTGGGATCGAAGACGATCACGACCTCGTGCTGTCCATTGACCTTGCGCCGGATGTCCTGCGTGATGAACAGCTCGGCCAGGCGGGTCTTGCCGACGCGCGTGGTGCCTAACACCAAGCTGTGGCCGACGCGCTCGGCCAACGGCAGGGTGACGTCGACCTCGTGCGGCTCGATGCCGTGCAGCCGCGGCAGGCCGCCCACCGGCGGCAGCGGCCGCGCCGGGTTCAGCGGGCTGTCCCAGGCCAGGGCCTTCGCCATCTTGGACAACGGGTACGGCGCGAACTCCAGGCGCTCTTCCATGCGCCGTGCCATCCGATAGATTGCCGTCGGCTCCACGTAGCGACGGAACTCCGACCGATACGTCTGCATCAGTCGGTGCGTGTGACGCTGGTCCCAGTGGAAGCCCCGGCCGACGAACAGCCGCTGCTGGCTGACCGGCACGTCGCGGCTGGTCATCACGTAGCGCGGCAGGCGCCGGATGTTGCGCCGGTAGCGCAGGATGGCCCAGGCGTCGCGAAAGCGCAGCGCGCCGAAGGTGAGGAAAGCGAGCGCGCTGCCCAGGCCCAGCAAGGGACTCAGCGCGAGCGACCACGGGGCCACCAGGCACAGAAACGCGGCGCCCGCACAGACCGCGACGGTGTATAGCTCCACCGCTGGCCGCAGCAAGACTTCGACGGCTTGGGACTGGGGCATGGCGGGTGCTTCACGTCACGTCAGGGCTCGATGCCGGTGGCGGTGATCAGCACCGGGTAGTGCTTGAGCCCCAAGCGCTGCGCCAGCTCGTCGCCCGAGGCCGGCGACAGCATCAAGCCCGGTGCGAGGCGACGCAACGCGGCCAGGGCTTCGGGCGTCGCCACGTTGACCACCAAGCCCACGGCGCGTAGCGCCTGCAAGTCCTTGCCCCGTCGTTGGAGCCAGGCTCGTGAGCGGTCGTCGTCGCCGATCAGGAACAGCGGCGTCAGGCCCGGCGCGCGGATCACGCGGCGCGGCTCGTCGCCGGGTGTCAGCCGCATCGAGCGCACCGGCAGCATGGCCGCCTCGGCTTCGGCCGGGCCGCCAATGCGCGGCTTGGTTTGCGGCGTGGCTGGCTGACCGGGCTGCGCATCCTGCGGATTCAAGGCCCGGTAGTACGGCAGCGCCGAGGTGCCGCCTTTGTCCTCGACCACGATCAGCGGCGGGGAACTGTTCTTGGTAACGGGGCCGCGGTCCTGCGCGTCTGCGGTGGTGGCCAGCAGCGCCGCAGTCGCGGCGACGAGGATGCGGTTCATGGCATGGGACTCCGGGCAGAGGGAAGTGAGGCTCCCGGCCCGAGCACGCGGGTCAGGTGCTGGTGGACGCTGCGGCGGTAACGGGCGGCGGGCGCCCCGCCCGCGGGGCGGTGGTAGCGGCCGATGGCGACCAGCCAGTCCTCGCCCGGCGTGTGCTGCTCCTGCAGGATTTCCGCGGCGATGGCGAGGTTGCGGTATGGGTCGAGCAGCTCGCAGGGATGCGCGTAGCGGTGCGCGTGGTAGCCGAGGTTGACCTGGCCGAGGCCGGCGTCGATGCGGTTGACCGGCGTGCGGGCGAGCGCCCGGCGGATGCCGGCGCAGGCCTCGGCCCGCGTGGCATAGCGTTCGGCGCGGCCGGCGACGTTGAGCGTCCACGGCCACGGGATCAGCCGGCCGCGCAGCCGGGCGCCGCTCTCCTGCAGCGCCACCGCATACAGCACCGGCGACGGCACGCCCGCCTGCTGGGCGGCGAGCTGGTAGGCGGGTGGTGGCACCTCCTGGCCGAAGACGATGGCGGCATGGGCGCTGAGGCCGAGGACCAAGGCCGCGCAGCCTGCACGGCGGGTTACTGCCGCTGCCATTGGCCGTTGACCTCGCGCACCACGGCGGGCAGATCGCCGGGCAGGCCGAGCGACAGCCAGCGCCCGGCGTCATGGTTGAGCGTGATGGTGCGGGAGCGCACGCGGCCGGCGTCGATGCCGGCCTGCGTCGCCCACTGGCGGATGCGGGCGTCCTCCTGGCGGCTGCCGACCATGTAGAGGTCGAAGGCGGTGCCGGCCACCTGCAGCTGGCGCACGCGCTGCTCGCACGACGGGCACTCGGCCTTCACGAAAACCGCCAGCCGGCCCGAGCCCCGGTTGCCGGCGCCCGGCGCCTTCGCACCCGGCATGTTCACGCGCTGCTGTCCCGGATAGAGCCGCTTCCACGCCGCGTCGTAGGCCCGCTGGTAGGCCAGCGTCTTGCCCACGCGCTTCGATTCCGCCTGCACCTGCAGCTCCGCATAGCGGTTGCGTTCCTCGTCGCTGCGCGCCTCGATGCCCAGCGCCGTGAGCGGATCGAGGTTCGGGGAATAGATGCCCAGCGGCCCCTGCATCAGTTGGCGGTAGCGCGCCCACTCATCGGAGCGCAGGCCCCAATCGCGCGCCAGCCGTTCGTCCAGCGCGGCGTCGCTGCTGTTCTGAATCTGGGCGGGCACCGTGCGCGAGGACGCGACCGGCGCCGACTGTGCCGAGGCCGTGCCTGCCGTTCCTGCGACAGCGGCGAGGATGGCGGCGAAGCAGATCGCGGCGTGCTTCATGGCCGGCTCCTACGGCAGCGCGAGGCGCTGGGTCTGTCCATCCACGCGGAACACGGCGGCGCGCGCCTCGATCGCCAGCAGATGCCACGCGCCCACGGCATCGCCTTCGCGCAGCAGCCACACGTCCAGCACCGACGACGCCTTGGGTGCCGCCACCGACAGGAAGCGCTCGCCGCCGCGCAGCTCCACGCCCACGACGTTGAACGGCGGTTCGGGCACCTTGGGCTTGGCCGGCTCGGCGGTGCGCCGGGGTGCCGCGGCAGGCGCGGCGGTTCGCTTCATGCGAGCTTCGAGGTCGCCCATGCGCGCCTGCAGCGCCTGCAAGTCGCCGGCATGGGCGTCTGCGCCCTGGGTGTGCTCCACCTGTGCCAGGCGTTCGTCCAGCAACTTGCGGGCGGCCTCGAAGTCGGGTTGGGTGACGGGCTTGGGCTGGTTCTTCGAGGCCGCCGCCTGCTGTTCGAGTTCGGCGACGCGCGTGTTGAGCGCCTGCACGTGGGCATCCTGGGCGCTGGCCTGGCTTTGCTCGCTCAGGCGCGACAGGCCCACGCTGTTGACCACGGCCAGGATGCTCACGAGCAGCAGCCATGCGGCCGCTGTGATCTTCAACCAGCGCGCGCGGCCGGCGTTCTCGTCGGGAAGCTGCGGGATGGTCATGGCTGGGCCTCCTGGGGCACGTGGGAATCGGCGGGTTCGGCGGCCGGCGCGCTCGGTGCCGGAGCCGCGGGAATCGGGCTTGCGCTCGGCGCACGCGCAGTCGTCACGCGCGTGAAGCACACCGCGCGCGAAGCGTCATCGACGGACAACTCCCAGGCCGGGCCGGCGAGTGCCAGCAAGGCATCGCGCAGCGGCAGCGGCCCGAGCCGCAGGTGCGCCGCCGGCAGCGGCAACGCGTACAGCGCGGTCGCCTCCGTCGCGTCGCAGAGCCGGTAGCCGGTGCGCAGCAGCACGTGCCGAAGGGCATCGCCGACGCTCGCGTCCAAGATCGGCGGAATCGAAATCTCGATCACCTGTCGCAGCAGGTCGCGCTGTGCCGGTTCCGGCACCATCTCGACCAGCGTGTAGCGCCCGTAGCGGGCCACCGGGATCAGGCCCGGCTCGGGCTCCGGGGCGATGGTTCTGACCAACACCGCAGGCTCGGGGAGCGAGTCATGGACAGTGGGAGGGCTCGTCGTGCCCGTGGCGGCGCAGCCGGTGATGAGCACGCAGCCGGCCAGCAAGGCAGGCACAGCCAAGCGGTGAGCGACGCAGGTGAGTGGTTGCATGGGGCAATTCCCTGGAACACGGAGCCCTCACCATCGCCGCCGCGAAGCGTTCGGGCAGCAAACAAAGGGAACTGGCAGGCGCCCGACTTCATCGCGCGCCATCGATGCACGGAAAAAAGAAGCCGGCGCCCCGAAGGGCAGCCGGCGTGGGTGGGTGGATCAGGCCGCGACGAGTTGCCGGGCCAGTGCCACCTCGACGGAATCACCGTCCTGGTTCAGCACGTCCAATCCCGACTCGGGCACGTCTCCCGACGTGCTCTGCGAGACCATGATCTTTCGCGCCATCAGCCCCAGGCAGGTCATCTGCGAGGAAGCCGCGTAGCCGAGGTAGATCACGCGAACCGGCAGCTTCTGGCCGATGCGCCATGAGCGCCGGGCCGCCTGCTGCAGGCTGTAGACGTTGTAGCCCGACTGCATGAACACGATCGTCGGAAACTCCAACAGGTCCAGGCCGGTTTTCACCAGCTCGGGGTTCGTGATCAGCACGTCGATGCCGCGGTCCAACTGCTCGGCGATCCAGTCCTCGCGGCGGGAGGCATCCACGCTTGCGCGCAGCACCGCCACCTTGAAGCCTTCCTGCTCCAGCAGCACCTTCAAGCGCGACGTGGTGTCGCGCGTGCCGGTGTAGACCGAATAGACCAGCGTCTTGCGACCCGCAGCCTTCTCCTGCTTGCAGATCTCGATCAGCTCGCGCTCCTTGGGCATCACCTCCAGCTCGTTGAACTGAGCCGGAACGAAGGCCAAGGTCTGGCGTGTGCGCGGGTGCACCACCGTCTCCGACCGGAAGCAGCAATCCGGCCAGGCCAGCAGCACGTTGAGGACCACACCGAGCAGCGTCGTGTCGCGCTTGGCCAGCGCCTGTTTCAGCGCCGAGGTCAGACGAAACGACAGATCGCGATAAGCCGCGGCTTGCGCCGTGTCCATCGCCACCTCGCGGAACTCCTCGTCGTAGGACGGCAGCACGTTGCCGCCGATGTCCTTCAACTTGAGGAATACCGTGAACGGCAGGACGCAACGCAGCACGCCCTTCGGGCCGAAGCCCGGCGCCTTGACCGTGCGCACCGAGACCTTGCTGCCCTTGGCCGTCTTGTGCGCCGTGCCCGTGCTCTCGGAATAGATGTCCTTGAGGATGCCGTGATCCCTCATGAACGCCATCGCGGCCGAGGTCATGCTGCCGCTCTTGGTCGGGCGGTAGCCGTCTTCGATCATTCGCCCAGGCAGGGCTCGGAACAGCAGGTGGAACAGGTCGTCGCCGTAGCCGCCCATCAGCGTGCCAGTGAGCAGCAAGGCCTTGCGCGCCTTCGCTGCGAGCACGCCCATGGCCTGGCCTTGGGCGCTACCGCCGTTCTTGTACTCATGCGCCTCGTCGGCGATGAGCAGGTCGAACGTGCCTTGCGGCAAGTACCTTTTGATGAATTCGCTGGGCTGATACCCGCCCTCGCCGAAGCCGAACTCCATGTTCGCCATCGCCCGCTCCATGCGGTGCGCCTGACGATCCGAGAACACCAGCTCACCGTTGGCATCCATGAGGTTGATGAACTCGTGGATGTTGTCGCCCAGCATTGAGGCCAGGAAGCCGTCGCCGAACTTCTTCATCAGCTTATGCGCCGTGACCTCTCCGATGGTCGGGATGCGCTGCAAGGCTTTGAAGACGGCCGTGGACTGGTCGCTGGCGGACAGGCTCCGCGGTCGCATCAGCGTCCACAGCGGTGCGGCGCAATGGCTGCACCGGCGGCGGTAGTCCTCGGCTTCGAGTTCGACCGGGTTGATCGGCTCGCCGTCGAGATTGGTGATGACCTGGCCGCAGTCCGGGCATGCGCCCACTTCGCCGTGCCGCGTGCGCCGCACGTTGAAGACGGGCTTCCAGTGGAAACCCATGCGCATCCGCACGCGACCGAGAACGTAGAACTCCTGGCCGCGTACCGGCACGCCCAATTGCTCGCGCAGTTTGATGAGCTTGACCAGCGTGTCCGGGCCATTGAGCACCCAGACCTTGGCGCCGGCCACCGTCTCCTGGATTTCCCGGCGCCATTTGTAGACCAGGTGAGGCGGCGAGAGGATCAGCGTGCGGCGATAGCCTTCGGCGTGCAGCACGGCCGCCGTGGCGATGCCGACCGTGGTCTTGCCGCAGCCCATCTCGCCATTGACGATCGCGGCGCGTTCGCCGCGGTCGGCCAGCAGCTCGGTAACGGCATGCACCACCTCGGCCTGCGCGCCGAACAGCTTGCGCTTGAGACTGGCCAGCACGAGCTGGCGATGCGGCCGGGCCTGGCCGGTGTAGACGGGAGGGTTGGCGCGGTTGAGCGAGTCCAGCAGCTCGTCGCCGAATTCGGCAACGAAATCCTGAAGGCTCATCGCCAGGGGAGAAGCAGTCGCTTCGAGCACGTCGCTCTGGACGGGCGTGCCATCAGCGGCGGGAACGACTTCGGTATCGAGGGACATGGTGATGCTCCAAAGAAGATGGGGCATGCACCTCCCCCTGCGGGGCGATGGCATGCCCCGGGGTGGGAAGAGAAGAACGGCGCGAAGCCGCAGTGGAAGAACAGATCGACGGCGACCGTCAGGGAACAGCGATCAGCGGATGGTCAACACCTCGCCGCAGGTCGGCGAGCCTGGTGTCATGTCCCAGGCACGGATGACCGGCACGAACTTGTCGGTCAGGATGCGCGTCTCGGCCACGGAACCGTCGTCGCGCTCGGTGTACTCCGTGTGCAAGGTCTTCTCCTTGTGGGTGTCGCCTTTGACGACGAGCACGCGGCCCGTCTTGGACTTCACCACTCCGGAGATCGCACCTGCGGCGAGTGCCAAGGCGAGATGCCAATGCGATAAACCTCGCGCCGGGGACCGCAGCGACTGCTGCGCGGCGCCCAGGTGCGTGTCGAGCGTCGGCCAGAGCCCTTGCAGTCGGCCGACTTCCTCGGCGAACTGCTCGGGCTCCATCGTCACGCGGTAGAAGTGCTCCGGCTCGGCCGTGGCAGGCACCGTGTAGGGCAGGAACGGCCATTCGACTGGCAGCTCTTCCGCTTCGGCGTCGCCAAGACCTATCTGCAGCAGCAGCGCGCGCGTGGCCTTGACAGACTCCGATGCCTGGTCGCGCTGGCGAACCTTGCGACCGAAGATCACGACCTGCTTGAACTGCGTGTCCACCGCGCGGTAGATGCGCAACTCGGCGAAGTGCCGGGTCAGCCATCCGACCAGCTCGGCGTCGAGCACGTAGTGCGGGACGATGTAGATCAGCACGCCGCCGTACTGCAACAGCGGCAGCGCCTTCTGATAGAACAGCTTTTCCAGCCGAGCGCGGCCCTGGCCCTGGTAGCCGACGTTGCCGTTGGTGTCCTTGGACAGGTCGCCATACGGCGGGTTGAGCCACAGCAGGCCGAAGCTCTGCCGGCTGATCAGTGTGTCCATCAGGTCGCCGTGGATGCAGCGATCGACCAGTTGCCGGGCATGGCGTGCGCGCTCGGCCTCGTACTCGACGGCGAAGGCCTGGACCTGCTCGCGCCCGAGGGCGTGCGCGGCTTCGGCGATCGCCACGCCTTCGCCGGCGCAGGGATCGAGGATGCACAGCGGCCCGGCCGAGGCCTCGGCGGGCGCCAGTGCGGTGAGTGCTCTTTCGAGCGTGGGTTCATCCGTGGGGAAGTACCCGTTCTTGACGAAGTTGCGGGCGAGCCGCGGGAACATGAGGGCCATGGGAATCTCCTGGCATTGAAGATGAAGGGATGCGGACATGCGCGCGTGCATGTCCGGTGAAGGAACCTCAAGCCACCGCTTCGAGCGGTTGCGCCGAGGGGGTGCGGCTGGCGGGTGCGCCGCCGACGAGCGCGCCGCTGCGGATCAGGCCGCCCAGCACCTCGGTCAGCGTCGGCACGTCGATGGCGAGCCGATGGCCTTCCAGAGGCCCGAGGGCGAACGGCAGGCGCGTCAGCATCGACTTCGCCTGCAGCAGTTCCAGTACGCTGTCGCGCCAGGGATCGAGAAGCGGCAGCGGGCACGTGTCCCGCACCAGCGTCCACAGCCGGTCGAGCCGGTGCGTGGAATCGCGAGGCAGGAGCGCCAGTGCGCTGGCGTTGGCCTTGTCGGGTTTGACGCAGCGCCGATCGAACAGCCAGATGTTGGTCAGCGAGCCGAACAGCGTGCGCCGGTAGGCGCGTGCGCTGCGTTTCTCCAGGTTCTCGACGTTGCCGACGAAGACCGGGATGCTGGCGCCCTGCTCGGTGATGACGTGGAACTGATCCAGTCCCTGTTCGTCCCGGCCCAGGGTGAGGCGGGCCAGGAATTCCTGGACGGCGGTGTCGCGCGCCCAGAGGGAGATGAAGACCAGGTTGCCGTTCTCGTCACCGACGACGCCATCGGCCATCAGGTCGGGGCATTCGTCGATGCGATAGAGCGTCTTGGGGGAAGAAGGTGCAGGCATGGTGATGTCCTCGAAGTGAGCGGAGACAGCACCAACCGCGAGGGCAGTCACTGCCCCAGGGGGATGGAAGAAGACGCGGTGAGCGTCGTGGTGAAGAATCAGACCGTGCGTCGCAACGCACCGTAGCCTTGAAGGTCTGGACTACCTGGGCATGTTGTCGGCAACGCCGACGGACATGGGACATAGCCTGCGCCAAGGTGCGCCTACAGCGGGAGCGGAAAACCGACCCAGCGTCCAACCCTGTTTGCGCTGGCGCATCGCCCGCGGCCTGGAAGGACGGCCATAAAAGAAAACCGCCCCGGGAACACCGAGGCGGCAAAGATGACTGCTTGGCTCAGGGAGGAAAAGCCAGGGAGGTATGCAGTCGAACCGCAATTTTCGCGGCGGCAGCGAATTGCCGCATTAGGGTTACACCGAACCAAACTGAACGTGGTGCGCTGGCAGCACAGCGCCGCCAAAGAAAAAGCGGACCATGCCGCGAGGCACGATCCGCTTGTGGGTCAGGCTTTGAGCTGACGCAGGCCATCCGCGAGCAGCCAAAGCGCCCGGTTGAGCCGGACGTTCTGGTCGATGCCCTGAACGGGTCGCGTGCGCTGCTGGCGCCCGTTGGCGGCACGGCCAGTCAGGCCGCCCTTGACCAGGTTCTCCTGAACCCGGTTGAAGACCGACCAAAGATCGGCACGGTTGTCGTCGAAACGACGAGGCCGCAGGATCTGCGTCTCCGTGATGGGCAAGGCCTTGCCCGACTCGTCGTACTTCAAGGTCAGCGCCGACCTGGCGAAGACTTCGGCCTCGCCGTCGTCGAGGGTGATGACGCGCATGGCGTCGCGCGAGTCCTGCACGCGCTCGAAGCCGTGCAGCACCTCGTAGGCGCCTTCGATCACGTGATCGGTGACGTTGCCCTTGTGGGGCACGCGCACGTCGGCGAAGGTGTCGCCGCACACCAGGCCGTTGTGGCAGACGAATCTGAACATGCCCGCGAGCATCTGGTAGCTGCTGGTGCCGTCGTGCGAGTTGAGCAGGATGATCTCGTTCGCCTCGGCGCCGTTGATCTGGCTGGCGTGGCGAAGGCGCAGCATGTGCTTGGTGTAGTCGCGGCGATCCTCGTGTCGCACGCGGGTCTGGCACACCATGAACGGCTGGAAACCTTCTCTGCGCAGTTCGGTCAGCACAGCCGCCGTGGGGATGTAACTGTACCGTTCGGAGCGGCTTTCGTGCGGGGTGTCCGCGAAGATGGATGGGGCCACGGTGCGAATCTGATCGTCCGACAACGGATGGTCGGCGCGCAGCACCGGGGAACGAGGGGCGAAGCGAGATGCGAGTTGCATGATGATCTCCTTGCGGAATGGAGCAATCGGCATCCAGCGGCCGAGGCCGGATGCGTGCGATTGCGTAGGACGAAGAAAAGCCCTGCTGAACAGGGCCTGATGAAAGGGATGAAGAAGTGCGCCGCGTGAAGGCCGGCCTATGGGTTCGGAACCGGCTCCCAGCCGCGGCTGTGCGGGTTGAAGCAAAGCGCTTCCTGGCCTTTGAGGATCGGCGTGAAGCCGTCGAGAAAGACGTGTCGCAGGTACAGCGCGCGGTAGGTCAGTGCCTGCCACGCCTGTTCTTCGCTCAGGCCGTTGGCGATGAAGTGCTCGCGCAGTTCGTCGTCGTCGGAAACCTCGTTGTTGGCCAACTGGTCTTCGACGAAGCGAAGCAGCTCGGGCGGCAAGGACGACATGAGGGTGTCCATGTTCGCCTCAGTCGGTGGCTGCATCGCCGGCCGCTTTGCGCGTCGGCTGCTGGTGGAAGGCATGCACCCTTGCGCGCCAGGTGGCGCAGCGCTGCGGCGCCATGTCGAGATAGCGCAGCGGGCACGAGTAGTAGTACGGGTGCTCGGCCTCGACCAGGAACTTGTAGCCCCATTCGCGGCCCTCGCTTTCCAGCAGATGGCAGCCGATCAAGGTGGCCGACTCGCCGGGTGCGAGACCCAGGACGCCGGCCTGCTTGGCGGTGACGCGCGCCACCGTCCACAGCACGTTGCCGACCAGCGTGTGGTCGATGACCTCACTGCGCGACCGCTCGGTTTCCTCGGTTGCGGTCAGCTCGCGGATCAACTGATCGCGCGTCAATCGAACGAATGTCCAGCCCATGGAATGACTCCTGTGAGAAAGGGCCGGAGTCCTCCCGCCGGGGAAGGAGCCCCGGCGGGTGGTGGAAAGCCGCAGGCATGCGGCGTGAAATGGCGATGGGATCAGACCCTGGTGAGGTGCCAGTCCTGGGACAGCGGAGCGAACTCGTAGCCCAGGTCGCCGAGGCGGTCGCGCTGCTGACGCAGCACGCGCCGATCCACGGTGGCATCGAGCTTGACGACATCGCCCAGCGGCCAGAGTGTGCCGAACAGCGCCGCGTCGCCGTCGTCGTCCGCATGGGCCGTAGCCTCGGCAGACGCAGCAGCCGGCTCGCTGCCGAACGGCGTGGTATCGACCAGCGGGTCGCGCGAGCTGCGCGCCTTCTTCCGGCCGGCCGCCTTGGGGGCGGTCGTCGGCGTCGGCGTGGCGGTCTGCGCTTCCTCGTCGATCGGATCGACTTCCTGCGGACTCAGCCGGCGGGCGTCGTCACGGCTCAGGGCGTCGATGTTGGACAAAGTCATCCCACCCAGGAGGGCGCGGATCTCAATGACCATGCGGCCGTTGGCGGTGTACGTGGACGGGCGAATCTCCGCGATGGCGAAATCGCCCTCGTACTTGCCTTCGGCGTACTGGTCGAGTTCGGCGTTCTTCACGACGAACTCGCCGATGGAGGTCGCAAGGCGCCCGACGTTGAAGTCGCCGTTACGGCCGTGGATGGTCTTGATGGCCAATTGGCCGGGAATGGTGATCATGAAGAACTCCTGCGGACGAAGCTGCGATCACGCACACGGCCGTCATGGCGACGGTCGCATGCGCACGCGAGTGGGAGAAGACAAAGCCCCGGACTCAATTCAGAGTCGGGGCCTTGCGGATCAGAACGACTCGGCAACTTCCAATGCAGGCGCATCGGCAGTGGCTTCGTCGGCAGCTTCGGCGGCGGGCCTGGCGGGCTCGAACGCAGCGGCTTGCGGCTCAGCGAACGTCGCGGGGACATCCGTGTTACGCACGTCGCGTTCGTCGCGCTGGTCGGCATCGGTCGGCTTGGGCTCGGCCTTGTAGACGAGCTTGCCGTCGACCTTGATCCAACTGACGAACAGCAGGCGGGCCTTGAAGCTCACCCCCTGCTCGCCGGCACGCTTGCCCTTGGAGTAGGTGAAGGTGTCGGCCCACAGGTCGCCCAGACGGAAGCCGATCATCACTTTCTTCTCGGCATCGACCGCTTGGATGCAGCGGCGCACGAGGTGCTGCGCTTCGGAGCCCGAGACGCGCGTGTCGAAACGCACGTAGGCCACGTCATCGCTGGGGCCGTTGAGCGCCGCGATGTCGCAGGCCAGGAACGCATCGCCTTTCTTGGGCTTCACTTCGCGGATGCGATTGAGATACCCGAGTCCGGTGATGTGCAGGTCGAAGTAGGACTTGTCGGTGGAAGTGGTCATGGTGAATCTCCTGAGAACAATGAGGCGGAGACACACCCGACCCAAGGCGGGGAAGGTGTGGAACCCCCGCGTGGGTTGAAGGAACAGCTTGGGTGGCATCACCATCGGGAGAACCGATGGCTGTTCGCGCTGGGATGCCGGAGCGAACTGGTTGATCAACGCGGTCGGAACCGCGTCGCAGTCTTGAAGATCGAGACTGCCTGGGCATGCTGCTGACGGGCGTCAGCGGAACATGGCGGCAGCGTGGCGCCAGGCGCGCGCCCGCGCGAGCGGCAATCGGCACCGGCGGCTGTCCGCATTAGTGGCACCCTCTCGCCACCGGGTTGGGCAGGTACTGCCGCTTGCGGACCAGCATCTCGAAGGGCTCGCCCGCGCGGCTGGCGGTATCGAAGTCCACCACCACGAAGCCCGGTTCGATGGGCCGGTACTCCAGCCAGTGGATCGGCACTTGCCAGTGCTCGGCGCAGTCGCGCACGAAGCGCAAGGTGGCTTCCACTTCTTTTCCGGTGTTGGCGAAGCAGACGACGGCATCTGCGGGCAGGCCGCCGTTGGCTTGCAGCACGCGCCAGAGCATGTACGCGCTGGTGCGGCCGCCGCTGAAGCTGATGCAGGTCGGTTGCTCGATCTTGAACGGGTCTCGCATGCAGGCGTCACCAGGCGGTGGCACCGGCAGATGCCGGCGTGAGCGGCCCGAGCCGGACTGGAGACGAGCGCGTGCGATGCGGCCATGGGCCGCGGCACGAGATAAAGAGAAGCCCCCGTGAAGGGGGCTGGGAAGCAGTACGGTCAGTGGCCGGCCGGTGCAGCGGATACCGCCTGCATCGACAGGTGCGTGACCGTGGCCGACACTTCGAGGTCGTCCTCGCTGTGCAGGATACGGGTGAGGACCCGTTCCTGCAGGGCGAAGAACTCGCCGAAGTCGTCGCCGCCGAATTCGGCGCGCGCCAGTTCCCACCAGTCGTCGAACGCATCGACATCGGGGTTGCAGCCCACGGCGTAGGCGATGGTCTTGCGCCGCCCATCGGGCCGGCTCTCGCCGTGCTCGGCCATGAAATACACGCCCTGGTCCTTGACCAGGATGACGCGGCACTGGTTGGCCGCCGCCTCGGCAAGCACGGGCCGAAGCTCGGTGCCTTTGAATCGAACAGTCATGGAAGTGGTCTCCAACGGTGAAGGAAGAAGGTTTCCCGCCGCGAGGACGGGAAGCCGCTTGGGGACGTGAGGGGATCAGTGCTGGACGGGCTTGCGACCGGACAGGCGCTGTACGCGGATGAGGCGCCAGCTCCCGTCGTCGATCAGCCGCTCCAGCACCTGGCCCAAGGTGTCGAAGAACACTTCATCGACCCGCTCGACCAGCTCGCCTTCGCGATGCAGCTCCACCGCGTAGGTGTCGAGGCCGCGTTCGTAGAGCACGGTGACGCGCCCCTGGAACTTCGCCGAAGCGACGGTGAAGCCGATGGCCGGCGGCGTGGCGATGATGTTGCTGGGGCTCGGATCGACCACCGTGAAGTCCCGCGCGCCGGCATCCACCAGCAGGTGCGTGATGCGGCGGAATCCATCGGGCGCGGGCAACTGCTCCAGTTGGTGGATCAGCTCCTGCAGCTCGGGGCACTGCGGCTCGGGGATCGGCAGCTTGGCCGGCGCGGAACCCAGGATGAGCCGCTTCACCGTGTACGGCTGGCCGTCGGCGGTGAACTCAGTGCTCTCCTCGGGCGTATCCGCGCGCAAGCCGTCGAAGCGGCGCCGCGCATACGGTTCGACCTGCACCTTGGCGCCTTCGTCGGGCACGTCGGTGACGAGGGCCTTGTCGAGCACCGCGAACTCGGCCCGCCCCGTCTTGACGACGATGGCCTCGTCGGTGGTGGCGATGACCTTGCCCTCGAAGGGCTTGGGATCAACGTGGAAGCCCAGCGTCGAAACCTTGGGCTGGCCGTCGAAGATGTTGAACTTGAAGCTGCGGACGTTGGAAGGCACGTGGCCGCGAACCAGCGTCGGCATCTGTGCGCGGATGGCTTGGGTATCCATGGAAGACTCCTTGTGGCAACCAAGGGACTTCCGCCCGCAAGGGAGGTGTGTCCCTTGGGGGTGAGGTGGATGGACGCGACATGCGCCCGGAGAAGGAATAGCAACCAGCACGGCGAACCGTGCCGCAGCCTCGAAGGTCTCGACTGCCTGGGCATGCTTGCCGGCAACGCCAGCGAACATGCGAGCAGCGTGCGTCAGGCGTGGGCCAGCGACGCGGGGGAATCGGCACTGCGCGTCCACCGGCTTCGTCCAGAAAGAATACGAGCCCCGCGTGGGGGCTCGAAAGGTGGTGTCAGTCGTCGTAGATCGGCAGGCCGTCCAGCACCTGCGCATCGGCATCGAAGACCAGCATGCGCACGTCGGCGAGCGCGGCCAGGTGCAGCACGTGCATGAGGGATTCCGGCATGCCCTTCTTGCGATGCTCCTGCATCAGCCGCTTGGCCGTGATGCCTTCGACCGCGCGCAGGTTCTCGTCGGTCCAGGGCGTGGCGATCAGCTTCAACCCGATGGCCGGGCCGTACGGGATGCGGAAGGCGACGAACAGGAACAGCGTCGGCGTGGCGATGTCCGCCAGTTCGGCGAGGAAGCGGTGTGCGTCGGCGTCGAGGTGCGCGCTGCTGATTTCCCAGCACCGGCTGTAGTAGCCGGTTTCATAGCGCAGGCGCCGCACGACTTCCCGCGCCGCTTCTTCGGAGTAAGTGTCGCCCACGTGCAGTGGCTTGCCGTCTTCCTCGGCCATCACGGCATAGACCACGTTGCGGGCGAGCCCGTGGCTGCGGCATTGCGCCTGCAACTCGTTGGGGACCACCTGGTCCTCGGTGATCAGCACGAAGTCGTCCGAGAAGATGCAGGCCCGCCGTTCGACCTGGCTGTCCGGCAGATTCGACTGCGAAGGATGCAGCGGCAGGTAGGTCAGCGGGCAGTCGTCGTCGTAGGAGATGGCGAGCAGCCGCTGGACGGACAGGCCGTCGTAGCCGCGGACAAAGGGATTGTTGTTCGAGTAGGACATGGGATTTCTCCAGCAGGGGATGGCCGAGGCAATCCCCTGCTGGGGATTGAACCCCAGCGGGTGGATGAAGTGGCAGCCGGTCAGCCGGCAGCGGTAGAGGACGGGTCGCCCAGCGCCTTCAACAGGTCGAGCAGGCCGCCATTCGCAAGCTGGTACAGGCGGTTGTAGTCGTCGCCGGTCGGCGCCTGCTCCAGGCGATCCAGCCGCGCATCCAGGTTGAGGATGCTCTGGTGCACGTTGCGGGCGATGCTCAGCGCGGAAGGTTTTCCGGCCGGCTTAGGTGCATCGAGCACCGAAAGGACTTCAGCGGGCGATGGGTAGCGGCAGTCGGGTCCGTACTCGACCGGGAACACCTCGCGCCCGGTCAATCCGGTATTCGGGGTTCCGCTGCTGACATGCAGCACATACTCGTCGGGCACATCATTGCCGGCGTAGTCGAACACCACGATGCGCGGCTTGCGCACGTCGGCCGGCCAGCCTTCAAGGATGACCGCATCGATGTCGTCGTCGGTCACGAGCAGACCGATGGAAAAGTCAGGGGACATGAATCACTCCTTTCAAGAAAAGGAGGGACATGGCCCCATGCAGGGACGCATGTCCCTCGTGGGGTGGGAAGAAAAGAAGAACGTCGGCAGGCCGCAGCGCGGCTCACCAGCCGTTGTAGTTCAGCGTCAGGTCGGCGACGACCTTGCGCCGTTCCAGGTCGAGGCCGCCCAGGTCGGACAGACCCTCGAAGCCGCAACGCTTGAGCATCGCACCGCCCTCGCGGGCGTTGTAGAAGCTCACCATCGCGGACAGGAACATCCGCTGGCCGCTGCTCAGGACGCCGAGGGCATCGTTGAGCATCAGCAGCTTCGGCCGCAGATCCCACTTGGTGGTGGCACGCTGCAGGCCTTCGCGGGTGCCGTCGCCGAACCATTCGGCTCCGGCGATGTCGACGCCGCGTTTCCACGCCTCGAAGAAGGCTTGGGGCGCGGCGGCGAAGTGCTGGTGTTCCAGCTCGATCTGATCAAGTACCTCTTGAGGCAGGGCACGGTTCATGACATGGGCTCCTGGTGGTTGGACATCACGGGTGGAGGCGCTGCTGCCAGCGGCCCGTTTGCAGGGCGTGCTCGGCGGCGTGGTGCGAGCGGAAGTAGCTGACCGACTCCCGCGAGACCGGGCCGTCCGCATCGGCGGTGCCGATGTAGTGGCCGGCTGCGCTGCACAGCACTTGCAGGGGCAGGCGCTTGCCGACGCAGGCCAGGGCCTGGTAGCCGATGGATTCGGCTCGGGCCTGTTCAGCACTCAAAGGTGCCGATGCGAGCGCAAGGGACATGGTTTTCTCCTGTTGGTTGAAGACCGGGAGCACCACGCCCTGACGGGAGCGGATACCTCCCGAAGGGTTGAACATGAAAAGCACCCGCGTCGTGGCGACGCGCGTCCGCGGTGGTCGGTGCGAAGCGGACTGGATCGGTCAACGCGGCGAACCGCGTTGCAGCCTTGAGGACCGGGGCTGCCAGGGCATGGTGCTGACGACCGTCAGCGACACATGCGGGAAGAATGAAAGCGCGGCGGCACTCCGTCGCTGATCAAACGGAACCGAACGCCGTCCAGTTTGGGCCGAGCGCTGGCAAGAGCAGCGATGCACGATTCCGTTCGCCCACGACAAAGGCGCCGAAGCCTCGCAAGGCTTCGGCTGGAGAGAAATCAATCCACCTGTGGGCTGCAAGCAGGCCAGGCCATCGTCAAAGCCATTCGCTGCGTCAGCAATCTCACCCGGCCCGTTTCGTGGCTGGGGGCCGGAATCCTCTGGCGTGCATCCACACACAAAGGGAGCCCGTTGTTCCGCCGGCGGGCACCGGCACCGAATACCGTCGACCGCAAGCGGTCTCCTGGCGCCTCGCAGTTTTGCACACCAAGGCGTCAGGAGACCGCTCGCGTATCGGCGGAAGCACCTCGATCAGGGGAACCGCGGCGAACGCGATCCGGGGAGAAATGACCTTCTCGCCCAGCAGGCCGTGATGGGCCTGCAGGACGCGCACACCGTTGCAGAAGGGAACGCGCGCTGGGGAGTCCCGCGGGGTGCGGGAGGTTTGCCCCGCCGTCGGCAGCAGCCGGCGTGGCAGAGGGAAACGTGGGCGTCAGCTCGCCTTCGGAGACCGACGCCGCGGGCTTGGCGCTGCGGGCTTGCCTGTCGCGGTTTCGACCGGCTCCGTGCCCTTGCAGTCCGGGTAGCGGCTGCACGACCAGAACGCGCCGTTCTTGCCAGTGCGCTGGCGCATCGGGGCGCCGCACTGCGGGCAGCTCGGCGCGGGCGGCAGCTTGAGGGGGAGCGTTGCGCCGCGGTACTGCTGCACGAGCTGGGCGACCCAGGCCGATTGCTTGGCGATGAAGGTGTCCAGCGTCATCTGGCCGGCCTCGATCATGTCCAGCGCCTGCTCCCACACCGCCGTCGTGCCCGGATCGGCGATGGCCGCCGGCACCGCGTCGATCAGCGTGAAAGCCGCATCCGATGCGCGGATGGCACGGCCCTTCTTCACAAGATAGCCGCGTGCCAGTAAGGCGCTGATGACGTTGGCGCGCGTGGCCTCGGTGCCGATGCCCGTGGTGTCCTTGAGCTTCTGCTTCAGGCGTGGGTCGGTCACGAGCTTGGCGACGCCCTTCATGGCTTTGACCAGCTCGCCCTGCGTGTAGGGCTTGGGCGGCAGCGTCTTCAACGCCTTCAGATCGACCTGGCCGACCTGGCAGGAAGCTCCAGCACGCAGCGCCGGCAGCACCTGGCCGCGCTGCGCTTCCTCGCCGTCCGCGTCGTCGGGCTCCGGCGCCGCCAGTACCTGGCGCCATCCGGCCACCGCGATCTGCTTACCGACCGCGACCAGCGACTGCCCGCCGCACGTAAGCTGCGCCACCGTCCGGTCGAATTCGTGGTGCGGCAGGAACTGCGCGAGGTAGTGGGCGCGGATCAGCCTGTAGACGGCCAGCTCCTTGTCGCTCATCGCCGAGAGGTTCGCCGGTTCCAGCGTGGGAATGATGCCGTGGTGCGCCGTGACCTTGCCGTCGTTCCAGGCCCGCGAACGCTGCTGGCGATCCAGGCGGTCGATCAGCGGGCGCAGGCCGGGGTCGGTCTTGAGCAGGCTGTCGAGTACGGTGGGCACCTCGGCCAACATGCTCTCGGGCAGGTAGCCTGAGTCCGAGCGCGGATAGGTGGTCGCCTTGTGCGTCTCGTACAGCGCCTGGGCAATGTCCAGCGTCTCCTGCACGTCCAGACCCAACTGCTTCGAGCACACCTCCTGCAGCGTGCCGAGGTCGAACGGCAGCGGCGGCCCTTCGCGCACGCGCTCTGTTTCCACCGACAGCACCTGGGCGGCACCGGCCGCGCGCAGGCGCTCGGCAGCCTGCTGCGCCACCGGCTGTTGCAGGCAGCGGCCGGCGTCGTCGGTGCTGCCCTGCGGCGGCGTCCAGCTTGCGACGAAGGACTGGCCCGCATGTGAGAGTGCAACCTCGATGGCCCAGAACGGCACCGAAACGAAACGCGCGATCTCGCGGTCACGGTCCACCACCAGCTTGAGCGTCGGTGTCTGCACGCGCCCGACCGACAGCACGCCGGTGTAGCCGGCCTGGCGCCCGAGCAACGTGAACAGGCGGCTCAGGTTCATCCCGATCAGCCAGTCGGCACGCGATCGGGCGAGCGCGGAGAAGTAAAGCGGCAGCGTCTCGGCGGACGGCTTGAGCGTGCCCAGGGCCTTGCGGATCGACGCATCGTTGAGCGCCGACAGCCACAGGCGCTGGATCGGGCCGCGGTAGCCGCACAGCTCGATGATCTCGCGGGCAATCATCTCGCCCTCGCGGTCGGCGTCGGTCGCGATCACCAGTTCGCCCGCCTTGGCGACGAGCTGCTGCACGACCTTGAACTGCGCCGCGGTCGCCGCCTTGGGCTCGACACGCCAACGCTCGGGAAGAATAGGCAGTTGCTCGATGCCCCAGCGCTTGTACTGCTCGCCGTAGCCTTCGGGCGGAACCGCTTCGACCAGATGACCGATGCACCAGGTCACGACGACACCCGCACCGCTGTAGCAGCCGTTGCCGCGTTGGCCGGCGCCCAGCACACGGGCGATGTCCTTGCCCTGGGACGGCTTCTCGCACAGGAACACGCGCATGAAGCCTCCTTGGAAGTGTGCGGTCATCGGATGGCCCCAGCTTGGCCGGGCCAGCGGATGACGGCAGCAAGGAAGCCGATTGGCGCAGACACCGCTTTGTGATCGGCAGGCGATGCGTTGCCGCAGCGGCATGCGCGAAGCCGCAACGGCTGGCGCAGCGGGAGCGTCGTTTCGGGAGGGCGGCTGGAACCCGGTGGAACACCCTGGAGCTATCCCCTGGGGATAGCTGGTGCATGGCGGGCGTCTGACGGTTGCTACAGCCGCCCCCTGCGGGGAATCAGCCCTTGGCCTTGGTTTCCTTCGACGCCTTCGTCCCCTTGGTCTCCTTCGGCGGCGGTACTGCGGCCTCGGGTTCCAGCGTCCTGGCGCTGAGGGTCACGGCCTGGATGCGGTACGGCAGAATGCCGATGCGGCGGGCCTCGATCTTGAAGGTCGTGCGCTCGTTGTCGTCGGCGTCCTCCCACTCGTCCTTCACCGTGCGGCCTTCTACCAGCACGCGCATGCCCTTCTGGTACAGGTCTTTCCAGTGGTCGGCGTCGCGGTGCCACAGCTCCACCGGCGCCCAGAAGCCGCCGCGGTCCTCGAATTCACCGTCCTTCTTTGGGATCGGGTTGTCGAAGTAGACGTTCAGGCGCAGCAGCCGGCGCGGCTCGTCGTTGCCGTTAGGGAATTCGCGATAGTCCGGCGCGGAACCGATGTTGCCCTCGCCGACGAAGTGCGTGCTCATGGAGACTCCTTGGGGGTGGTGGATGGAACCGACGCGGCATGCCCGTGGACACGTCGCAGGTAAGCCGCTTCGGCCTGCGCGGCCTTGCTGGCGCACTCCTGGGCCTGGCGGCCCAGCGTGTGAAGGAGGCTGATCTGCATGTTCAAAGCGATGCGCTGCAGCTCCATCGCGTACAGGTCGTCGATCAGCGAGGCCGGCGTCGCCGGGCGGTCGAGCAGCGATTCCCACAGCGCCACGCCCATGGAAGAACGGTCGTGGTTGCGCCAGCGCAGGAAGGTCGTGCCTGCGCCAGTGGTCTGCTGGGCCAGTTGCACGTCGAGCAGCGAGAAGGGGTAGGCCCGCGCCTGTTGCAGCACGCGCCGCTGCGCCAGCCCGATTAAGTCGTCGCGCAGCGCCGTGCACTGGTTGGCCCAGGCCTCCAGACTCCCCTTACCTTTAAAAGGCTGTAAAAGGCCTTTTAGGTAGGAGCCGTGTTCCAGGCGCTGGAAGTCCGCCTGTTCCAGCGGCAGGAAGCGCGCCGGTTGGCCGTTGGAAGACGATGCTGTCATGCCTTCGTGCCTTCGCCGTCATGGTCGTGGTCGTCGTCCGCCACGTCGGCTGCGCCAGCGCTGGGTGCGGCATCCGCGGCTTTACCAGGCTTGCCCGACCGCCGTGCGATCGGTGGCGCAAAGCGCGAGCGGCGCGTGCCTTCGAGCACGTCCTGCGGCAACTCGCCGAACTTCTCCAGCGCCGCCCGCGCCACCGCGTTCTTCGAGGCGAAGTCGTCGCGCGTCGCGCCGGAGTAGCGGTACTGCTGTGCCAGCGAGAACAGGCTGCGCAGCGCATGCGCGCCGTCGTTGAGCCAGCGTTCCAGCGTGCTGCGGTCGATCAGCGCGGTGTGGTGGGCGAGGATCAGCTTGCGGGCCAGGTCGTCGTAGTCGGCCAGCAGGTACACCGCTATGAAGCCGAGCTGCGCATTGACGAACAGCGGCAGCTTCACGGGCTGCACGTTCATGTTCTCGCCCAGCGACAGCGCGGGCGGCACGTCGGCCAGCGCCTGGTCCACCTGCTCACGCAGCGCCTGCAAGCTGTCCTTGGTCTGCGTCAGCTTGTCCTCGATGCGCAGCATCCAGAAATCCGAGTAGGGATCGTCCTGCTCGGCGCCGCGCTTCATCTTGTTCATCACGCTGATGTAGCCGTTCAGGCCGATGATCCCGGGCCGGCCCTCGGCAGGCGCTCGGCCATGCCAGATGCGTGAAGCGTGGTGGGTGTGCAGCGTCAGCGACATCGCGCTGCGCAGCGATCCGAGATTCAACTGCAGGGGCGGCTGGGATTCATTGGCCATGGTGACGACTCGCGGTACGGGAACGAGCCGCCAGCATCGGCATCGCCCGGAAGGGCGTCAGTCAACAAACCGCAGCGGGTGCGCTCCCGGTTGTCGCCCCGGAAGGTCGCGTGTTCCGTCTATCCCCAGGGGATAGGTCCGCGCCGGGCTGCGACCGTGCGACGCATGACAGAACCGAAGCCGATGCCTGGAAGGCTTCGTGTCCCAGCTATCCCCTGGGGATAGCTGCTCAGGAATCGCCCAGGGTTGAACGCAGTTTCGCCAGGTAGGCCCGCGCTGCCTCGCGGCCAGGGCCGTTCGGCGCGGGCGGTGGCGGTGCAGACGGTGCCGGTGCGGCTGGCCGTGGCGGCGGCGCAGGCGGCGTCGATGGCGAACCGCCTTCGCCGGCCCAGGCCTTGAACTCGCCGCGCATCGCCTTCTGGATGATGCCGAACAGATAGCCGGCCGGGTTGCGTACCGCGCTTTTGCGGCAGCGCGCATCCCATTCGTCCAACACCGCCTGCCGCAGCGACTCGTCCACCTGCTGCAAGGCCACCATCGCGCCGCTTTGCTGCTCGTCCTTCAAGCGCAGCAGGCGCTCGGGCAGGCGCAGGTGCTGCAACGACTTCGCGCGCGGTACTGTACGTACTTGATTTATACGATCCATACGTACAGTACGGTCCTCCTTCGGATTCCGAAGTGAGCCGTCTGGCGCGGATTTCAGCCCTGCTTCGGATTCCGAAGACGGGCCTTCGAGATTCCGAAGCAGGCCGTCCTGGCCTTCTTCGGATTCGTGATCCACAGGCGCTTGTGGATAACTCGCGTCCGCCCATTCGTTGCGCGCCATGCGCTGTGCCAGCACCTGCAGCCGCGTGGGCAGCGTGCGGCCGTTGAGCATCGGGTCTTCGGCGATCTCGCGCAGGGTGTTCATGCCGACGATCTGCACCGCCTTCGCCGCATGGGTCAGCGCCTGGCTGACCAGGCCGAGGTAGTCGGGGTCGAGCTGCATCGCCTCGAAGGGTGTCAGCGGTTCGTCGTGCAGCACGTAGAGGTTGCTCAGGATGCGCCCGGTCTTCGGGTCGCGGCGCCGTCGCACCAGGCTCAGCCAGCGCGTCAGCCGCAGCAGCGTCAAGGCGCGCGCCACGGTCTCGTGCGAGGCCTGCGCCGCGCAGGGCATCGAGGCGAGGTAGGGGCGAAGCTGGTCGTAGGTCGGGAACGCCGTCACGCCGTCGCTCTGGAGCTGCAGGCGGAGCACCTGCCAGGCGTTGCGCTCCAGCGGCGTCAGGCGCCGGTCGAGGAACAGCGCACGCGGCACGCTCTCGTGCCGGTTGCCGCTGTAGAGGAAGCCGTCGCTGACCGGCGCGGCCGGCAATGCAGCAGCAGCGCCGCGCGGGGCTGGCGGTGTCGGTGGTGCCCGTGGCACCAGTTCCCGCAGCGCGTCGTCGAACAGTGCCGACAGCGC
The DNA here is from genome assembly GCF_047530935.1 of Enterobacter sp. 03-F-07-AD-ECC. Taxonomy (NCBI): domain Bacteria; kingdom Pseudomonadati; phylum Pseudomonadota; class Gammaproteobacteria; order Enterobacterales; family Enterobacteriaceae; genus Enterobacter; species Enterobacter sp. 03-F-07-AD-ECC. The sequence goes on along the minus strand of NZ_JBLKBZ010000004.1, from coordinate 208,002 downwards.
CACGGGGCCATCGCGCCGGGGTGCGCCGCCGGTCGCCATGGCCTACACCAGCCCCTGGTCGATCCAGTTGCGTATCGCCGACCAGATCACCGACATCGGCAGGTTCAAGGTCTCGGCCAGGTCCATGGTCAGCGTCAGCATCGCCACCTCATCGTCCAGCGCGATGCCGCGCTCCATGACGCCGGCCTTCCACTGCTTCCACAGCGCCGTGTCCTGCGCCTCGTCCAGCACCGGATGCCGCCCCTTGCGCTTGGGCAGGCCGAGGATGTCGCGGCGCAGGGCCACCTCCTGGTGCGTAAGCCCGTAGAAGCGGCTGACCATCTCCGTGCTGGCGCCCAGGCGCAGCATGCGGTCGACCGTCGCGATCTCTCGCTCCACGTCGTGCACTTGGCTCAGCAGCCGCTTCAGCACATCGCGGTTCACCGACACCGAACACCACGACACCGTGGCGTTCACCAGCATGCTCACGAGTTCGGGGTGCTTGAGCGCGTCCAGCTCCTCCTCGCCGAAGCCCATCGCCTTGCAGCGCCGCAGTTGCCCATTGCGCAGGTCGTGCAGCGCCTGTGCGATGACGGCCTGGTTGAGCGGATGCGGTGCCGACATGATGGCCTCTGCTCAGGCGCCGTGGCCGGGGTTGCTGAAGGCCGCGCCGGTCTCCAGATCCAGCAGCCGGCGCGCCATGCGCAGCAGCCGGAACAGCTTTACCAGCCCGGCATCGCTCAGGCGCGGATATGCGCCGCCGCCATGCAGCAAGGCCGCAAGGTCGTCGGCCAGCCGGGCGCCATCGAAGCCGGGGGCGGGTCGGGGCGCGGCGCACAGCGCATGCAGCAAGGTCAGCACCGCACACGCGAACGGAGGCAATGCGCGCACCGCCGGGGGCGCCACGCAGACGAAGCCCATGCCGCCTTCGCTGGGTTCGACCTGCCCGGCCACGTCGGCTTCCTCGGCGATCTCGCGCGCGAACTGTGCGATGTGCACCCGCAGCCGATCCGGCACATCCAGGCCGGGCTCGATGTACCAGACATCCGAGATGGGGTAGAGCCCGCCCGCCTGCACAGGGATCGCGCGCAGCGCGTCGGCCTCGAAGTCGGGCAGCTTGTCGCCCATCTGATCGGCCACCATGCGCTGGATGGATTGCAGGCGTTCGGTGGTCGGGGCCGGGGACACGATGTGACCCTGCAGGCGTTCGTCATCCTGCTGCATGCCCTTGTCGCTGGCGGCCGGCGTGGAACCGGCCTGCGCAGCCTGGCCAGGGCCAGGCTCCGACGACTGCACCGAGGGGCCGGGCGGCAGCGAAGGCGGTGACGGTGGTCGCGGTGGCCCGGCCGGCACCGCAGGTCTTGCCGCCTGCAGCGGCGCAGGATCGCTGGTCAATGCGCGCTGCCGGCTCTCGCTGTCGTCGATTTCCAGGCTCAGCGTGTCGTAGTCCGCTTCCAGCAGCTCGGCCATCTGGCCGACCAGCTCGTCCTGCACACGCTGCGGTGAGAAGTTGTCGGGCTGCGTGTCGAACTGCGCCAGCAGGTCCTGGAACAGCGTAGCGAAGTCCATCGACAGGTTGCGCCTCAGGGCATGCCGCTCCCAGGTGCGTTCGCAGGCCTTGCGCAGCACCGCGAGCCGTTCCACCTGATGCCGGCCGAGCCCGCCGTACAGCAGCGTGGGGATCGCCGGGAGCAGGTAGTGCACGGCGTCCTGCATGCGGCTGATGTGCGACTGCGGCAGCGGGAAGCCATCGGCCGTAAGCCGCCGCGCCAGCTCGCTCTGCGACAGCGGCTGGCCGCTGTCCCGCCCCATTTCCTGCTCGTAGAACTCGCGCGCCTTCTCCACGCCCAAGGCCCGCTCGATGAAGCTGAGCCCGCCGCGCAACTCGTTCTCGGCCAGGTGCCCGGTCAGCATCACCACTTCGCCGCGCTGCGGCCACGGGCGGAACAGGCAGGGGATGCGGAAGAACCGTTCGTCTTTCGTCTCGCTCCACAGCTCGCGCAGGATCGCCAGGCGCGTGTTGCCGCCGTTGCGGATGATGTAGTGCGGTTCGCCGGGCCGGCGCGTGATCGCGGGCGGCGCATCGAGCCCGCGTTCGCGGATCGAGGCCTTGATGTCCTCGTAGGCCGGGTTGCGCGTCACGCGCGGGTCGTGGTCGTAGGGGCGCAACTGGTCCAGCGTCACCACCATCGGCGTGTCGGCGATGGGGTCGCTCAGGGCCGCGACCGAAGGGCCGTTGCGCTCGAAGCCCGAGGCCAGCAGATTGGCGGCCATGTCCTGCGGCGTCAGGTCAGCCACGGCCATTCTCCTGAGATGCTGCAACACCCTGGGCCGCCTGTCGGTCGGCGCGGCGAAGCTGCGCACGGGCGTTGCGCTCGGCGCGGTGGTCGCTCGCCGTCGAGCTGGTGTAGATCGGCGCGCAGCCTTGCTTCGTGAACAGCAGGTGCCCGCCGCGGGTGCGCACCACCTTCCAACCTTCTCCCAGGGCGAACTCGATCAGCCCTCGCAGCCGCTTGTGGCCGCGGGCCAGGTCATGTGCGCTGGCCATGGCCGGCCCCTCCCGCGTCGCCTCGGCCGGTGACGAGCGCAAAGCGCTCCTGCCACGCCGGGAACAGCTCGCCGGCCAGCGCGCGCATGGTCTCCAATGCGGCAGGTGCCGTGCGGCCCGCCGGCTGGCGGTATTCCACCCGATGCACCGGCAGTCCGCGCGTCGCGGCGCGCGGATAGGCTTCAATCGCCGGCACGTCGGTGTCCAGCACGCGCACGCCAGGCTGCTCCTGGAATACCTGACGCAGCGCCTGCTGGATCAGCCGCGCATTCGACGACACCGGATGCACGCGGTTGATGAGCAGGTGCAGCGGCGGCGGCTCGATGCCGAGGTGGCGGTACGGCGCGATGTCCTCGATGAGTTGCAGCGTGCCGCGCCGCAGCTCGCGCGCCGCGAGGATTTCCGGCGTCACCGGCGAAAGCGCCAAGTTCGAGGCCAGCACCGCCATCTCCAGCAGCACGCTGCGCGCGCCCTGGGTGTCGATCAGCAGCAGGTCGTAGTGCGGCGCCAGCGTGGGCAGCAGGTGGCGCAGCCGCAATCTGCCATCGGGCGCGTGCAGCAGCAGCGTGTTCAGCTCGCCGCGGTCGTCGTTCGAGAGCACCAGGTCAAGCCGCTCGATCGCGGTGCGCGACACCAGTTGCTCGGCGCGCTGCTCGTTGTAGGCCAGCATCTCGTAGATCCCGGCCGGCGCGCGCTCGGCCAGCGTGAAGTAGCTCGACAGCGTGGGCTGCACGTCCAGGTCCAGCAGCAGCACGCGCAGCCCGGTGTCGGCTGCGAAGCCGCCCAGGTTGGCCGCCGTCGTGGTCTTGCCGACGCCGCCCTTGGTCGAAATGATGGACACCACCTGCATGGGCCTCTCCCGGTTGAATGGCATGTACCGAGGAAAAGCGTCAGGCGCGCTCATCGAGGCGATCGGCGATCCATTGCTCGACCTCCGCCGAGTCCCAGCCCACGGCGCGCACGCCCAAGCGCAGCGCCTTGGGGAACTTGCCTTCTTTCATCAGGCTGTAGATATGCGCGCGCTTGAAGCCGGTTTTGGCCTCGACTTCGGCGCGACGCAGGATGCGGTGCTCGGCCGGCACTGCCGGCGCGGTGGTCTGCGAAGACATGAGAGACACTCCTTGACGCTCACTGGCGCTGTTCGGAAAGTGCCTCGTATTCAATACACCGCGGTCGCCGAAATCACTGCAATTGCAGAAGCAGCGACTGCAATTGCAGTGCGCCGCATCGGCATCATGCTGGCCGCGTCGTCAGCGCGACGCCTCCAGGTGGCGCCGCGCCTGCGCGAGCTTGCTCCACAGCGTCCGCTCGCTGAGACCCGGCCGCCCCTCATGGTGTGCGATCAGCGCGCTGACCACGGCATCCATGCTGCGGAACGACGAATAGGCCGCGCCTGACGGCGAATTGCCCAGCAGCAGCGTCAGCAGTCCGCCGATGATGTTGAGGTAAGTCGTCTCGCTGCGCAGGCCAGGCTCGCGCGCCTGTTCGTCGTTGGCCGCGCGCGTGGCATGTTCCTTCGCCAGTGCTTCGTGCGCGGTGCGCAGCGTTTCATGCACCAGGGCAAGTTCGGCAAGTTGCGACTTCGCTGCTTCGCGATCGGCCAGCAGAATGTTGAGCGTGTCCACGCTCACCGCCGGATGCACCGCGCGTTCGATGCCGTCAAACAAAAACCCCGGCCGATCGCCGGGGTAGAACTGCGACATCCACGCTTTCAAGTCCACGTGGCGCACGGTCAGCTCGGGGTCGTCGAGCGCCGGCCGCTGCGAGTCCAGCACGATGCCGGCCTTGCCACCGGGCAATTCGCCATGCGTCAGCGCGTCGAAGATGCGCTCGGCATACAGGCGCAGCAGCGGCCAGCGCGGGAATTCGCCGGGCTCCGGCATGGCACGCTGCTCCAGCGCTTCCAGAATACGCTGCTCGAAGCGCAGGAGACCGCACCAGCGGACGGCCGCCTCGATCGGTCGGTAGTACGTCTTTGCGCCAAAGGCGTGGCTGCTCGATTTCGGCATATCGCGCTCTTCCCATCGTCGGATCGACACATGGCAAGCGCGCGCGGCCCACATGGGCGCAGCGATTGCCCAAAGAACCCGATGAAGCGCGAGCCGGTCGGCATCGTGGTGGACGTTGGGTGCGGCGATGTCGCCGAGCGTTACGCAGGGGGCAAACCTTCTTGCGGTGCCCGCTACACCTCAACCATAATGCACCTGCGAAAAATCTTGTTACCGGCGCAACGGTCTGAAAAGCCGCGCATCCAAGTTCGATCAGGAAGGGATGCTGCGCTTTACCGGAAAACCAGGGCAAAGTTTTCGTAGGAATACGGGCGGGGTAAAGCGCCAATGCGACTTCCGGCTGAGCCGGTTTGCATCCAGCAAGGGCTCATGCGTTCTGCGTCACTGCTGTGACCTCGACAGCTTGAAGGTGCCTTGCTTGATGCCGGGTGGATAGGCCCGATTCGCCATCCATGCCCGTGACGCAAAAGGTCGGCCGCCGATGCAATGCGGGTCAAGGTCCAGACCGAAAGGGAATCGTACCGTCCAAAATCCCCGCGTCACATCGGGCGTTGATCGGTGCCTTGCGGGCGTCCGACACGCTCCACGCGGTCGATGAACTGCCGCAGCGGCTCCATGATTTCGCCTTCGGGTCGCAGTAGATAGGTCGTCAGCGAAGCGGTCTCGTCGGCCAGCGGCCGCACGACGACATCGGCCTGATGGCAACCCGCCAGATGCGCCGCGCTCGAAAAGCCCACGCCGTAGCCGGCGGCCACGAGGGCCAGCATCAGGGAATGGGTCTTGACGTACTCGGCTACCGTCGGCTGCGCATCCACCGTGCGGAGCAGCCGTTCGCGCTGCCGGCTGCAACCTTCGCAGACCTGGGGATCGCACAGCACCAGCGGATAGCTCGCCACTTCCTCCAGCGGCACTTCCTTGAAAGCCAGCAGCGGATGCCTGGCGGGCAAAGCCACCACCAGCGGGTCTCGCCACACCGGCATGGCGACGATGCCGGCGTCCATTTCACCAGCCAATGCAAAACCTGCGTCATACAAGTCGTTGCGCAGTCCAGTCACCAACTGCGCCAGTGGCGTTTCAAATATCCGAATGCCGACCTGTGGTGCCTCCTCGCGGCAAAGCGCAAGCAACGCCGACAAGCGGGCCTGCCCCATGTCACCAGATAGTGCGATGCGCAGCGTGTTCCGCTGGTTCGCTGCGGCGCGTGCCTTGGTCTGCGCTTGCTCGAAGGCCAGCAGTACGCGCCGGGCTTCTTCGAGGAAGACCTGTCCCGCCGGTGTGAGACGAACACTGCGTGGCAAGCGGTTGAGCAGCGGCACCCCTAAATCCGCCTCCATCTGGCGGATCGTGCGCGACAGTGGAGACTGTTCGATGTGCAGCCGTCGAGCAGCCCGGCCGAAGTGCAGTTCCTCGGCTACGGCGATGAAGCAGCGAAGATGGCGTAAGTTCATGCTTTCTCCCTACCGATGTGATCAGTCCATATCATCGTAGGGAGCCGAATAGTGCGGAGGATTCACCTCTGTATCGAGATGAGAGCCATCCTGGGGGGTGATGCTCGGATGCTTTTCGCCCATGTCAGCGCCTACGGCGAAGCTCTCGTTCGAGATCGCCCAGCTGCGACGCCTGAAGTTCGGCAAGAAGAGCGAGCAGCTCGATGCCGAACAACGCGCGCTGTTCGACGAGGCTCTGGACGCCGACCTTGCCGCGGCTGAGGCGCAGCTCCAGGAACTGCTGGGCAAGAAGAAGCCGCCGGCTACGCCTGGCGCGATGCCTAAGCGCACCGCCTTGCCGGCGGACCTGCCGCGCGTGGACTGCCACCACGAGCCCGAGAACACTCGCTGCGCGTGCGGCTGTGCGCTCAAGCGCATCAGCGAGAAGCTGGACAACACACCGGGCGTATTCACGGTAGAGTGCCACATCCGCGGCAAGTGGACCTGCGCACAGGTGCCGAACGCTGACCCAGGCGCCAGTCCCGGCGGAGATCATCGCCAAGGGCATCCCCACCTCCGGGCTGCTCACGTAGGTGCTGGTCGCAAAGGACTCCGACCATCTGCCGCTTACACGGTCGTCCCTAGGCAAGCAGGAATCAGCTGCGTGAGTGAATCGGGAGGTTTGCGCAGCTGATGGGTGGTCAGCAGCGTCTGCGCCGGCGGCTTCACCGGCACGAAGCGCATGTGCGGGCGGGTTGCCGCCTCGCAGATCGCTGCGGCATCGGCCGCACCGTTCTTGCGTCCCTTGCCGGCCATGCGGTAGCGCGTGACGAAGTGGCCTGCAATCAGCCGCGCATCCAGCCCATAGCCGCGCAGCTTGCGTGCCCAGTGATGCGCACCGCCGCAGGCCTCCAGGGCCACCAGGCAGCCGGGAGGCAGCTCCACGCACCAGGCCGCAAACTTGTCAGCGGCCAGCGCCTTGGCAACCACCACGCGCGCATCCACCGCATGCACCTAGATAACCCGCTTGGCCAGATCCACCCCGACTCGGGCAATCTCGTTCATGGACTTCCCCTTCACATGGCTACAGATTGACGACTTGGGGAGCACCATCGCGGCGGCAGCCAACATTTGTTTCCTCGCTGCTTACGATTGATTCACATCGATCGGCCAGCAGATCGCTGGATGTTGACTCTTGACTTTCGGCATTTTAGGCGCACTATCTTGCAAAGTCTTGCAAGAACTTCCTCGAGCGAGGCCGCGTGACGACGGAACATGTGGGGGTGGTATGACAGCGCGCCAGCAGGCGATCTTCACACTCGACGAGTTGGCTACCTACTTAAAGGTCGGCAAGCGGACGCTTTACCGGCTCGCCGCGCACGGGGAAATTCCGGCCTTCAAGGTCGGCGGGACGTGGCGGTTTCGTCAAAGTGAAATCGATCAATGGATCAATGATCAGATCCAAGCAGGCAGAAAGAAGGAGGTGATACGCACAGATGAGCAGCCGAAGTCAGCGAAACATCCCGTGTTGCCTGGGCGCGCTATCCATAGCCGCAGGCAAGCGGATTGAGTGAGTCTTCAATTGATTTCTGGAGGTATGACATGGACATTGATTTCAAGAAATTGGCTCCCTGGAACTGGTTCAAAAAGGAGCAGGAAGAACAACAGAGCACTGCCTCGCTGCCGGTGCAGCGCAATGACCTGCCGGTGGCGGGTGGGCCCGTCAGTCCCATCCTGCAATTGCATCGCGAGATCGACCGCCTGTTCGACGACGCGTTTCGAGGCTTCGGTTTCCCGACGCTGGCCATGCCACGCTGGCCGTCGGACTGGCCGGGCATGCTGAAGCCGGCGCTGGACATCCAGGAGACCGACAAGCAGTACAAGATCGCCCTGGAAGTACCCGGCATCGAGGAAAAAGACATCCAGATCACGCTCGACAACGACGTGCTGCTGGTGCGCGGTGAAAAGCGTCAGGAGCAGGAAAGCAAAGACGGTGGTTTCCACCGGGTGGAGCGCTCCTACGGCAGCTTTCAGCGCGCTCTGAATCTGCCGGCCGATGCCAACCAGGACACGATCAAGGCCGCTTTCAAGAACGGCGTGCTCACGATCACGATGGAAAAGCGCGAGGCCAGTACGCCCAAGCAGGGGCGCTCGATCCCGATCAACGGCTGACGCGGGGCAGCGCGTTTTTCTCAAAAACCACAAAGAGATGAGGCACCGTGATCGGCGGTGCCTCGTCAGATCAATCTTTACAGGAGCATCAGCATGGCCAGAAAACAATGCCAAGTCTGCGGCCAGCCCGCCACGGTGCGGGTGGAAGCCAATCTCAATGGTCGCCACAGCACCATGCTGTTGTGTGACGATCACTATCGCCAACTGGTGCGCCAGCAAAAGCGCACCGTCTCACCGCTGGAAGCCTTGTTCGGCTCGCGCAGCGGGCTGTTCGAAGACTTCCTTGGCAGCGACTTCTTCCGCATCGGTGACGACGCACCGTCCATGGCGGCCGATACCGACGAGGTCGTCGATGCCTCGTTCGGCGAACCCGCCCCGGCCGGTACGGGCACCGCGCGCCGTCGCGGCAGTGGGCTCGCCAGCCGTATCAGCGAACAGTCCGAGGCCCTATTGCAGGAGGCCGCCCGACACGCTGCAGAGTTCGGGCGCGCCGAAGTCGATACCGAACACCTGCTGCTGGCGCTATCCGACAGCGACGTGGTCAAGACCATCCTGGGGCAGTTCAAGATCAAAGTCGATGACCTCAAGCGCCAGATCGAATCCGAAGCCAAGCGCGGCGATAAGCCGTTCGAGGGCGAGATCGGCGTGTCGCCCCGGGTCAAGGACGCGCTCAGCCGTGCTTTCGTGGCCTCCAACGAACTCGGCCACTCTTATGTCGGGCCGGAGCATTTCCTGATCGGGCTCGCCGAGGAAGGCGAAGGTTTGGCGGCCAACCTGCTGCGCCGTTACGGCCTCACGCCGCAAGCGCTGCGCCAGCAGGTAAGCAAGGTGGTCGGCAAAGGGGCCGAGGATGGCCGCGCCGAGACGCCGACCAACACGCCGGAACTCGACAAGTATTCGCGCGACCTCACCAAGATGGCGCGCGAGGGCAAGCTCGATCCGGTCATCGGCCGCGCGCAGGAGATCGAGACGACCATCGAAGTGCTGGCCCGGCGCAAGAAGAACAACCCGGTGCTGATCGGCGAGCCCGGCGTCGGCAAGACCGCCATCGTCGAAGGGCTGGCGCAGCGCATGGTCGCCGGCGAAGTGCCCGAGACGCTGCGCGACAAGCGTCTGGTCGAACTCAACATCAACGCCATGGTGGCAGGCGCCAAGTACCGCGGCGAGTTCGAGGAGCGCGTGCAGAAGGTGCTCAAGGAAGTGACCGAGCACCAGGGTGAGCTGATTCTCTTCATCGACGAGGTGCACACCATCGTCGGTGCCGGCCAGGGTGGCGGCGAAGGCGGGCTGGACGTGGCCAACGTGTTCAAGCCGATGATGGCGCGCGGCGAGCTGAACCTGATCGGCGCCACCACGCTCAACGAGTATCAGAAGTACATCGAGAAGGACGCCGCGCTGGAGCGTCGCTTCCAGCCGGTGATGGTGCCCGAGCCGACGGTAGCGCAGACCATGATGATCCTGCGCGGCCTGCGCGACACGTTCGAGGCGCACCACAAGGTCAGTATCACAGAGGACGCGATCATCGCCGCCGCCGAGTTGTCCGACCGCTACATCACCGCCCGCTTTCTGCCCGACAAGGCAATTGACCTGCTCGACCAGGCGGCCGCACGTGTGAAGCTGTCGGCCACGGCCCGCCCAGTGGCCGTACAAGAGCTGGAGTCCGAACTGCACCAGCTGCGGCGTGAGCAGGACTATGTGGCCTCGCGCAAGCAGTACGACAAGGCCGCCGAGCTGGGCAAGCACATCGAGACCAAAGAGGCCGAACTCAAGAAGCTTGTCGAGGAATGGGAACGCGAGCGCGCCTCGGGTAGCGCCGAAGTCAAAGCCGAGCATGTCGCGCAGATCGTCTCGCGCCTGACCGGCATTCCGGTCAACGAGCTGACGGTGGAAGAACGCGAGAAGCTGCTGCATCTGGAGCAGCGGCTGCACGAGCGCCTGGTGGGCCAGGACGAAGCGGTGCGCGCGGTGGCCGATGCCGTGCGTCTGGCGCGCGCGGGCCTGCGCGAAGGCGGCAAGCCAGTGGCCACCTTCCTGTTCCTCGGGCCGACGGGTGTGGGCAAGACCGAGCTCGCCAAGGCGCTGGCCGAGTCCATCTATGGCGATGAAGGTGCTCTGCTGCGCATCGACATGTCCGAGTACGGGGAACGCCATACCGTGGCACGCCTGGTGGGGGCGCCTCCGGGTTACGTCGGCTACGACGAGGGTGGCCAGCTCACCGAGAAGGTGCGGCGCAAACCCTACAGCGTGTTGCTGCTGGACGAGATCGAGAAGGCTCACCCCGACGTCTACAACATCCTGCTGCAGGTGTTCGACGACGGGCGGCTCACCGACGGCAAGGGCCGGGTGGTGGATTTCACCAATACCATCATCATCGCCACCTCGAACTTGGGCTCGGACATCATCCAGCGTCGGCTGAAGGCCCGTGGCGCCGCCGGCGAGGAATACGAGAAGACCAAGGGCGAGGTGATGGACGTGCTGCGCGGACACTTCCGCCCCGAGTTCCTCAACCGCATCGACGAGATCATCGTCTTCCATGCGCTGGGCAAGGAGGAGATCCGCCATATCGTCGGCCTGCAGCTCGATCGTGTGGCCCGCAACGCCGCCAGCCAGGGCGTGACGCTGACCTTCGATCAGACCTTGATCGATCACTTCGCGGAGGAAGGCTACAAGCCCGAGTTCGGCGCGCGTGAGCTCAAGCGGCTGATCCGCAGCGAGCTGGAGACGGCACTGGCGCGCGAGATGCTGGGTGGCGGTATCGGCAAGGCCGATCACGCCAGCGCCCGCTGGGACGACAAGGCCGAACGGGTGGTCTTCGAGCGCCAGGAGCCACCCGCGAAGCCGGCCGAGCCTGAGAAGCCCGATGCCGCGAACGCGGCCGAGACGCCGCCGAGCGACGCGAGCAAGCCTGCGCGCAAGAAGAAGTCAGCGGGCGGCGAATCTTGAGTCATGGGGAGGCTGTCGTGTCCGACCCCAACGGGCTGACATGGGCAGCCACCCTCGTGTCGCTGGCGGTCGCTATCCCCACAGCGGGGCACGCGGTCATCTACAAGCGTGACCCTCGATCGGCCACGCTGTGGGTACTGCTGATCGCCTTGTTGCCGCTGGGCGGTTCGCTGCTGTATGGGCTGTTCGGCATCAACCGTTACCAGCGGCGGGCGCGGCGGCTCTTCCCGGGGGCAGATCCTGCTGTTCGGCAGGACCTCTCGCCCACGATGCCCGAGGCTGTATCGCCGCCGCTTGCCGGTCTGGCCCACCTGGTGGGACGCGCCACCGGCCAGTCGCTGACCAGCGGCAACCGCATCGAGCCGCTTGTCGATGGCGAGCAGGCCTACCCGGCCATGCTCGCCGCCATCGAATCGGCGCGGTACAGCGTCGCCTTGGCCTCGTACATCTTCGACAGCCAAGGCATCGGGGCGCAGTTCGTCGATGCGCTGCGCCGGGCTCATGAGCGCGGCGTGCAAGTGCGGGTGCTGATCGACGACGTGTATGCCCGCTGGACGCCCCGCAGCGCCTACCGCGCCTTGCAGCGCGCCGGCGTTCCGGCGGCGACGTTCAACCCGACGTTGATTCCCGCGCGCCTGCATGCCGCGCATCTGCGCAATCACCGCAAGCTGCTGGTGATCGATGGCGAGACGGGTTTCACCGGCGGCATGAACATCTTCAGCCCGTATTGGCGGCCCGATGCGCCGGGCCGGGCCTGTCACGATTTGCACTTTCGTCTGCGCGGGCCGGTGGTTGCGCATCTGATGCGGTGCTTCACCGACGATTGGTGCGATACCACGGGCGAGCGGCTCAACGAGGGTCTCTGGGGCGAACCGCCCGCAACGGCTGATGAGCAAGGAACCTCTTGGGCGCGCGGCATCGAGGCCGGTCCCGATGAGGCCCTGGACCGGCTGCGCTGGACCTTCATGGGCGCTTTGAGCGCGGCGAAGCATTCGGTGCGCATCTGGACACCTTACTTCGTGCCCGATCAGCCGATGATCGCGGCGCTAAGCACGGCCGCGTTGCGCGGCGTGCGTATCGACGTGCTGACGCCCGCAAACGGCGACCATCCCACGGTGCAATGGGCCGCACGCGCCCACTACTGGCAGGTGCTGGAGCACGGTATGCGCATCTTCGAACGGCCGGGCCCGTTCGACCACAGCAAGCTGATGCTGATAGACGGCCAGTGGTGCTGCCTGGGTTCGGCCAATTGGGATGCGCGCAGCCTGCGCCTCAACTTCGAGTTCAATGTGGAGGTGTACGACACCGCGCTGTCTACGCGGCTGGAATCCCTTTTTGATGCCGCCCGTGATGCATCGAACGAGATATCGGCCATGGCGTTGCGCGCCCGCCCGCTGGCCATCCGCTTGCGCGACGGGGTGGCCCGTCTGTTCACCCCCATTCTCTAGCGGCACGACTTGCGAGGAACATTGCCCATGGAAAAGAAAGATCAATGGAACATTGGCTACTGGATCGTCGCCGGCCTGTTGCTGCTGACGCTGCAGAACTACTGGCAGGCGGCCAAGACCGTCGAGCCCGTGCCCTACAGCGAATTCGAGAAGGCGCTGGCCGAGGGGCGCGTCGCCGAAGTGCTGGTGTCGGACCGCACGGTCACCGGGCGCCTGAAATCGCCGGACAGCCGGGGCAAGACCACCATCGTGGCCACTCGCGTCGAACCCGACCTGGCCGAGCGGCTGTCCAAGTACGACGTGCCTTACGCGCGGGTGGTGGAAAGCACCTGGCTACGTGATGTGCTCTCCTGGATTCTGCCGGCGGTGGCCTTCTTCGGCGTCTGGTTCTTCCTGTTCCGCCGCTTCGCCGAGAAGCAGGGCATGGGCGGCTTCCTGAGCATCGGCAAGAGCCGCGCCAAGGTGTTCATGGAGAAGAACACCGGCGTCACCTTTGCCGATGTCGCGGGTGTCGATGAGGCCAAGGCGGAGTTGGTTGAGATCGTCGATTTCCTCAAGAATCCGCAGGAGTATGGACGGCTCGGGGCGCGCATTCCCAAGGGCGTGTTGCTGGTCGGCCCACCGGGCACCGGCAAGACATTGCTGGCCAAGGCTGTTGCCGGCGAGGCGGCGGTGCCCTTCTTCTCCATCTCCGGATCAGAGTTTGTCGAGATGTTCGTCGGCGTGGGTGCAGCGCGCGTGCGCGACCTGTTCGAGCAGGCCCGCGGGCAGGCGCCGGCCATCATCTTCATCGACGAGCTCGATGCGCTGGGCCGCGCGCGCGGCGTCGGCGGCCCCATCGGCGGCCACGACGAGCGCGAGCAGACCCTCAACCAGCTGCTCACGGAGATGGACGGCTTCGACAGCTCGGTCGGGCTGATCATCCTCGCCGCCACCAACCGCCCCGAAATCCTCGACCAGGCGCTGCTGCGCGCCGGTCGCTTCGACCGTCAGGTGCTGGTGGACCGGCCCGACAAGAAGGGACGGCTGGACATCCTGAAGGTTCATGTCAAGAAGGTGACGCTGGCCCAGGATATCGATCTCGAACAGGTGGCTGCGCTGACCACGGGCTTTTCGGGTGCAGACCTCGCGAACCTGGTCAACGAGGCCGCGCTGGCCGCGACCCGGCGCAAAGCGTCCGCCGTGGAGTTGCAGGACTTCACCGCCGCCATCGAGCGCATCGTGGCGGGCCTGGAGAAGAAGAACCGAGTACTCAATCCCAAGGAGCGGGAAACCGTGGCCTATCACGAGATGGGCCATGCGCTGGTGGCGCTGGCGCTGCCCGGCACCGACCCCGTGCACAAGATCTCAATCATCCCGCGCGGCATCGGCGCGCTGGGCTACACGCTGCAACGCCCCACCGAAGACCGCTTCCTGATGACGCGCGCCGATCTGGAACACAAGATCGCCGTGCTGCTGGGCGGTCGTGCGGCCGAGAAGCTCGTGTTCGGCGAGCTGTCCACCGGGGCTGCCGATGACCTCGCACGGGCCACCGACATTGCCCGCGACATGATCACCCGCTTTGGCATGGACGAAGGACTGGGCTACATCGCCTTCGAGGCGCAGCGGCCACGCTTTCTCGATACACCGGAACTGGCCCACGGCGGCTGCCGGGTGGCCGAATCGACCCAGGCGCGCATCGATCAGGCCATCCGCGACATCGTGATGGGCGTGTTCGAGCGCGCCTACGGGATCCTCGACACCAACCGCGCGGTGCTGGAGCGTTGTGCGCGCGAACTGCTGGCGCGGGAAACGCTCGACGAGAACGACATCCTTCAATTGACCCAAGGACTTGTTCTTGATGGAAACGAAAAGTAGTAGGCGCTATTCAGAGTAAGCCGGCGGCTCTGTTCGGTGCGTCATCCAATTCGCCGGCATTGTTCAAGGAGAACCGATATGTCTGCATTGACTCCGTGGGACCCCTTCCGGGAACTGGATGAATTGCAAAACGGCCTGGCGACGATGTTCGGACGAATACCCCAGCGACAGGGCGCCCGTACCGGCAACGAAGCCATGACCACGGCGGACTGGGCACCAATGGTGGACATCAGCGAGGATGAGAACGCATTCCTCCTCAAGCTGGATCTGCCGGAGGTCCCCAAGGATGCCGCGCGCGTCAGCGCGGAAAACGGCGTGCTCACCATCAGCGGCGAGCGCAAACTGGAAAAAGAGAAGCAGTGCAAGAAGTTCCACCGCATCGAACGTGCGTATGGCCGCTTTGTGCGCAGCTCTGTCTTGCCTGACAACGTTGATCCGACCAAGGTGACGGCTGATGAAAGACGGCGCGCTGGGAGTGCGGCTTGTCAAGGCCGAGCAAGCCAAACCGAAACAGATTGAAATCTCAGTCAACTAACTTTAATTAGGAGCCCAAGATCATGAATATCAAACAGCCCCAATCAACCTTCTCCGCACTAGCCCTGGCGGTCGTCGTCGGACTGAGCGGACCGGCTCTGGCCCAATCGGCGGCAGGTTCTAGCCCAGGTGCTGCAGCACCCTCTGCCGCTTCCAAGGCGGCGCAGCCACAGGTAGATGACAAGGCCGCCCGGGAAGCCGAAAAAAAGCGTGCTGAGCTCACTCAGGACGCCATCACGGCGCTCACCAAGACCCAGGAGGCTTTGACACTCCTTGATGCAAAGAAGACCAAGGAGGCGCTCGCTGCGCTGGAACTGGCCAGCGGAAAGCTGGAACTGGTATTGGCACGCGACGCCAAACTTGCTTTGGCGCCGGTCGATGTACGCGTCATCACCCACGATATCCACGCCAACGTGGAATCGGTGAAGAAGGCGGTCAAGTTGTCTCGGGAGTTCTTGGGTGATGGCGAGCTGCAAAAGGCCCGGCCCATCGTCGCCAATCTGGCCAGCGAAATCGTGATCGAAACCGACAACCTGCCGATGGCAACGTACCCGGCAGCGATCAAGTCGGCCGCACGGCTCATCGACAGCGGCAAGATCGACGACGCCAAGGCGGAACTCGCCCGAGCACTGAACACGCTGGTGGTGACCTCGGTCGCCTTTCCTCTGCCCGTGCTACGGGCTGAAGCCGCGATGGCAAAAGCTGAAAAGCTGGCCGAGACCGACAAGCGCGATGCCAAGCAGAACGAGGAGCTCAGCACCTTGCTGTCGTCCGTGCGCACGGAGATCGAGATGGCGCAGATCCTGGGTTATGGCAAGAAGGCGGATTTCAAACCCATCTTCGATCATGTGAAGTCCATTGAGCAAAAGTCGGCTGGTGGCAAAAGCGGCAAGGGATGGTTCGACGAGTTGAAGACGCGCCTCCAAAAGCTGTTTTGAGGTGATGAAGGGGCCGACTGTTCGGTCGGTCAGTCTCGCGATGTTCGCAGTCAGCCCCAATAGATTCGCCTATTTTCACTAACTCACACGAGGCATATCACCATGAATGAGCAAACATCGAATCCCAATGCGACGAACAAAGAAATAAACGAACAGGCCGCGGTAAGCAGCCTTCCTGTCAGTCCAGAGGCCAAGGCTGAAGTCGTCACGGAGGTACAGCCTGAGGTTCAGAAGGAAACGGACTCGCAGGCGGCAGACAAACGTAAACAAGTCCTCGATGAGGCCGTCTCGGCCTTGGCGCTGACCAAATCAGCGCTGGCCGCACTTGACGGAAAGGACGCTGCACGCGCATTGGCAACGCTGGCCGAAGTGACGGGAAAGCTGGAGCTGATCGTTGCGCGCGAACCCACGCTCGCCCTGGCCCCCGTTGATGTGCGCACCATCGTGCACGACTTGTTCGCCAACACGGAAACCATTGAGGCGATGACCGACGAGGCGCTGGATGCCCTCAAACATGGCGAGGTGCAACAGGCACGTCACGTGCTGGCTTTGCTGGCCAGTGAAATCGTGATCGCGGTCACCAACATCCCTCTGGCGTCCTATCCCGCAGCCGTGAAGTCAGTCGTGCCGCTGATCGATCAGGGCAAGATTGAAGAAGCCAAAGCCGCGCTGCAGGCAGCGCTCAGCACGCTGGTCGAGACGCGCAGCGTGCATCCGCTGCCCGCCCTGCGCGCCAGGCTGCTCCTGAAGCGCGCCGAGACCTTGGTAGAAGATGGTCAGCGGAGCGAAGCGTCCAATGAGCGCCTGGAGACATTATTGAACGAAGCGCGGCAGCAGTTGGAAATGGCAGAACTGCTGGGCTATGGAAAGAAGAAGGACTTTGAGCCCCTGTATGCTGAACTCAAGAAAGTCAAGCAAAAGACGGCTGGGGGAGGCGGCGGAAAAGGCTGGCTCGATGAAATCAAGGCAAAGCTGTCCAAGTTGTTCTGAAACCGCTGGATAGGGCGTAAGAGGGGCGCGTCGCGCCCCTCTCTTGGCTCAGGAGTGTTTGCTTTTTCACCCCATTAGATCTTTAGGAGATATAGCATGAATACAGACACCATCACCGATTCCAGTGCGGATGAGCCCACCAAAACACTGTGTTCATTGACCGAAAATTGGTGGATTTTTGCGTTGCGCGGTGTCTTGGCATTGATTTTCGCAGCCCTTGCGTTCTGGATGCCACAATCGGCTCTGTTGGCCATGACCTTAGTGTTCGGCGCATTTTCCTTGGTCAATGGCGCTTTCAACTTGGTTGCAGCGGTGCGCCATATCCAGAAAAAAGAGCGCTGGGGCTGGCTGCTGTTCAGCGGCATTGTCGGCATACTTACCGGCGTCGTCGTCCTGGTTGCTCCTTGGGTCGCCACGATGGTCATGGCTTCTTTTTTATGGGCTAGCGTGGGGTTCTGGGCGATTTTCACCGGTGTGCTGGAGATATCCGCCGCCGTTCGGCTGCGTCAAGAAATCAAGGGTGAAATCTGGCTTGCCTTCAGTGGACTGCTCTCGATTGTCCTTGGCGCTATCGTCTTGTGGATATTTTTTTCCCGTCCGGTCGAGTCATTCCTGGCCGCAGGCTGGCTGTTGGGCTTCTATGCGGCAGTCTATGGTGTCACGCTTTTGTTCTTGAGTTGGCGTCTTCGCAAAACGCGCCAGGGATAAGAGCGGGTCAAACTAAATTCTATGGATATGAGCATCCTCGATTCATACCTCCATAGAAATGACATCGAAGGAGTCATACATGCAGATGCAATATAGCTATCGAGCTATCGACAAAGAGTTTCATGAACCTTGGCAGAGAGCTTTGGGAAATGTGATCGAGCACGCCCTCAAGCCATTGCTCGACAAACACACTAAAGATTCAGCGCAACTTCAAATCGTCCTTGATCGCGACAAGATCAAGCGGCAATTTCTGGCCAGTGGCTATATGCACCTGCCCGGCAAAAAGATTGTCAGCGTTACTGCATCACATGACGAGCTGACGCCCCTCGCGCAGATGCTCGCACAGTCGTTGTTCCGTCAGGCCAAGAAGCATTTTGACCGACTGCATGCTCAGGATCAAATCAAGCGCAAAGCACGACGCGAGCGCTTGCGCGAGCTCAAGGTGCGAATTGCTGCAAAACCCGCGTCAGCCGCCCATGAGGCCAAAGAGACCCGAATGCCTCTACTGTCGAAACTTGAGGCTGTCGCAAGGCGTGAGCTGGCTTATCTGCGGGCCGTCGGCGATTTACCGCGCGATTATCCGACGCTGCGCGACGTGGTGGATGAAGCGATTGTCCGAGCTGAGGTGGAATGGCAATCCGTGCCGGGGGAAAAAGAGGCTTACACCGGTCTTTTGAAGCATCTGTTCGCCGTCCTGGATAACGAAGTGGCAAGCAGCCGGCAATTTGGCGAATTCGTTTCTCTGGACGCGCCGGTCGAACCGGATGCCCAGGACGTCGCCGAGGCCATGGTGGAAGAGGAAATCTTCGAATTTTATCAGCCCGATGACACACTCAAGCTGGCCGATATCTTCGCTGGCAGTCAGCATCCCGATGTCGCAACGATCGCGGAACAGGAGGAGCTGATTGATCGGTCGAGCGAGTTCGCTTTTGCATTCGACCTGCTGAAGGACATGCCGCGTTTGTGGCGGCGCATTTTTCTGCTTATCCGTGTGGACGGGCTGAATGCCAGCAGCGTCTCTGAAATCCTGCTGATTCCTAGTAAGGAAGATGCTGTCCGAAGGTGGCTCATGCAGGCCGAAGCATTCATCGCTGCTCATCTGGAAGAGGCCGGAGTAAGCAAAAACGGGAACGATTGGCTCCAAGGCGTTGATTGGTCGGCATTGTCTGTGACCCGAAGCGAGGCAGCCTCACTGTGGTCCAAGGAGGCGAACCATGAAGAATGATCTTCACCTTGTCTGCCCGCATTGCCAGTCCATCAACCGCGTACCGACTGCGAAGCTATCGGAACATCCCAACTGCGGCCGCTGCCAGCAGCCCTTGTTCACGGGCGAGCCCATCGAGTTGACCACGGCGACGTTCTCGCGCCACGTGGAGCGCAGCGACCTGCCACTGTTGGTCGATTTCTGGGCACCTTGGTGCGGGCCGTGCAAGATGATGGCCCCGCAGTTCCAGCAAGCGGCGCGCCAGCTCGAACCCAGGGTCAGGCTGGCCAAGGTCAATACCGAGGCAGAACCCCACCTGGCCGCGCAGTTCGGCATCCGCAGCATTCCGACGCTCGCCCTGTTCCAGGGTGGGCGGGAGATCGGGCGTCAGGCTGGCGCCTTGGGCGCGCAGGACATCGTGCGCTGGGCATCTGCACAGGTGGGGCGCTGACCGATGCAGGACTTGCTCGGCGCCACCCTGATCCTGCTGGCGGCATGCAGCCTCGCGGATGTGGCGACGGCGGCGTTCAGAGTACCCGCCTTGCTGGGTTACCTCGCCGTCGGCGCCTTGCTGGGCCCGTCGGTCAGCGGTGTAGTCGCGCCGGGAGAAGCGCTTGATTTTCTGTCCGAGCTGGGCGTGGCCCTGCTGCTGTTCATGGTTGGGCTGGAGTTCTCCCTCGGGCACTTCTGGCTTTCCCGTAAAACCGTATTGGCGGCCGGCAGCTTGCAGATGATCGCTGTCGCCACGCCACTGACCTTGATGTTGATGTGGCTGGGACAGCCAGTTCAGCGCGCTGCGTTGCTCAGCACTGCGGCGGCCATGTCGTCCACGGCGCTGGTCAGCCGACAGCTGGCCGACCAAGGCGAGCTCACCACCCGCCACGGCCGCAGCGCCATCGGCGTGCTGGTCTTTCAGGACCTGGCCAGCGTGCCCCTGCTGGCCCTGCTGGCGATCTGGGCGCGCGGCGAGTCGCCGAAGATCGAGAGCGTGCTGCTCGAAGTGTTGGGCGTGCTGATGTTGTTCGCGGCAGCGGCCCTCGCCTCCCGTCGTCTGTTGCATGGCCTGCTGGGCTGGGTGGCGCGGCAGGGCCACGAAGAATCCTTCGTGCTGGTTTCCTTGTGCGTGGTGGTGGCTGCCGCCGCTGCTGCACACGCGGTCGGCGTATCCGCCGCCCTGGGTGCGTTTTTGGCCGGCATGGTGCTGGGCGAGAGCGACTTCCGTCACCACATGGAAAGCCACCTCAAACCGTTTCGCGATGTGTTGTCGGGGGTGTTCTTCGTGACCATCGGCCTGCAGTTGGACGGAGCGCAGATTCTTTCGGCACCACTGGCGGTGTTCGCGTGGCTGGCAGTGCTGGTACCGGTCAAGATCGGGCTCAACACCCTGGCCTTGCGGGCGACGCGCCTGTCCGCCCTCGATGCCTGGCGCACGGGCATAGCGTTGGGGCATGGCGGCGAGTTCGCCCTGCTGTTGTTGGGCATGGTCTTGCAGCAGCATCTGATTCCCGCGACCGTCGTACAACCCATGCTGGTCGCGCTGGTGCTCAGCATGGCCTTGGCACCGCTGCTGATCCGCCATCACGATGTACTTGCCCGGTTCTTGAGCCGCACCGGCGGCGTCATTCAGCCACCCCAGGCTGAAGAAGTTGAGATCACCGCGCAGACAGCGCGATTTCGAGACCACGTCATCATCTGCGGCGCGGGCGAGCTTGGCCTGACCGTCAGTGAGATTCTTCGCCACGCCGGCGTGGCGCATCTGCTGCTGGAAGCAGACGAGCAGAAGGTAGAGGCCGAGCGTGCCGCCGGCGTGCCGGTGTTCCATGGCGATGCGAGTCGGCCCGATACCCTGCTGGCTGCCGGGTTGGCGCAAGCGCGTCTGGTGGTGCTCACGTTCGCCCATGCCCAGCAAGTGCTGCGCATCGCCCAGGCGATTGCCGAGCGCCGTCCGGCGCTGACCTTGTGGGTGTCATGCAGAAGTACGACCGCGGCCGATGCATTTCGCGCCATGCCCAACGTGCGTGTGTACCAGCAATCCTTTGCCGCAGGCCTTGGGCTGGCGGAACAAGTGATGTCGTCGCTTGGCATGTCGGCCAAGCTCGTCGAACGAAACATCAGTGCGATGCGCCGCCGTCTCGACAGCGGCAATGTCGCAGGGAGTCCATCTGCATGAAGTCAACAGGCCGCAATCCATTTCAGGTCTTCCGTGACCAATGGGCCATCATGAGTTTATACGAGCGCTTCGAGCAGGTCGTCGCCCTCGTTCTGTCGGCGGTAATTGCCGTCATCATCGTGGTGTCGCTGTTCCAGCTCATCGCCATCGTCTTCACGCTGCTGGTCCTCGATGCCTTCAATCCCCTGGATCACAAGGTATTCCAGAGTGTGTTCGGCATGATCATGACGCTCTTGATCGCGATGGAGTTCAAGCATTCCATTGTGCGCGTGGCGCTGCGTCGGGACAGCATCATCCAGGTCAAGACCGTGATCCTCATCGGTCTGATCGCGCTGGCGCGCAAGTTCGTGATCCTTGACCCCGAGGCGAGCCCCGCAAAGATAGCCGCGCTGGCAGGCGCCACGCTGGCTCTGGGTGCGACCTACTGGCTGCTGCGCAAGCGCGGCGACCGCGCCGCCGAGACCTCTGAGCATGACCCGTCATCATCCCAGTGATCCGCGCACGGCGCTGTTGCAACACCGCTGGCTCAACCGCCTGCAGACCGGGCTGTTGGTCCTGACCCTGGTCGGGATCGCAGCCGCAGCAGGGAGACTGCCGTTTGGGGAAGGCGGCCTGTGGCTCGCGCTGTTTGCCGTTGCAGGTGCGTTGCTGCTGGAACCGGTAGCCGCGTCGGCGCTGAGCTTGCGCCTGTACCGCGTACGGGCCTTGCACCCGCAAGAAGCCCACGAGATGTGGGCCCTGTTGCGCGAGCTGCCCGCCCGTGCCGGTTTGCCCGCCACGCCGGTGCCGCACTATGTGCCCAGTGCCGTCGTCAACGCCTTCGCCACCGGATCGAAGCAGGAGGCATCGATCGCCCTCACCGATGGCCTGCTGCGCAGCCTGAGCCCACGCGAGCTGGCGGGTGTGCTCGCGCACGAGATCGCGCACATCACCAATGAGGATCTGCGCGTCATGAGGCTGGCGGATTCCGTCAGTCGCCTCACGAGCCTGCTGGCCCTCATGGGACAAATCGCGATCCTGCTCAACCTGCCCGCGCTGCTGGTTGGCGCGGCGGAGGTCTATTGGCCTGGTCTATTGTTATTGGCCGCATCGCCCCAGCTGGCCCTGCTCGCACAGCTCGGCTTGTCTCGCGTGCGTGAGTTCGACGCTGACCGCCTCGCGGCGGAACTGACGGGCGACCCGCAGGGGCTGGCGTCCGCGCTGGCGAAAATCGAGCGGGTCAGCCGCTCCTGGCGTGCCTGGCTGTGGCCGGGATGGGGCAATCCCGAGCCCTCCTGCTTGCGCACGCATCCGGCAACGCAAGAGCGTATCGCACGCCTGCTGACGTTGGCGCCTGGGCCAGCATCAGCGTTGCCATTCCACGCGCCCCATTTCTTGCCGGAATCCGCTGTGACGCCGCGCCCGCCGCGCTGGCACCCGAGCGGGCTGTGGCGCTGATTGCCTATCAACAGGAGACTTCTCATGGCCTACCCCGACCCGTACCCACGCCCCGCACCGGACCCCTTCATCCGGCGCTGGCTCTTCATCACCGCCTGTATTGCCACGCTCATGCTGCTGTGGCAGTTCCTGCCCGCCATCGAGGCCTGGTTCAGTCCGCGCGAGGCGGCAGATCGCACCGTGACGGCGCGTGGCGATCTGGCGGCGGACGAGAAAGCCACCATCGAACTGTTCGAAGAATCGCGCGCTTCGGTGGTCTACATCACCACCGCGCAGCTGGTGCGCGACGTCTGGACTCGCAATGTCTTTTCCATGCCGCGCGGCACCGGTTCGGGCTTTATCTGGGACGATGCCGGCCACGTCGTCACCAACTTCCACGTCATCCAGGGTGCTTCTGAAGCCACGGTCAAACTCGCCGATGGCCGCGACTACCAGGCCGCGCTGGTGGGGACGAGCCCAGCGCACGACATCGCCGTGCTCAAGATTGGCGTCGGTTTCAAGCGCCCGCCGGCCGTGCCGGTCGGCACCAGTGCCGACCTCAAGGTGGGTCAGAAGGTGTTCGCTATCGGCAACCCCTTCGGCCTGGACTGGACGCTCACCACCGGCATCGTCTCCGCGCTCGACCGCTCGTTACCCGGAGAAGCGGGCGGCCCGGCCATCGATCACCTGATCCAGACCGACGCCGCCATCAACCCTGGCAACTCCGGTGGGCCGCTGCTCGATTCGGCAGGAAGGCTCATCGGCATCAACACGGCGATCTATAGCCCCTCCGGCGCCTCGGCCGGGATTGGTTTCGCCGTGCCGGTGGACACCGTCATGCGCGTAGTCCCGCAACTCATCAAGACCGGTAAGTACATCCGTCCGGCGCTGGGCATTGAGGTGGACGAACAGCTCAATCAGCGTCTGCTTGCACTGACCGGAAGCAAGGGCGTGTTCGTGTTGCGTGTTACCCCTGGTTCGGCAGCGCACAAGGCCGGCCTCGCGGGTGTCGAAGTCACGCCGCAAGGCATCGTGCCGGGCGACCGCATCATCGATGTTGATGGCAAGGCGACGGACGATGTGGCCAAGCTGCTCGCGCGGCTAGACGACAGGAAGGTCGGCGATGTGGTGGTCTTGTCAGTGGAACGGGCCGGCAAATCGCGCGAGGTGCGTGTGGAGCTGCAACCCGGGAATTGATTGAACTGAACCTGTGGATCAGGCGGTAGTGCAGCGTCGCGGTGATTGAGGTTCTCAGGTCTTCGGCCAGGTAGCGTTCCGCCTCAACCTCCGTAATTTTCGGATGCGATCTGCCTATCCGAATAGGCAAGCATGCAACGCCGGAACCTCTTGCCAATCATCGAAGGAGAAAGCGAGGCGCAATCCGCATGAGGTGGACGCAGGCCAGGAACGAGGCAAACAGGAGGCCGCATTGGAACTCAGACTACTGCGCTATTTCGTTGCGGTCGCGGAAGAACTGCATTTCGCGCGAGCGGCCGAGCGCCTTGGCGTAGAACAATCGCCTGTGTCGCGCGCAATGCGCAATCTCGAAGCCACGCTCGGCGTGCAGTTGTTCGACCGCAGCGCGCACCAGACGCGACTGACCTGGGCCGGTCAAGTGTTCCTCGGTGAGTGCCGGCGTGTGCTGGCCACCGTGGAGCAGGCGGTGAGTGCCGCAAAGGCGGCGGCGCAGGGCTATCAGGGTTATCTGCGCATCGCCATCTGCGACAGCTTGGCGCAGCCCCACATTGCCACCTTGCTGGCGCGCAGCCGCGAGGAAGAGCCCGAACTGGAGATTCGCGTCTTCGAGCTGCCTTTCGCGCAGCAGCTCAAGGGCCTGCACAACGATCTGCTGGACATCGGCTTTGCGCTGTCGGACGCGGTGAGCGAAGGCCTTGTCGCCGAGCCCGTGTGGACCGATCCTCTGTCGGTGATCGTGCCCGTGCGCCACCCCTTGTTGGCGCACGCGGAAGTGCCATTGGATGAAGCCTTGAAGTTTCCGTTGGTACTGTGCCATCCGGACGCGGGATCGGGCTGCCACCACCAGATCCAGGCGGTGCTTCAAGGTGCGTCCAAGCCGCTCAAGCTGGTAGATCAGGTGACGAGCCTAGGCGTGATGCTGACTCTGGTCGGTGCCGGTTATGGCCTAGGTTTCGCCATTGCCTCGCAGGTGCAGACCCTGAACCGCCCCGACATAACCGTTCGCCCCTTGGCCGGCACGCCGCCCATGCTGTCTACCTACCTGCTGCGCCGCAGCGCCGAACCCTCTGAGCCCATGAAGCGGTTTCTGCAGCGCGCCCGCGAGGAGTTCCTGCCAAAGGGAGATGAACCGGCCTCGTGACGTTGAGCGCTCGGGTACATTGGCTACTGCTGGCTGTCCATGGCTCGCACTGGACTTGCTCGGAGCGCGCGTTGACCAAGCGTGGTTTTCAGTCCATAATTATGTCCATCTCGGTTCGCCGAGTGCGGAAAACTCGTTATCAATCAACGAGTTGGGAACACGATGATGTTCCCATCGCCCGCTCCAGACCTTTCTTAAAGACTAAATCCTAAGCGACTCTGTTAAAGCTTTCTGGCTGATTTACTTACTGTAAGCAATTTTGAACATCGCACTGCCATCCAGCATTCTCGCTAAATAGCAGTCCGACTTTTTTGACGTTAACCCTTTATTTTCAGTTCCTTGATGCGGAAATCATTTCCCATACTGGCTGACACATGGCTGACTACCGCGAGTTCAGCCTGACTGCCCGTGGCTTTGAATTTTCCACTCAGGGTTACCCATTCATTTGCCTGCTTCAGTTCCAGGGGGGCGGAAACGTCTTTGCCATCAGCACGCAGCGAAACCTTTGGCGCTTCATATTTTCCTATGATGCGCGCAATTTTCACCGTCCAGGTATATTCATACCCGGCAGTCAGACCTGTCAGTGTCTTTTTGAGGATCTCACCGGCATGGTTTTTATTAGGTCTGGTAATAAACTCGACGGCGCGGGTGCTGGCGTCAACCAGGTAAAGATCGTGACCGGCAGGTCCGGCCTGCCAGTTATTCCAGTTATCGCGCTCAAAGTTGGTTAAATCTTCAAACGGAGCTGCCGCCGCGGCGGAAATATCCGCCTCGCGATACACTTCAACGCTGAATTCACCGGCGTTGTCTTTGTACTGGTCTTTGCCATCGGCAAAAAACAGCGTCAACGTCCCTTCAGCTGGAACCGACCAGCGGTATTTATGATTACCAACCGGATAATTTTCGTTACCAAGGCGTGCCTGAAGCGAAGGATTGCGTAACGTTAGCGTTTCACCCTCTCGGGGAATACGCCCCTGTGGTGCGGTAAGCGCAAAATTTTCACTTCCATTCCTGGCCCAACCACTGGCCAGAATAGTAATTATCTCTCCCGCTTTGAGGGCAACTCCTGTATTTGTCCCTTCGGCATTTTTTGCGTCAACTTTTCCTGACCAGATTAAATTTTCGCTCATGTCTGACTCCTGTGACAGCGTGGCGAAGAATTTCGCCATTGAAAGATAGTCCTTACGAAATGCGTGATTTAAGTCACTCAGTTCTGCTAACCGCCTGATAATTTGAATAAATAAAATCCTGAGAAGCACGAACTTCTCATCATCATTACCCGGTTGTTATCGGCAGGAATGAGAATAGTCAGGTGGTATATACAATTCAAAACGCTAAAAGCTTTATTAAGGGTTGCGATTTTGTAATCAATTAAAAATATTAAAATAATTATCGCTGAATTAGGAATAATCTTAAGAAATAAGAGGGTGAGTGCAGGGTTTTTAAATCGTTTATTCTCCCCATTGTTTACGTTGATATTCATGTAAGCACTTCAGGAAATCGGGCATACTTATCACGTGTCATGCGGGTAAAGTTCAAAAATAAACAAATTATCTTTTTACGTATGCCATACCCTCTGATATACCTTCATTCCCTCATACCAGTCTGAGTGATGGCCGCTGTGGTCTATACTGGCCATTATCGAATACCCAAAGGTGGTGTCATGCATATATTGCCTCCTGTTCGCCCTGAACACTCCATTGAACGCCTGACGGCGGTACTTGAACCCATTGCGGAAAAAGTGAAGCTCGCGCCGCGTAAGCGGATTACCTGGAAACATAAAGGCCGCCAGCAAATGTATCTTTTTCAGGAAGGAGAGCTTTCTTTGCTGCGGGCATCTGACGGGTTGCTGTTAGTTAGCGTTTTTGAGCCTCATCTGTTCGGCATTGCCGAGATGATCCAGCCGACGCAAGGACATATACTACGCGCAGAACGGGAGTCTCTGATTTTGCGTGCTGATGCAGATGAAGCCGCCGCGCGATTTCGTGAACAGGGCGTCTGGGAGGATGTGGCAGCCTTGCTGTCGTACCATACGGCCTATCTCATTTATCGTGATGCCCAGGTTGTGCAGCAGCGCACCTATTCCGTGATTCGCAGCTATCTGCAGGAGATGATATTACTGCCCGATGAGGTGCGGATGCGAACAACTATTCTGGAATATATTCAGGATCGTACGCTTCTTTCCCGCAGCAGTATTCTCAATGTATTATCTGCACTTAAGCAAGGTAAATATATCGCGTTCAAACGTGGCGGATATTTACTGGAGGTAGGGCATTTGCCAGAGTCATTTTAAAATTTAAAAATAAACAGAAAATGATTTCGCGATCGTCGTGTTTGTCGATATCGTTTGCTCACTGAAATATTCAACAGAGTAAACGGGATTTCTATGAAAAAGACACTTGTTGCATTAATTCTGGCTAACGCTTTTACCGCAACGTCTGCATTTGCAGCGGCAGATACAGGCACCTGGTATAGCGGTGCTAAATTCGGCTGGTCACACTATTTTGACGCCAGCACCGGATCGAAAGCGAGCGATAATAATAATGGCTCGAACCAGTATAATATCGATCATGATAATGTCGGTGGTGGGGTATACGCGGGTTATCAGATGACTCCGTGGCTGGCACTGGAAGGCGGGTACGATTATTTAGGCAATATGCAGATTAAAGGCAAACATAGCGCGGGGGCACAAATGAAAAGCCAGGGGCTACAGATGTCCTTAAAAGCCAGCTATGCCGTGACCGACAGCTGGGATATCTATGGTCGTGCCGGAGCGATGGCCTATCGTGCTGAGTCTGATGTAAGTGGTCACAATCGTTTTGAAACAGGCGTTCGCCCGCTTGCCGCAGTCGGGACGGAGTATGCGTTTAACAAAAATTTAGCGGGCCGTCTGGAATATCAATGGGTAAGCAACGTGGGTAATGCCAACCAGATTGGCGTCAGCAGCGACGTAAGCTCTGTGACTGCTGGACTGACATGGCGATTTGGACAGCACGATTAATCCTTGCCATCCTTTCCGTTACAAAAGCCCGACTGTTCAGCAGTTGGGCTTTTGGCATTTAACCGGTGACTAAAGGTTGAAGGACAATGTTAATCTTTTGCAGCCCCGTGACGTTTTTATCTTTCAGGTACTGCTGATTAACCATTTCCAGCTGCTCAAGTTTAGTCAGCGAGGCGAAGACCGGCTGAACAGGGCTATCTTCGGTAAAAATATCTTTCGCGGTAGTCTGTTGTAAATAATCTGATTTCAACTGCGCTGTTAAACGGTCGATCTGAACTTTATTTTCCTGATACAGCGCAGCGATATGCGATGCCGGAATTTCTGGCGGTTTTTCTCCGGGTAAAACTAATGGGATCTGCAGATGATGGATTTGTTCAACCTTATCAGGCGCAGAAGTGCTGCAGGCGGTTAATAAACTGAGGCTGAGCAGAGTCAGTAATAATGACCGTTTCTTCATGGGGTACTCGTGTTAAATAAGCAGAGCGGACATTATCGTAAACAACCGATACATCTTCAGATTAAACTTGTTTAATTTTAAATATCCCGGCGGGAATAATCAGCCAGGCTGACGCAGCAACCCCGTCTGCGTCAGTCATGCACGCAGGGGAAACAATCCGGCAAGAAAACGCTATACGTTATAGCCATCAGGATCCCGTAAGGCTATGCTTCATTCAGCACGATAATAATTACAGAGGCAATGTCATGGATAAAGAACTACTGGATGCGGGTTACCGGGCCTATACCGGGGAGAAAATTGACGTCTACTTCAATACCGGGATCTGCAAACACTCCGGTAACTGCGTTCGCGGCAGCGCAAAGCTGTTTAATCTGAAACGTAAACCGTGGATCATTCCTGATGAAGTGGACGTGGAAACCGTTGTACGCGTGATTGATACCTGCCCGAGCGGTGCGCTGCAGTATCGCCAAAAATAAGCGAGGAACCATGGATATTCTGGAAGGCCATAACAAGTTTTATGTGAACGATGCGAACGGCAATCAGGTTGCAGAGATTGTCTTCGTACCCACAGGTGAGCATCTGAGCATTATTGAGCACACCGATGTCGATCCGAGCCTGAAGGGGCAAGGGGTTGGTAAGCAGCTGGTGGCGAAGGTGGTGGAGAAAATGCGCGGTGAGAATCGCAAAATTATCCCGCTGTGCCCGTTTGCAAAGCATGAGTTTGATAACACGCGGGAATATGACGATATTCGGGCGTAAAACACACCGGCGATGGCCGGTGTGTTTTATCTCACCTGCTCCAGCAGCAATCCCAGCGCGATCGCCACCATAATCCCCCCTGAGGCCATGCTCACCGCACGTGCCGCCTGCGGACGGGTCGCCAGCACTGCTTTCGAACCATACCCCACCAGCAAATAGACCAGTGTGCAGGTGATAAGATGCATCACACCCAGGGCTGACATCTGCGTGGCAATCGACCAGCTTCCCTTTGGATCGGTAAACTGCGGAAGCAACGCCAGAAACAGTAAGAAGACTTTTGGGTTGAGCCCGCTGATACATAATCCCTTCACCGCCCACTGTTTCCAGTTTCCTGCATGCTGTACGGTGCTTTCCGGCGCAGCAGGATGGCGTAACAGCGTGATGCCGAGCCACAGCAGATAAACCGCCCCCGCAATTGTCAGCCCTGATAATGCCAGTGGATGTTGAGCAATCAACACACCCACGCCCGCCACTACGACCAGCGTGGCGAGCAGATGCCCGGACATCAGTCCCATCACCGCCGGCACTACGCGCCGCCCGTTGATCCCGGCGCTGATCGCATAGGCCCAGTCTGCACCCGGTGTCATGATGAGCAGGAAGGACACCACCCAAAAACCGGCCACAATACTCATTTCCATCGTCTGTGAAACCCCTGTATCTGAATTACCCGGAGAGAAAGAATATCGGTATCGGTACGAAATGAGTTTTCAATGTTATGCTCATAAAACGCTAAAATTGAGAAAATCTTCCATATGGATAGCATTGATCGAAAAATTCTTGCTGAACTGCAGGCTGATGGCCGTTTATCTCTTACGGAGCTGGCGGAGCGGGTGAACCTGAGCCTCTCTCCGTGTCACCGACGCGTACGTGCGCTGGAGCAGAGCGGAGCCATTACGGGGTATCGCGCCAATCTCGATCCCGCCAAAATGGGGTTTAATTTCCTGGCGATTGTGTTTGCCACCCTGAAAGAGGGTGATAAGAAAGCGGTCAGCGCGTTCGAAGAGGCGGTGGAAGAGATCCCGCAAATCGTGCTGGCCCAGCGATTATTTGGTGATCCCGACTACCTGATGCATGTTGTCACCCGCGATCTGTCGGCTTTTCAGAAACTGTATGACGAGAAACTTTCTGCCATGCCAGGCGTACAGCATCTTCGCTCTACGCTGGTGATGAAAACGGTCGTGCAGGACAGACCGTTTCCACTGTAAAAATCAGACGCGCCCGGCAGAAGGCCGGGCACGCGAGGGTTAGCCGACAAACATCACCGACACGCACAGCACGCCAACAATCAGCGTGAGCAGGCTGCCAATGGAGCGATACGGCTTCAGGGCGGGGATCAGGTAGGTCGACAGCGTCGGCATGATAAACAGGATCATGGCGATAAGCGGACCGCTGATGGCGTAAATCATCGAAATGGCGTTCGGGTTAATGCAGCAGACCGCAAAGGTGATCAGCGACACGCCCAGAATAGAAATCGCACGGTTAAAGGCGCGGCTCTTCTTCACGCCGACCTGATTCAGCGACGACTTTACGATTTCCGTCGCCCCTTCAATCACCCCAAAATAGGTGCCCAGGAACGATTTCGACATGGCAATAATCGCCACAATAATGCCGGAAATGCCGAGCCAGGCCGGAGAAGAGGGCATCATCGACAGCGCTGACAGGATCGTCACCCCTTGCTCTTTTGCGGTCACAATATAGGACGGCGGAATCGAGAGCAGGCAGCTGAACACAAAGAACAGCACGCTCAGGCAGATGATCAGATACGCCACCTTCATGATTTTCTTGCATTTGTCCATGGCTGCGTCACCGAACTTCTCGCGGCGATCGACGGCAAAGGTGGAGATAATCGGCGTATGGCTAAACGCGAACACCATCACCGGGATTGAGATCCACACCTGATGCAAAGTGTGGCGATCAAACGCCATCTGGCTGGTGAGCAGTGAGGGTTGCCAGCTGCCGGTCAGGTACAGGGAGACAAACAGGAAATAGGCGATCAGCGGAAACACCAGGAAGCCCATCACTTTGATCGTGATATGTCGCCCCATCAGGAAGATAAGATTCAATACCAGTACCACGCCAAAACTGACCAGCACGCGAGTGGCGGTATCCACCGTCATCCTTTTTGCCAGTTGCTCGGTTAATGAATTGGTGATGGCCACGGCGTAAATCTGCACCACCACGAAGAAGGCGATGAAATAGAGCGTGGTGATCAGATTCCCGATTTTCCTGCCGTAGTAGTGGGAGACCGCGCCGGTGATCCCTTCATTGCCTTTCGTTTTTGACGACAGGATAAATTGCGCCAGCGCTTTATGCGGCCAGTAGGTTAATGGGTAGGCCACAAGGGCGGTAATGAACAGGACAATAGCGCCTGCGGAGCCCAGCTGGATGGGCAAGAACAGCGTTCCTGCGCCCACGGCCGTGCCATAGAGAGCGAAACTCCACAGAGTCTCATCTTTTGACCAAATTTTCGACATTAGAGCAACGTATCAACTAGCAAACCATTCAGAATGGAGTGCAATTTACCATAGTTATGCGTTGAGAGCGCAGTTGCTTCGACGGAGTTTGGCCGGACCAGTCGTCCGGCCAGAGGGGAGTTAGCCCGCCAGGGCGCGTCGCTGCTGACGGCGCTTCAGGAATTTCTCACGTAACGTGTCATACGCCCAGTTGTAGAACATGGTGTAGGGCAGGAAGAACAGGAAGAAACCTATTTCCAGCGTGAATGCCTGCAGCAGCGTGACGCCAAGAACCGCAGCGACAATCGACACGCCAATCACGATAAACCCACATTCGAACCCCAGGGCATGCAGCGCGCGGACTTTTGCCGTGCGTTTTACGCGCTGGACAGGCCAGAAACGGTCGAAACCGAAGTTATAGATAATGTTCCAGAGCATGGCCGTAGTGGCGAGGATAATGGTCAACCCACCCATCTCCACCACGGAACGCTGCATCAGCCACGCTGCCGTTGGGGCGAGGATCGCCGTGGCAATCCCCTCAAAGCAGACCGCGTGGAAGATCCGCTCCGGCAGTTTACATTGGAGTGCATCCTGATGTTGCATAGCTTTCGACCTCATTAATTCGCCGGTATGGGCGTTGATGGCGCCTATTTTTATCGCTAAAGGTGATATATTAAAGATGGTATCCATCGATAAAGTAGATAGGTTATGCGCTACTCACCTGAAGCCCTTACCGCGTTTGTTGAAACCGTGGCAGCGGGCTCTTTCTCTGCTGCCGCACGGCGGCTGCGTAAAAGCCAGTCAACAATCAGCACCTCGATTGCCAATCTTGAAGCAGACCTCGGCTTTGAGCTGTTCGACCGTTCGGCGCGCCAGCCGGTGTTAACCGCTCAGGGAGAGCAGGTGCTGGGCTATGTCCAGGCGATCCTCGCCGCCAGCACGCGGCTGGACGAACTGGCGGTATCGTTGACCGCGCAAACGGAGGCGCGCCTGACGTTTGTCCTCTCTGATACGCTTAACCCGGACGTGCTGGAAGATCTGATGAACCAGTTTGACCAGCGTTTTCCCCATACGGAATTTGAGTGCCTGATTGGCGAGGAAGAGGACGTCATCGATCTGCTGCAAAAGGAGAGGGCGCAGGTTGGCCTGACGGAGGCGCGT
Organism: Enterobacter sp. 03-F-07-AD-ECC; assembly: GCF_047530935.1. NCBI lineage: Bacteria > Pseudomonadati > Pseudomonadota > Gammaproteobacteria > Enterobacterales > Enterobacteriaceae > Enterobacter > Enterobacter sp. 03-F-07-AD-ECC. The sequence goes on along the minus strand of NZ_JBLKBZ010000004.1, from coordinate 175,490 downwards.
GACGCTTACCCGACCGATATCGGCGTCACCCGGCTGCCGATGCAAACCCGGATGGCGATTTATGTCGCGACCACGCATCCTCTGGCCGGGCAACATGAAGTGCAGGCCGATGAGCTGCACGGCTGGCGGGAACTGCGGCTCAGCACCTACCTGGAGCGCGAGGCAACGCTCGCCCGGGGGCCGGTCTGGTCGGCACCGAATTACCTGTTACTGCTGAGTATGGCGGTGCAGGGATTTGGCTGGTGCGTGTTGCCGTGTGCGCTGGTGGAAGAATTTGCCGCCGCGAAATCGCTGGTGCAGTTGAATGTCCCTGGCTGGCCTCGCGCGATCGGTATTGATTTGCTATGGAATAAACGATCCCCTCCCGGCGTCGCCGGAAGCTGGCTGCGGCAGTATCTGCAGGAGGCACGCTGATCCTTGTGATTAAACTCACTATTTTTAAACAATTAAGATAAATGCCAGTAACAATCCTCTACTATCGTCATGTCCTTTAACGCAGAGGTGGTGATGAAAGATGTCGTTATAGTGGGTGCGTTGCGTACAGCTATCGGCTGTTTTCAGGGAGCGCTGGCGCGTCACTCGGCTGTTGAACTGGGTAGCGTGGTGGTGAAAGCGCTGGTGGAGCGCAGCGGGATCCCGGCACATGAAGTCGATGAGGTGATCCTCGGACAGGTCCTGACGGCCGGCGCCGGGCAAAACCCTGCCCGTCAGGCGGCGCTAAAAGGCGGCCTGCCCAACACCGTCTCGGCAATCACCATCAACGACGTCTGTGGCTCAGGGTTAAAGGCGCTGCATCTTGCCACGCAGGCCATCCAGTGTGGTGAAGCGGATGTGGTCATTGCCGGTGGGCAGGAGAACATGAGCCGCGCGCCGCATGTCCTCACCGACAGCCGCACCGGCGCGCAGCTGGGTAACAGCCAGCTGCTCGACAGCCTGGTGCATGACGGGCTGTGGGACGCGTTTAATGATTATCATATGGGCGTGACGGCGGAAAACCTGGCGCGTGAGTACGGTATAAGCCGTGAGCTGCAGGATGCTTACGCGTTGAGCTCGCAGCAGAAAGCGCGTGCCGCGATTGATTCCGGGCGTTTTCGCGATGAAATTGTCCCGGTGTGCACCCAGCGCCAGAACGGTCAGACGATTGTCGTCGACACCGATGAGCAGCCGCGAACCGATGCCAGCGCAGAAGGGCTGGCCATGCTCAATCCTGCTTTTGAAACGCAAGGGTCGGTCACGGCGGGAAATGCCTCTTCGATTAACGACGGTGCGGCAGCGGTGATGATGATGAGCGAAAGCAAAGCGCAGGAACTGGATCTCCCCGTGCTGGCCCGAATTAAGGCGTTTGCCAGCGTGGGGGTTGATCCGGCATTAATGGGGATCGCACCGGTGTATGCGACCCGTCGCTGCCTGGATCGTGCGGGCTGGCAGCTTTCCGATGTGGATCTGATTGAAGTCAACGAGGCCTTTGCCGCGCAGGCGATCTCAGTGGGCAAAATGCTGGAGTGGGATCCGCTGCGGGTGAATGTCAACGGCGGTGCGATTGCGCTCGGTCATCCCATCGGTGCTTCCGGCTGCCGCATTCTGGTATCGCTGGTTCACGAGATGAAAAAGCGTAACGCCCGTAAAGGCATTGCCACGCTCTGTATCGGTGGTGGGCAAGGAGTAGCGCTGGCTATCGAACGTTAATCCCTTCCTTCATAAAATACCTCCCGATGGGAGGTTTTTTTATGCGCGTTATTCCTGCCTGACGTGATCTCCCTCCATTAATTTCGCCTAAATCCCACTTGTTTGTTGACGTGTATCACGCCGATTTGTACCGAAAAAAATGAAACAAATAATTACGATCTTGCTCACTAAAATAGCATTTATTAAAAAATAAACTGCCATTTCATAAAAATGAAACGTTATTTTAATTGAGGGTTTTTGTCATGTTTAACAAATCTCTGGTTGTAGCTTCTCTTATTGGTACTTCTTTCGCCGCGCAGGCGGTGACCGTCGATCTGCGTCATGAATACATCGACAACGGCGCAAATGCAGACCGTGTTTCAGTCTCGCATCGCTTTGCGAATGGCGTCGGTTTTTCTGTAGAAGCGAAATGGAAATCGGGTGGTGATAAGGCCGACCAGCCGTTTGCGGATGTGGTGGGTAACGGTCATGAAGATCAAATTAGCTGGCGCTGGAAAGCGACAGAGAATATTGCGCTGACTCCCGCGTTCACGCTTGAGAGTAACGACAGCCGTACCATTTATAAACCGAACCTGCACCTGCAATACAGTTTCGATAATGGTTTTTACGTGGCCGCGCGTTATCGTTATGAATATACCCGTTATCCGTCGAGCTCTAATAAAGACGATGACAAAGTTAACCGTGGTGATGCCTGGGTCGGCTGGGTTATGGGAGACTGGCGTACCGAACTGAATTATGTTTATGCAAAAAGTACGGAAGGGATGGTCCGTAATAATAATAAAGATTATTCCACCGAATATAACGCGAAGCTGGCGTATAAATGGGATAAAAACTGGGCGCCATATGTTGAGGTGGGTAACGTGGGTGTGAAAGAGAGCGATGAACGTCAGACCCGCTTCCGTTTAGGCGTGGCGTATTCCTTCTGATATTTCCCTCCAGGCCCGGTGAGCGCAGCGTCACCGGGCAAAACGATCAGAGCAAAAAAAGCCCTCCGTAAGGAGGGCAAGGCCAGTTACAGAAACACATTTTTAAATCATGCAGACAACATATCCGGTTGCGCGGGGAGTTTCGCAATATAGAGGGCAGGTTTACCGTCTTTATCGGAACTGAATAGCACCGCTTTCTCGTCCGGTGTAAAGGAGGGATGCGGATGGGTGACCTGGCGGCTATTTTCCACCGTCGCCCAGGAGGTGTCATGACGGGCGATGCGATAGTAGCGCTTTTTGGCCACGTCAAAGGCGTAGAGATAGGGATCGTTATCGATGGTGTAACCGTGGGTGTCTTTCACATCCACCGGTGTGCCGGAACCGTCGCCCACCAGTAACGTGCCGTCGAAATTACTCATCAAATGTGAACAGGATGGCATCTGCATTATCGTCTCATTTACGCCGGTTTGTGGATCGAAGCGGCAGATGGAACGACCCTGCTGGCCTTTCAGATACGAGACGTATACCAGCGCGGAGCCATCCGGGACCCAGAATTCGTGGGTACAGCTTTCACCTTGTGCATGGGTTTTGACTTTACGTATGTCGGTGCCATCTTCGTTGACCAGCCACATCCGGGCATCGACCAGATCGTGTGGTCCCTCGTGACAAAACGCCACCGTATGGTCATCAAACGGACGATAGATAGGATGCCCCAGCCACTTCTTCTCTTCATGAATGATTGAGCTCTCGCCGGTTTTCAGATCCACGCGCAGCAGCCGGCAGTGTGGCCCTTTATGGAAGAAGTCGTGGAAAATTTGCCAGTCGTTCAGCGGTGTCCAGTCGCGTTTCGCAATTTCAATGCCCACAAGGCTGGTGCAGTCGCTGTTCGCCACCCAGGTGCCGTAACCGACCCAGTCATCCGGGACGCGGTATACTTCACGCTCTGCCCGTGTCTCAAGAGAGACCTCCATAAGCGTGCGATCGTTCTTCACATAGTAGAAGGCGCGATCGTCCGGGGAGAGAAATCCGCCAAAGGTGTTATCGCCTGCGCCCTCCGTCAGCTGTACGGCTTCGGCGTTCTGCAGATCCAGCAGGTAATAGTTCCAGTGACCATCGAACGCTCCGGCGAACAGCAGATGACTGCCGTCATTAAAGAAGCACTTCTGGTAAAAGTAGTTGCGATGACAGGTTACTTCAGGCGGGGTCAGACGCGTGACTTCGACGCCTGTATCCGGATCCCGGCCGATCTCGTAGTTCAGCTTGACCCGCATACCTTTAGCCATAATGCGCTCCTTTCGGCAATAAAATAAGATTAAAAAGTAGGTGTTAAATTATCAAAACACTGTTTTATTTAGTGTGACTTATCGCGCAGTTTGTCAGTTTGAGGGAGATGAAGCGGCGAATCCTGACGCTTCCGTGATCGGAACACCATTTCTGGTATTAAGAATCACAAAAAATGAAACGATGTTTTAAATGTAATTGAAAACCCCATTATGGACGTTTACACTGTGCTTATCCTTAAAACGGAACGTCGTTTCGTTAATTTTCTGCCTTCGGGCACGATCCATTCTGGAGGTTATCGTGGACGTCAGACAAAGCATCCACAGCGCGCACGCCAAAACCCTCGACACGCAGGGGCTGCGCAGTGAATTTTTAGTTGAGCAGGTGTTCGAAGCCGATCGCTACACCATGGTCTACAGCCACATTGACCGCATTATTGTGGGCGGAATTATGCCGGTGACCAAAACTGTCTCCGTGGGTGGGGAAGTGGGTAAGCAGCTCGGCGTGAGCTATTTCCTGGAACGGCGTGAACTGGGCGTGATTAACATTGGCGGGCCGGGCACCATTACGGTTGACGGCCAGTGCTACGAAATTGGTCACCGCGACGCGCTGTATGTCGGCAAGGGCGCGAAAGAGGTGGTTTTTGCCAGCGTCGACGGCAGCACGCCAGCGAAGTTTTACTACAACTGCGCCCCGGCTCACACCACCTGTCCTACCAAAAAAGTTACCCCGGCAGACGTAGCACCGGTGACGCTGGGCGATGACCTCACCAGCAACCGTCGCACCATCAACAAATACTTCGTTCCGGATGTGCTGGAGACCTGCCAGCTCAGCATGGGGCTGACCGAGCTGGCGCCGGGCAACCTGTGGAACACCATGCCGTGCCATACCCACGAGCGCCGTATGGAGGTCTATTTCTACTTCAACATGGATGAGGATGCCTGCGTATTCCACATGATGGGTCAACCGCAGGAAACACGCCATATCGTGATGCATAACGAGCAGGCGGTTATCTCTCCAAGCTGGTCAATTCACTCCGGTGTGGGGACGAAGGCGTATACCTTCATCTGGGGAATGGTCGGTGAAAACCAGGTCTTTGATGACATGGACCACGTCGCGGTAAAAGATCTGCGCTAGTCGCGGGCAGTTAAGCATAAATCTGCCTGTTGCTGACAGGCATCGAAAGAGTAAGGAACAAACATGATTCTGGATGCATTCTCTCTGCAAGGTAAAGTGGCTGTGGTTTCCGGTTGTGACACCGGTCTGGGCCAGGGCATGGCGTTGGGGCTGGCAGAAGCGGGCTGCGATATCGTGGGCATCAACATCGTCGAGCCTACGGAAACCATCGAGCGCGTGACCGCGCTGGGCCGCCGTTTCCTGAGCCTGACCGCGGATCTGCGTAAAATCGACGCCATTCCTGACCTGCTGGATCGCGCCGTGGCGGAATTCGGTCACATCGATATTCTGGTCAATAATGCCGGGCTGATCCGCCGTGAAGACGCGATTAACTTCAGCGAGCGCGACTGGGACGACGTGATGAACCTGAATATCAAAAGCGTGTTCTTTATGTCTCAGGCGGCGGCGAAACACTTCATCGCTCAGGGGAACGGCGGCAAGATTATCAATATCGCTTCCATGCTCTCCTTCCAGGGGGGCATCCGGGTGCCGTCTTACACCGCGTCAAAAAGCGCAGTGATGGGGGTCACCCGTCTGCTGGCGAACGAATGGGCGAAGCACAATATCAACGTTAACGCCATTGCCCCGGGCTACATGGCGACCAACAATACCCAGCAGCTGCGTGCGGACGAGCAGCGTAGCGCGGAAATCCTTGACCGAATCCCTGCAGGGCGTTGGGGGCTGCCGGACGATCTGAAAGGACCTGTGGTGTTCCTGGCATCGAAGGCGTCGGACTACATCAACGGTTATACCGTAGCGGTTGATGGCGGCTGGCTGGCGCGTTAATTCGCGCTGACGAAAGAGCCTCTGCCTGCGGGTGGAGGTTTTTTTTGCTCAAAAATTGTCATTATCCATATCGACAAAGATGAAAAATCCATACTAAAAAATCATAAATGACGCGCATCACAGTTTTATTACTTAAATATTAATCAATTAGTAAAATATGGCGATATTTCACCGCGAGTTGAAATTGTAATGTCCATCACAGATCGCCATGCCATAGCGAAATAATCCATATCTTCGCGAATTCAGGCCTGACACTTTTCTTCCCTATCTCGTAATTTCACTTAACGAATTTCTCTGTTCAGGCAGGAAACTATGACATCTATAAATGACTCTACCCTCATGCCCGCGGCGCTGCGCGATACTCGCCGCATGAACCAGTTTGTCTCCATTGCGGCGGCAGTGGCTGGCTTGTTATTTGGACTGGATATCGGCGTCATTGCTGGCGCATTACCGTTTATTACCGATCACTTTACGCTGAGCAGTCGCCTGCAGGAGTGGGTGGTGAGCAGCATGATGCTTGGCGCGGCCATCGGCGCGCTGTTCAACGGCTGGCTCTCGTTCCGTCTCGGGCGCAAATATAGCCTGATGGTTGGGGCAATTCTGTTTGTGGCTGGCTCCATTGGCTCTGCGTTCGCCACCAACGTGGAAGTGCTGCTGCTCTCCCGCGTCCTGCTGGGCGTGGCGGTCGGGATTGCCTCCTACACTGCGCCGTTGTATCTCTCGGAGATGGCGAGCGAGAACGTGCGCGGCAAGATGATCAGTATGTACCAGTTGATGGTCACGCTCGGTATCGTACTGGCGTTTCTGTCGGATACTTACTTCAGCTACAGTGGTAACTGGCGCGCCATGCTGGGCGTGCTGGCGCTGCCCGCGCTGTTGCTGATTGTACTGGTGATTTTCCTGCCGAACAGCCCGCGCTGGCTGGCGCAGAAAGGTCGTCACGTGGAAGCGGAAGAGGTGCTGCGCATGCTGCGTGATACCTCAGAGAAAGCGCGTGAAGAGCTGAACGAGATCCGTGAAAGCCTGAAGCTGAAGCAGGGCGGCTGGTCGCTGTTTAAAGCCAACCGCAACGTGCGTCGCGCGGTGTTCCTTGGCATGCTGCTGCAGGCGATGCAGCAGTTCACCGGGATGAACATCATCATGTATTACGCGCCGCGTATCTTCAAAATGGCCGGATTTACCACCACCGAACAGCAGATGATTGCAACGCTGGTGGTCGGGCTGACCTTTATGTTTGCCACGTTTATCGCGGTATTTACCGTGGATAAAGCCGGTCGTAAACCGGCGCTGAAGATTGGCTTTAGCGTAATGGCGCTCGGTACGCTGATCCTCGGTTACTGTTTGATGCAGTTTGATAATGGCACCGCCTCGAGCGGTCTCTCCTGGCTCTCTGTCGGGATGACCATGATGTGTATCGCCGGATATGCCATGAGCGCCGCACCGGTGGTGTGGATCCTGTGCTCTGAAATTCAGCCGCTGAAGTGCCGCGACTTTGGCATCACCTGTTCCACCACCACCAACTGGGTGTCGAACATGATCATCGGCGCAACCTTCCTGACGCTGCTGGATGCCATTGGCGCAGCAGGAACGTTCTGGCTCTACACGGTACTGAACGTGGCGTTTATCGGTGTGACCTTCTGGCTGATTCCTGAAACCAAAGGCGTGACGCTGGAGCATATTGAACGCAAGCTGATGAGCGGGGAGAAACTACGTAATATTGGCGTGTAATGTTATTGCCCGGTGGCGCTTCGCTTACCGGGCCTACAATACCTTGTCGGCCCGGTAAGGCGTCGACTTTTAACGCATCGCCCGCTTCAGAATACGCTCAGCCTGACGCTGGAAATCTGCAGCGGTCTCTTCCACCGATTTCTGACCATAGTCGATATACTGCAGCGAGGTGCCGAACTGCGCCACAATCTGCGGATCGTCAAAGTAAGGGGACACGCTGAGTTTTGCAGGCAGCGACTGCGCCAGACGCAGGCCTGCAACCGACGGGTCGTTTTCTTTAATGGTACCGGCTTCAGTCAGGTACTGAACCGCCACTTTGCTCAGCGGTACGCCACGCTCCAGGCCCAGCGTCTCCACGCCCTCTTTACTGTTCAGCAGGAAGTTAATCAGCTTTGCCGCCGCTTCCGGGTTTTTGGTCGATTTACCGATCGACAGCATCTGTGCCGGTTTGAAGAACAGGCCCGCATCCGTGGCTCCCGGCAGCATAGGGTAACTGCCCAGCACCAGTTTTGCTGGTGGCTTGAGGTTATCGGAGTATTTGTTGATGGTGGAGTTCCACATATAGGTGCCGCCCCATTCCCCCTGGATCCACGGCTTCATCTCATACATGTTGCTCTTGCCAAACGACGCATAGTATTTGGTGTCCGGCATCACATGGCTATCAATCAGTTTTTTGTAGGTCTGGAAGAACTCCACCCATTGCGCCTTGCTGTAGGTGAATTTTTTGGTTTTTTCGTCCACGGCAGGGATGTTGTATTTCTGAACCATGTAAGAATTCAGCAGCGCCAGCGTGTCCTGGTGTTCCAGTATGACAGGGTAATACTGCTTGCCGAGCTTGCTTTCGAAGGTTTTACCGGCGGCCATCAGTTCGTCCCAGGTTTTTGGGTACTCGATGCCCGCTTTTTTCCACGTTTCGTCGTTAAAGTAGAAGACGCGCGCGGTCACGGAGATTGGGATCCCGTTCAGCTTGCCGTTGACCGTTGTGGACTGGAGCTCTTTGGCATCAAACTGGCTTAGATCTATCACGTCCTTCATTTTGTTCAGATCGTAAAAGCCGTCGCCGGTTTTCGAGAAGATCGGCAGCCAGTTCCAGTTGGTTTGCATCACATCCGGCTCTGTGCCGCCTGCGATCTGGGTGGTCAGACGGGAAAGATGGCCGTCCCAGCCAGTGTATTCCGCCTTAACGTTAATGTCCGGGTTCTGTTTATGGAACTCTTCTAACGCTTTCAGCGTCACCTGGTGACGGCCATTACCGCCCCACCAGGACATACGTAAATCGGTATTTTGCGCCATCGATGGCAAAGCAGTAAGGCCCAGGGTCGCGGAGATTGCTGCGCTTAAAAGCACATTTTTCATTTTTCTTGCTCCATCAGAGAGAGAGGTTCAGTTCAGTTTTTGCGTCAAAAATATGGCACTTATTCATGTCGAAGCGGAAATAGACTTTTCGGTTAAGCCCTTTAGCAATCATCGGCTTAGCCTCTTCCGAAGGGATTCTGGCGGTCAGTTCGTGGTCCGCTACCTTCAGGTACACAAAGAATTCGTGGCCCATGTTCTCCACGCGCACCATTTCACCGCTGCACCCATCCGGGAAAGGCGAGTCTGAGATCGACACAAATTCCGGGCGCACGCCGTAGAACACGTCCTGACCGGCGTAAGCAGCGACTTTTTCCTGCGTTTGCGCATTGAGCGGCATGGTTTCATTGCCGAGGGTGATGTGCAGTTGACCGGCTTTTTCCACCAGCTGGCTTTTACGAATGTTCATCTCCGGTGCACCGATGAATCCTGCGACGAACATGTTGTTGGGCTTGTGGTAGAGGTTATCCGGGGTATCGACCTGCATGATGTGGCCCAGCTTCATTACACAGATACGGTCGCCCATGGTCATCGCTTCGGTCTGGTCATGCGTGACGTAGACAGTGGTGGCCGGTTTACCGGACTGCTTCAGCTGCTTATGCAGATCAGAAATACGAATACGCATCGAGGCACGGAGCTTGGCATCAAGGTTTGACAGCGGTTCGTCAAAGAGAAACACGTCCGGCTTTTTCACAATCGCGCGGCCAACCGCGACGCGCTGGGCCTGTCCACCGGAAAGCTGACGCGGCAGGCGGTCAAGCAGCGACTCCAGCTCCAGGATTTTGGCCGCTTCGTTTACCTGCGACTCAATTTGCTCTTTCGGCAGTTTGCTCAGCTTCAGACCAAAGGCCAGATTTTCGCGCACCGTCATGTGCGGGTAGAGCGCGTAGTTCTGGAACACCATCGCAATGCCGCGCTCCTTCGGTGCGAGGTTGTTCACGATCTTATCGCCGATCCGCACTTCACCGCCGCTGATGGTTTCCAGCCCCGCCAGCATGCGAAGGGTGGTGGACTTGGCACAGCCGGATGGACCGACGATCACCATAAACTCCCCCTCGGCGATCTTCAGGTCGATAGCATGTACGGCTTTGAAGCCGTTGGAGTAAACCTTTTCCAGTTTATTGAAGACAACTTCAGCCATGATATTTCCCTCTTAACCTTTAATTCCGCTGCTGGAGACGCCCTGCACGAAGTAGCGTTGGGCCAGGAAGAACACAATGATGGATGGCAGAATGGAGATGCTCGCCATTGCCAGAATTTCGTTCCACGGCGCACCTTCGGTAACGTCGATGGACATTTTCAGCGCCAGTGCAATCGGGTATTTATCCACGCTGTAGACGTAAATCAGCGGCCCGATAAAGTCATTCATTGACCACATGAACTGGAACAGGGCGACGGAGATAATGGCCGGTTTCAGGATCGGCACCACCACGTACCACAGCACCTGAAGGGAATTACAGCCGTCGATTTGCGCCGCCTCTTCCATGTCACGCGGCACGCCGCGCAGGAACTGAATCAGCATAAAGACGAAGAACCCCTGCGTGGCGAAGGCCAGCGGCAGGTACAGCGGCATGTAGCTGTTCAACATGCCCATTTCACGGAACATCAGGTACTGCGGAATCAACAGCACGGTGCTGGGCAGCAGCATGGTAGTGATGAGCGTGGCGAACCAGAATTTTTTCCACGGGATCTCAAAGCGGGCAAAACCATACGCCACAATGGTGGAGGAGATAATGGTCAGGATCACTTTGGGGATCACATACTTAAAGGTGTTCAGCATGTAATGGCCGAAGGTGTACTCGGTCCCGGTCTTCCAGCCGTTGATAAACCCGTCCCAGGTGGCATGTGCCGGCCACAGGCTCAGGGTAGTGAAGATCTCGTGGTTCGGTTTGAACGACGCTGAGAACATCCACACCAGCGGGTAGAGCATCAGCAGGCCGACAAACAGCAGGATCGTATAGCGAACGGTGGCGTTGATTTTCTCTCTGCGCTGCGTACGGGCAACCTCGCGTTCGGCAACGCTTCTTGCCGCGGAAAGGTGTTGAATATCAGCCATTTTTGCCTCCTTTATCGGCGGAGTAGAACACCCAGTATTTCGACGACTTAAAGGCGATACCGGCAAAGACGGCCACCACCAGGAACAGGATCCACGCCAGCGCCGCGCCATAACCCATATCGAAATATTTGAACGCCGTGTCGTAGATGTAGAGCGAGAACAGATAGGTCGAATAGGTTGGCCCGCCGCCGGTAATGACGTACGGCCCGGTAAATTCCTGGAATGCCTGAGTGGTTTGCATGATGAAGTTGAAGAAAATCACCGGCGTAATCAGCGGCACGGTCACTTTCATGAACATTTGCCATCTGGACGCGCCGTCGATCATTGCCGCTTCATACTGAGACTGCGGAACGTTTTGCAGCGCCGCCAGGAAGATGACCATCGCGGAGCCGAACTGCCAGACGCGCAGCAGGGTCACGGACATCAGCGCCAGAGATGGCTCACCCAGCCAGTTCACCGGGTCGAAGCCAAATACGCCAATAAAGCTGTTCAGCAGACCATCTATCGCAAATAAGGCGCGCCACAAGACAGCAATCGCCACGGAGCTGCCGAGGATCGACGGAATATAGTAAGCGGTACGGAAAAAGCCGATCCCGCGTAATTTGAAGTTGAGAACAAACGCAATCCCTAATGCAAACGCGAGCTTCAGCGGAATGGTCAAAAATACATACGCGAACGTGACACCCATTGATGTCCAGAAGAGCGTGTCTTCGGTAAACATATAGCGATAGTTTTCGATGCCGTTAAACACCGGCGGGCTCATCAAATCGTAATCCGTAAAACTGAGGAAAAACGATGAGACGAAGGGGAAAGCCGTAAAGAGTATCAACCCAATAATGTAGGGTGATATCCATGCGAGCCCCAGCAGCTTGTTTTCATTCATACAGACCTACCTGGCAATCAGTGGGTGAAATGACGGTATGAGTTTCATGACATCCGAACCGTAGTTTTCGAATAATAAAACAGTGTTTTATTTTATATTATGGCTATTTTTTCCCGCGTCATTCGCTTAATGATGGAAATGTGATCAGCATCGAAACGCTGTTTCAATAAAGTGAGGAGGGTGGCATTTTGCCGCTATTTCTGGCGATCAAGGCAGGTCTTGCATGTAAGCAGAAAGAAAAGCGGATGATTAATAACAATAATACCGGAAAGGTACTAACTACCAACTTTGATAGCCAGTACACAGATAGATCAATATCGCGTTCAGATTATTCTTACTTTCTTGTATCATCGGACCACTTGAACTCACGAGGCAGAAATTACCTGCACTCTTAACAGAAGAACGTCTATGTCAGCGATGGATTTCAAAAAAAACACGGACCTCGATTTTCCTTCTTATGCCACCCCGGCTGTCAGCACTAAAGAAATCGACCTTTTGGGGCTGTTAGACATCCTGCTTGCCGCCAAAAAACGCATCATCGCAATTGCGTTCGCGTTTGCGCTGGCCGGACTGGCGATTGCCTTTTTACTGCCGCAGAAATGGACCAGTAAAGCGGTGATCACGCCTGCCGAACAGACGCAGTGGAACCCGCTGCGCCAGATGATGGTGGCACTCCAGGTTTTGGATGTGGACGTAAAAGTGTCCCGTGATGAAGTGTTTGGACTGTTTATCAAAAAGTTTCAGTCGCAGTCATTGCTTGAAGAGTATATGAAATCCTCCCCTTACGTTATGTCACAGCTTGAGGGGACAAACGTGGATCCGCTGGAGCTGCATCGTGCGGTGGTCAATATCTCTGAGAAGATGAAAGCGATTGATAACACTCAGGTAAAAGACGCGGATAAAGCGCCTTACGTCTCCTGGACGCTCAGCTTCACCGCCCCCACGGCGGGAGATGCGCAAACCGTTCTGGAAGGGTATATCAAGTATATTGCCGCGATTGTCGAGCAAGAGATCATGCTGAATATCCGTAACCAGCTCGCCCTGAAAACGAAGGTGGTAGAGCAGCAGCTGGAACTGGATCGGGTGCGTCTGACCAATATTCACAACACCAATCTGCAGCGTCTTAACTATTCGCTGGAAGTGGCTAACGCGGCGGGCATTAAGAAACCTGTCTACAGCAACGGACAGGCCGTAAAAGACGATCCGGATTACTCCGTTGCCCTCGGCGCTGACGGTATCGCGCAGAAATTGCAGATTGAGAAAAATCTTAAGGATGTGTCTGAGCTGAATGCAGACTTCCAGAACCGTGAATATTATCTGGCGCAGCTGAAAAAACTCTCCGTTGAAGACGTTAAACTGGAACCTTTCAAATATCAGCTTTCGCCTTCCATGCCGGTGAAAAAAGATGGCCCGGGGAAAGCGCTGATTGTCATGCTGGCGGGGATCCTGGGTGGGCTGTTCGCCTGCGGTAGCGTATTGCTTCGTGAAGCAATGCTTAGCCGTAACCCGCTGCCAGAGCCGGTAGCGGAATAACTGACGCAGAGAAAAAGGGCGCTGAAATCAGCGCCCTTTTTTATTGCAGAAAATCTTCCCGTACGGGGGTAAAGGTATCCAGCAGGGTGCCGGGTTGAAGACATACGCAGCCGTGCATGACGTGTGGCGCTTTGTAGAGCGTATCGCCGGCCCTGACAATATGCTTCTCTTCACCAATGGTGAATTCGAACTCACCGGACAGCACATAGGTTAGCTGTTCATGCGGATGGCTATGCATCGGGCCAATCGCGCCCTGGGCGAAATTCACTTCAACCGCCATCATCTTACCGCTATGGGCCAGGATCCGACGGGTTACGCCGTTACCCAGATCGTCAAGCGTGGTCTCGTTGTGGAAAATAAACATGCCTTCCCTCATCATAAAATGAAATATTGTTTCATTTAATTTATATCACCTCTTTTTAAAAAGAAACGGCGCGACAAAGAACTGGAAACGCGATCACAAGTTTGCTTCACTGAGATAAACAAAGAAGGAGGGATAATGAAAACAATCGGCCTGCTGGGTGGCATGAGCTGGGAATCGACCATTCCCTACTATCGTTTAATTAATGAAGGGGTGAAGCAGCGCCTCGGGGGATTGCATTCTGCCAGTCTGCTGTTGCACAGCGTGGACTTCCATGAGATTGAAGCGTGCCAGTCGAGCGGTGAATGGGACAAAGCCGGAGAGATACTGGCGCAGGCGGCACTCGGGCTTCAGCGTGCCGGTGCCGAAGGGATTTTGCTCTGTACCAACACGATGCATAAAGTCGCTTCGCACATTGAAGCGCGTTGCCCGCTGCCGTTTTTGCATATTGCGGATGCGACCGGGCGCGCGATTGGCGCGGCGGGGATGCGTCGCGTGGCGCTGCTGGGAACGCGCTACACCATGGAGCAGGATTTTTACCGTGGCCGGTTGAGCAGTGAGTTTGGTATCGAAAGCCTGATCCCGGATGACGCCGACCGGGCGCGCATTAATCAGATTATTTTTGATGAGCTTTGCCTCGGCACCTTCAGTGAGTCTTCCCGGGCGTATTACGTCAGCGTGATTGAACAACTTGCCCGGCAGGGGGCAGAAGGGGTGATCTTCGGCTGTACCGAGATCGGCCTGCTGGTACCGGCTGAGCGAAGCCCGATCCCGGTATTCGACACTGCCGCCATTCATGCTGCCGATGCCGTTGAGTTTATGCTGTCATAACGGATTTTGCCGGTCAGGTAAGCGAAGCGCCACCTCACGCGCATGCTCAATCAAATGCCCGGTAAAGGCGTCAACCAGTGCCGACGCCGGGCGATGCAGGGGGCGGATCAGGCTGACGGTAAACGGGACGGAGAGGCTAAACGGGCGAATCACAATCTCGCTCCCGGCGTAGTCCAGCGCTGTAAGCGGGTTAACCACGGCTACGCCTACCCCGGCCCGTACCATTGCGCATATCGAGGCCGCGCTGTGCGTTTCCACCACCATCCGGCGTTTTACCTGATGTTCGGCAAACAGCGTGTCCAGCAGTTGTCGATAGCTGTCGGTCTGCGACAGGCTAATGTAATTTTCCCCGTGGAAATCAGCGGGGGTCAGCATTGCTTTACTGGCAAGCCGGTGCCCGGCAGGAAGCACGCAAACCTCATCCAGCGTGAGCAGTTCCGTGCGCTCCGTACCTGCAGGGGTGGTGAGGGTTTCGGTTAACCCCAGGTCGTGACGCTGCGCTGAAAGCCACTCTTCCAGCAGCGGAGATTCCTGCGGCACGATAGTGAGACTGACCTCCGGATATCGGGCCAGAAAAGGCTGCAGCAGCGTCGGTAAAAAGGATTGTGAAAAGACGGGCAGGCAGACAATCGACAGTTCGCCCTGACGAAACTCGCGCAGGCTTTCCGCCGCACTGACAATTCTGTCCAGCCCATACCACGAGCGCTGCACTTCCTCGAACAGACGCAGCCCTTGTACCGTTGGGTGCAGCCGGCCCCGGGTGCGTTCAAACAGTTTCAGTCCCAGCACTTTCTCGAACCGTGCCAGCTCGCGGCTTACCGTAGGCTGCGAGGTGTGCAGCATCTGCGCGGCTTCGGTGAGGTTGCCGGCGGTCATCACGGCGTGAAAAATCTCAATATGGCGTAAGTTGACGGCGGGCATAGGGCACCTGGAAGCGAAGGACTGTCCATATCATTTTTGCATAGACTCGCGATAAAACGATATTTTTTATTCTCTTTCTGCTGTGGCGTAATCATAAAAAAGATGACCACCCGGAGAAGACCATGCCACGCCCGCTTAACCAGACTGACACCGATTTAAATGCCGACAACCTGCTGCGCCTGCCTGCCGAGTTTGGCTGCCCGGTATGGGTCTACGATGCGCAAATCGTTCGCGAGAAGATTGCCGCGCTGCATCAGTTTGACGTGGTGCGTTTTGCCCAGAAGGCGTGCTCCAATATCCATATCCTGCGCCTGATGCGCGAGCAGGGCGTGAAGGTTGACTCCGTGTCGCTGGGTGAAATCGAGCGCGCGCTGGCGGCTGGTTACGATCCAAAAACCGATCCTGACGCAATTGCCTTTACTGCGGATCTGATCGACGACGCGACGCTTGCCCGCGTGCATGAACTGCAGATCCCGGTTAATGCCGGGTCTGTGGATATGCTGGAACAGCTTGGACAGGTTTCTCCCGGCCACCGCGTCTGGCTACGTGTGAACCCCGGTTTTGGCCATGGTCACAGCCAGAAAACCAACACTGGCGGTGAAAACAGTAAACACGGCATCTGGTATGCCGATATGCCCGCCGCCCTAGAGGTATTACAGCGTTACAACCTGAAGCTGGTGGGCATTCATATGCACATTGGCTCGGGCGTGGATTACGGTCACCTGGAACAGGTGTGCGGCGCGATGGTGCGTCAGGTTATCGACTTTGGGCAGGATCTGGAGGCGATCTCCGCTGGTGGCGGCCTTTCGATTCCTTATCGTGAAGGGGAAGAGGCGATCGATACCGATCACTATTACGGCCTGTGGAGCGCCGCCCGGGACAAAGTTGCCGCGCATGTCGGGCATCCGGTGAAGCTCGAAATTGAACCGGGTCGTTTCCTGGTGGCGGAATCTGGCGTGCTGGTTGCTCAGGTGCGTAGCGTGAAAGAGATGGGATCGCGCCACTTCGTACTGATTGATGCGGGCTTCAATGACCTGATGCGTCCGTCCATGTATGGCAGCTACCACCATATTTCAGCGCTCGCCGCCGATGGCCGCGATTTAACCGACGCCCCACGTATTGATACGGTTGTCGCAGGCCCGCTGTGTGAATCGGGCGATGTCTTTACCCAGCAGGAAGGGGGTAAAGTAGAAACCCGCGCGCTGCCGGAGGTGAAACCCGGGGATTATCTGGTGCTGCACGATACCGGCGCTTATGGGGCGTCGATGTCTTCTAACTACAATAGCCGCCCGCTGCTGCCGGAAGTGCTGTTTGATAACGGCAAGGCGCGGCTGATCCGTCGCCGCCAGACCATTCAGGAATTGCTGGCGCTGGAACTCGTCTGAGTAAAATATGGCCCCGTGGTTACCGAGTCGCGTAGTACCAGCGTACCGGTAAACGGCGGGATCGCTTCTACCGGCTGGTTTTTTGCCAGCCGGATCGCCTGGTCGATGGCCGTGACAATCATATTATCTATCGGCAGATAGACCGATGAGAGCGCAGGCTCCAGCCATTTTGCGCTGGGCGCATCGTCAAAGCCAAACAGTGAAATATCCTGCGGGATCTTCAGCCCTGCCTGGTGCAAGGCTTTGGAGGCTCCCAGCGCCATATCATCGTTACAGGCAAACAGGGCGCTAAACGGCACACCGTCGGCAATCAACTCCCTGCATAGCTCATACCCCCGCGTCATGCCCGCATCGCCGTACTTAATCCGCCGCTCATCCAGGCGAATGCCGTGCTTTTCCAGCGCTTTACGGTAGCCCATCAGGCGGGCTTTACCGGTAGGGGTGTGGATGGGGACGGTAATACAGGCGATCTCCCGGTGTCCCTGGTTTATCAGGTAATCCACGGCCTTAAAGGCGGCATCCTGCTGTTCGAAGAAGACGCAGCGATCGGGAGCCTGGCTGACTTCCCGGTTGATGACTACCAGCGGGGTTTGCACGGAGTGGATCAACTTCATGATCGCTTTTTCGCTCATGTAGCGCGTGTAGAGCACAATGGCGTCACACTTGCGATCGGCCAGCATCTGTACCGCCTGTTCTTCCTGTTCCGGCGCGTCATGACCATCGGTGACGATCAGCTGCTTCCCGTGCGTTTCGGTCTGCCGGGAGGCCTGCTGAAGGAGGCGGCCAAAGTAAAAGCCATCGAAGGTTGAGACCACCAGACCAATGCTGTTGCTGGTCTGGTTAGCCAGCGAACGCGCGAGAAAATTCGGGCGATACCCCAGCTCTTCCATTGCCGCGAACACCTGCTGACGCGTGCTCTCTTTGACCTGACCTGTGCCGTTCAGCACGCGCGATACCGTGGCTTTTGATACACCTGCGCGCAGTGAGACATCCAGCATTGTTGCCATTAGACATTCCTGATTCCACGTAACGATCTGCAGTTTAACACAGACCATCCGGCGCATAAGCGACGCGGGAAGGGCAAAACGCCCATCACGATCACGCTTTTCAGTAACGATCTGTCAGAACCGAAGAAATTGCTGCAATTGGTATACCAAATTGGTCATAAATCACGATCTGGAATACCGCTGGTGGTGTTGAGAGCTTAATCACAGAACCATTACCCTCATAAAGCTATTTTTGGTATGCCAATAGTATCCGGCTGTACACCTTATTCAATAAAAGCCCTTTTACTGAGGTAATACCCTATGGCATTGCAGGAAAAACTGATCGACGCTCTGGGCAGTTTCGCCACTAAATTCAACAGTTATCGCTATATCATGGCGATCAAGTCAGCCTTCATTACCTTAATGCCGGTCATCATCGTTGGGGCGTTCTCTGTGCTGATCTCCAATATGGTGCTGGATCCGAAAAACGGCCTGGCGAGCTTCTCGTCGCTGTCGTTCCTCGCCGCGCTAAAGCCGATCACCAGCGCGCTGAATTACGCCACGCTGAACTTCCTTAACATTGGTGCGGTATTCCTGATTGGCATTGAGCTGGGGCGCATCAACGGTATCAAATCCCTTTTCCCGGGGCTGCTGGCGGTGATCTGCTTTATTTGCGTGACGCCCACCACCGTGGAGATGCTGGTGGATGGCGAAATGCACGTGGTGAAAGACGTGCTGCTGCGCCAGTTCTCAGATACCCGTAGCCTGTTCCTCGGCATGTTTATCGCCATTCTGTCCGTTGAAATCTACTGCTGGCTGGAGAACCGCCCGGGGCTGAAGATCCGAATGCCGGACACCGTGCCGCCTAACGTGGCCGCGTCGTTCTCCGCGCTGATCCCGGCGATTATTACCACCACTGCCATTGCCACGCTGGGGTTTGTGTTTCATCAGATCACCGGGATGTATCTCTACGACGCGGTGTATCAGGTGGTGCAACAGCCGCTGGAGCGGGTGGTGCAAAGTCTGCCTGGGATCCTGCTGCTGATGTTCGTTGCACAGCTTTTCTGGGTGATTGGTATCCATGGCAACCAGATGATCAAGCCGATCCGCGAGCCGCTGCTGCTGGGGGCGATCACCGTCAAAATGAGCGCGTTTGAGCAGGGTAAAGAGGTGCCGAACATCATCACCATGCCGTTCTGGGATGTATATATGAGCATCGGCGGTTCGGGCCTGACTATCGGCCTGCTGATCGCGGTGATGATTGCCACCAAACGCAAAGAGATGAAAGAGATCGCCAAGCTTTCCATCGGCCCGGGGATTTTTAATATCAACGAGCCGGTGATATTCGGTATGCCAATCATGCTTAACCCGATCCTCGCCATTCCCTTCATTATCACTCCACTGGTGACGGGCTCCATCGGCTACTTCGCCACCGTGACCGGGTTTGCCGGTAAAGCGGTGGTGATGGTGCCGTGGACGACGCCGCCGCTGATCAACGCATGGCTCTCTACGGCGGGTTCGATGGGGGCGGTGATCACCCAGCTCATCTGCATTGTGACTGCCGTCATTATCTATCTGCCGTTTGTGAAAATCGCTTCACGCCGCGCAGAGCAGGCCGCGCTGCAGCAGGCCACTGACAACCCGTGAGGATGCGATGAGCACAAAACAGATAGCCATACCGCAGGATTTTATTCTCGGCGCGGCCGCATCGGCCTGGCAGACCGAAGGCTGGAGCGGTAAAAAGCCGGGGCAGGATTCATGGATCGATCTCTGGTACAAGAATGACCGTCACGTCTGGCACAACGGCTATGGCCCGGCGGTGGCGACCGATTTTATCAACCGTTTTCGCGAGGATGTGGCCCTGATGAAGCAGGCGGGGCTGACGCACTACCGCACCTCGATCAACTGGTCACGCTTTTTAACCGACTACGAAAACGCGACGGTGGATGAAGAGTACGCTGCCTACTACGACGCGCTGTTCGATGAGATGCACCGTCAGGGCATTGAGCCGATGATCTGCCTCGAACATTACGAACTGCCGGGCGTGCTGCTGGATACCTACGGCGGCTGGGCGTCAAAGCATGTGGTTGAGCTGTTTGTCCGCTATGCGGAAAAGGTCTTTGCACGCTACCACGGTAAAGTGACCCGCTGGTTTACCTTCAACGAGCCGATTGTCGTCCAGACCCGCGTCTATCTGGACGCGCTGCGTTGGCCGTATGAGCAGAACACCGGCACGTGGATGCAGTGGAATCACCATAAGGTGCTGGCGACGGCAAAGGTGGTGAAGCTGTTTCGCGAGAAAGGCTATCGCGGTTCTGTGGGCTGTATTCTCAACCCTGAAGTGACCTATCCCCGCTCCCGCGCACCGCATGACGTGCGGGCCGCTGAGATGTATGACCTGTTCTACAACCGTCTCTTCCTCGACCCCCTGGTGCACGGGCGCTATCCCGCAGAGCTTTTTACCCTGCTGGAGCAGCATCAGGCTGAGTGGGAGTACACCGCGAACGAACTGGCGCTGATTGCGGATAACACCGTCGACGAACTGGGGATTAACCTCTACTACCCGCACCGTGTGAAGGCACCTTCCCGCGACTGGCATCCGGACACGCCATTCCACCCGGCATACTACTACGAGCCGTTTGAACTGCCGGGGCGGCGCATGAACCGCTCCCGCGGCTGGGAGATCTACCCGCGCATTATTTACGACATGGCGATGCGGATTAAAAATGACTATCGCAATATCGACTGGTTTGTGGCGGAAAGCGGAATGGGAGTGGAAAACGAAGCGCAATTTCGCAATCGCGATGGGATTATCGACGACACTTACCGCATCGATTTCATCAGCGAACACCTCTACTACACGCTGCTGGCGCGGGAGGAGGGGGCGAACTGCCATGGCTATATGCTGTGGGCATTTACCGACAACGTCTCGCCGATGAACGCGTTTAAAAACCGCTACGGGTTGATTGAGATCGATCTGGATAACCAGCGTGCCAGACGAGCAAAAAAATCAGCCTCCTGGTTCCGGCAGCTACGCGATACGCGGAGGCTCACGCTTCAGGTTGATGATGAATGGAAGTAGGCGAAAAGCATGCCGGTTCTGGTAAAATAGCGCACAAACTGGCCGGGAGGACGCCCGGTCTGCGCATTAACTGAAAAAACAGGTGAAAACGTGGATAAGGCTGTCATCCTGCCGGAAAAAAAACAGTACCAGGAAATTGGCGAGGATTTACGGGCGCAGATTATCCAGGGGCACTATCCCGTTGGTTCGCGTCTTCCTCCTGAGCGCAATATTGCCGAGAAGTACGGCGTAAGCCGCACCATCGTGCGTGAGGCCTTACTGATGCTGGAGTTGCAGGGCACGGTGGATATTCGCCAGGGCTCCGGTGTTTATGTGATGCGCATCCCCGAAGAGCATGAAAACGAAGAAGAGCGTTTTCTCAATAGCGACGTGGGGCCGTTTGAGATTTTACAGGCCCGTCAGCTCCTCGAAAGCAATATTGCCGCGTTTGCCGCCAAAATGGCGACCCGTGCAGACATCGACAATCTGCGCCGTATTATCGAGCAGGAGCAACGCGCGATTGCCGCCGACGATAATAGTCAGGACAACAATAAGATGTTCCATCTGGTCCTGGCGGGCGCGACGCAAAATCAGATGCTGCTGGCGACGGTGGAGAGTATCTGGCATCACATGGACAGCAGTCCGCTGTGGCAGCAGTTTAATGGCCACATCGCCAGCCGCTCGTACCGCCTGAAATGGCTGGGTGACCGGCAAACCATCCTGGCCGCGCTGCGCCGCCGTGACGTCATGGGCGCCTGGCAGGCAATGTTCCAGCATCTGGAAAACGTGAAAAAAAGCTTACTTGAACTCTCAGACGAAGATGCGCCGGATTTTGACGGCTATCTCTTTGAATCTGTGCCTATTTTCCAGGGGAAGCTGGTATGACTATTCTGCCGCTCTACACCGCACCGCACTATGCGGAGCAGGTGACCGACTGGATCTGGCAGGCCTTTGGCGACGGCCTGCCCCGGGCGTTTTTCCACAGTATTGTTGAGCACAGCCAGACGCCGGGCGCATTACCGCTGACCTTTATTGCCCTGGAGAATGAACAGCTTGTGGGCACAGTGGGGCTCTGGCGCTGCGATCTGATCACCCGACAGGATCTTTGCCCCTGGCTGGCAGCCCTGTATGTGGATGATGCGGCGCGAGGCAAGGGGCTGGCGGGGCTGCTGCAAAAGCATGTTATCCACTATGCCGCACAGGCCGGGTATTACACGTTGCATCTCTGGTCTGCCTGCCGTGACTTCTACGAACGTTACGGCTGGCAGTATATCGGCGATGCGCTGGAGTACCCGGACAAAACGGTACATCTCTATCGCTATTCGTCCGGGGCTTCGGCGGGTGCCCCAACAGAGTGACGGCGCACTAACGTTGGACTAAACAGGTGGGTGATTTCCGGTGGCTGACGCTGCTCGGCAAGTGCTAACGCCAGCTCGGCCGCCTGCGTGGCCATGGTGATAATGGGGTAGCGGACGGTGGTCAGGCGAGGGCGCACGTAGCGGGAGACCAGCACATCATCGAAGCCAATAAGGGAAATTTCTCCCGGCACCTCAATCCCGTTGTCATTTAATACCCCCATAGCCCCGGCTGCCATTGAGTCGTTATAGCTGGCAACGGCAGTGAAATTCCTTCCACGTCCTAACAGCTCTGTCATTGCCTGTTCGCCGCCGCTCTCGTCGGGTTCACCGTAAGCCACCAGCCGGTCATTGCACGGCAGACCGTTTTCGCGCAGGGCATCGTAATACCCCTGCAGGCGATCTTCGGCATCGGAAATGGGGTGGTTTGAACAGAGATAACCAATGCGGGTGTGACCCTGTTGAATCAGATGGCGGGTGGCAAGCCAGGCACCGTAGCGGTCGTCGAGCGCCACGCAGCGTTTCTCAAACCCGGGAATAATCCGGTTGATGATCACCATGCCGGGGATCTGCTTCATCAGATGAATGAGTTCGGCGTCGGGGATCATTTTGGCATGGACAACCAGCGCCGCGCAGCGGTGGCGGATCAGTTGCTCGATAGCCTGGCGTTCTTTTTGTTCATTGTGATAGCCATTGCCGATCAGCAAAAAATTCCCGGTCTGATAAGAAACCTGCTCAACCGCTTTCACCATGGCGCCGAAAAAGGGGTCAGAGACATCACCCACAACCAGCCCGATGGTTTCGGTTGACTGTTGAGCGAGCGCACGGGCGTTAGCATTAGGATGGTAGTTCAAAGATTCCATGGCGTTTTGCACCGCCTGGCGTGATGCGTCACTGGCTTTTGGGGAGTCGTTGATCACGCGCGACACGGTCGCGACGGAAACACCTGCCAGACGGGCCACATCCTTTATTGTCGCCATTCATTACCTTCTTAGTGGGGGTAAGCGTTTACACGCCAATAAGTGTTGCGGAAAAGCGCCGTGCATTCAAGGGGGGCGCGCTGTCCCACTCCACAAACGTGACGCAGCACAACCCCGGCGGTGTAATCGTTACACGGCCAGACATGTCGGAATAATGTCAATCTGAACCTTTAGTTACACTTTGCCTCAGGCTGTTGCGATTGTCCGATAGCGGGAAAGAAGACGACATTGATAAAGTTGAGATCCCAGAGGTATTGATTGGTGAGATTTCTTAGTACGGTTTCGTACTCATCTCTTGCACCAACCTGCGCGGATGCGCAGGTTTTTTTTCGCCTCTATTTTTGCTGTCGCTCCTGTACCACTTCTCGTGTAATCTGCCACCATTTACTTACCCTTCACACTGGCTGGCAAAGGGAGTTGAGATGCTTTTTGGGTTCTTTCGCACACTGTTCCGTATCCTCTTTCGCGTCCGTTTAACGGGCGATGCAACGGCGCTCCGCGGCGAGCGTGTACTTATCACACCAAACCATGTTTCCTTTATCGACGGCATCCTGCTGGCGCTGTTTCTGCCTGTGCGCCCGGTGTTTGCGGTCTATACCTCTATTAGTCAGCAGTGGTACATGCGCTGGCTCACCCCGCTGATTGATTTTGTGCCGCTCGACCCGACAAAACCGATGATGATTAAACATCTGGTACGTCTGGTTGAGCAGGGACGTCCGGTGGTGATTTTCCCGGAAGGGCGGATCTCGGTCACCGGCTCGCTGATGAAAATCTACGACGGGGCAGGGTTTGTGGCGGCGAAGTCAAAAGCGACCGTTGTGCCACTGCGTATTGAAGGGGCGGAGCTCACCCATTTCAGTCGTCTGAAAGGGTTAGTGAAGCAGCGCCTGTTCCCGAAAATCACCCTGCATATTCTGCCGCCAACCTCATTACCGATGCCCGACGCGCCGCGTGCGCGCGACCGCCGTAAAATCGCCGGTGAAATGCTGCACCAGATCATGATGGAAGCGCGGATGGCCGTCCGCCCGCGCGAAACGCTCTATGAATCTCTGCTGTCGGCGCAGTACCGCTATGGCGCGAAGAAAAACTGCATTGAAGACATTAACTTCACCCCGGACACCTATCGCAAGCTGCTGACCAAAACCCTGTTCGTGGGACGTATTCTTGAGAAATATAGCCAGAAAGGCGAGAAGATTGGCCTGATGCTGCCTAACGCCGGGATCAGCGCGGCGGTGATTTTTGGTGCGGTTTCCCGGGGCCGTATCCCGGCGATGATGAACTACACGGCGGGCGTAAAAGGGCTGACCAGCGCCATCACCGCGGCTCAAATCAATACCGTTTTCACCTCGCGCCAGTTCCTCGATAAAGGCAAGCTGTGGCACCTGCCGGAGCAGCTGACGCAGGTACGCTGGGTCTTCCTGGAAGATCTGAAAGCGGATGTGACGACGGGTGACAAGCTGTGGATTTTCGCTCACCTGCTGATGCCGCGTCTGGCCCAGGTCAAACAGCAGCCGGAAGATGACGCCATTATCCTCTTTACCTCTGGCTCAGAGGGAAACCCGAAAGGGGTGGTTCACAGTCACAAGAGCATTCTGGCAAACGTGGAGCAGATTAAAAGTATTGCTGACTTTACCGCCAATGACCGGTTCATGTCGGCGCTGCCGCTGTTCCACTCCTTTGGCCTGACGGTGGGGCTTTTTACCCCGCTGTTGACCGGTGCCGAAGTGTTCCTTTACCCAAGCCCGCTCCATTATCGCATTGTGCCGGAGCTGGTGTATGACCGTAACTGCACCGTGCTGTTTGGCACCTCAACCTTCCTCGGTAATTACGCGCGCTTTGCCAATCCGTATGACTTTTACCGCGTGCGCTATGTGGTGGCCGGGGCGGAAAAACTGCAGGAGAGCACGCGCCAGATTTGGCAGGACAAGTTTGGTCTGCGCATTCTTGAAGGCTATGGCGTTACTGAGTGCGCGCCGGTGGTCTCGATCAACGTGCCGATGGCGGCGAAGCCGGGGACGGTGGGCCGTATTTTGCCGGGAATGGATGCGCGTCTGCTGGCGGTACCTGGCATTGAGGACGGTGGCCGTCTGCAGCTCAAGGGGCCAAACGTGATGAACGGTTATCTGCGCGTGGAAAATCCGGGCGTGCTGGAAGTGCCGACGGCGGAAAACGTCAATGGCGAGAGTGAGACGGGCTGGTATGACACCGGAGATATTGTCCGTTTCGATGAGCAGGGCTTCGTGCAGATCCAGGGCCGGGCTAAACGTTTCGCCAAAATTGCGGGTGAGATGGTCTCGCTGGAGATGGTTGAGCAACTGGCGACAGCGGTATCCGCTGACAAGCTGCATGCTACGGTTGTGAAGAGCGATGCCTGCAAAGGCGAAGCGCTGGTGTTGTTCACCACCGACAGCGAACTGAAACGCGACCGGTTGCTACAGCATGCGCGTGAACATGGCATTCCTGAGCTGGCGGTACCACGCGATATTCGTTACCTGAAGCAGCTTCCGGTGCTGGGCAGCGGTAAGCCCGATTTCGTGACCCTGAAGGGTATGGTTGACGAGGCGGAACAGCAAAATGCGTGAGTCAGTACACACTAACACTTCCCTCTGGTCGAAGGGCATGATGGCGGTCATTGCCGCCCAGTTTCTCTCTGCCTTCGGTGACAATGCGTTACTGTTTGCCACCCTGGCATTGCTGAAGGCCGAGTTTTATCCGGACTGGAGCCAGCCCATTCTGCAGATGGTGTTTGTGGGTGCTTACATTATTTTCGCTCCGTTTGTCGGACAGGTGGCGGACAGCTTCCCGAAAGGCCGGGTGATGATGTTTGCGAACGGCCTTAAACTGCTGGGCGCCGCCAGTATTTTTTTTGGTATCAACCCGTTTATCGGCTACACGCTGGTGGGCATTGGCGCAGCGGCGTACTCCCCGGCGAAGTATGGCATCCTGGGGGAACTCACGACCGGCGATAAGCTGGTGAAAGCCAACGGGCTGATGGAGTCCTCTACCATTGCGGCGATCCTGCTCGGTTCTGTCGCAGGGGGCGTGCTGGCGGACTGGCATGTGCTGGCGGCGCTGAGCGTGTGTGCAGTGGTGTATGGCGGGGCGGTGGTAGCCAACCTGTTTATTCCAAAATTGCCGGTGGCACGCCCGGGGCAATCCTGGCGCTTTACGCCTATGACAGGCAGTTTCTTCAACGCCTGCCGCGTGCTGTGGCGTAACGGTGAGACGCGCTTCTCCCTGATGGGCACCAGCATGTTCTGGGGCGCAGGCGTCACGCTGCGTTTCCTGCTGGTGCTGTGGGTGCCGGTGGCGCTGGGGATTACTGACAATGCGACACCGACTTATCTTAACGCAATGGTGGCGATTGGGATTGTCGTTGGGGCTGGCGCGGCGGCGAAGCTGGTGACGCTTGAGACCGTTGCGCGTTGCATGCCTGCGGGGATCCTGATTGGCGTGGTGGTGCTTATCTTCTCGCTGCAGCACGCCTTGCTACCCGCCTACGCGCTGCTTGTCCTGATTGGTATTCTGGGGGGCTTTTTCGTTGTGCCGCTCAATGCGCTGTTGCAGGAACGCGGCAAGCAGACCGTCGGCGCAGGGAATGCCATTGCAGTGCAAAATCTCGGTGAAAACCTGGCGATGCTGTTAATGCTGGGGCTCTATTCGCTGGCCGTTAAAGTCGGTGTGCCGGTGGTGGGGATTGGCGTAGGATTCGGTGCGCTGTTTGCGCTGGCGATTACCGGATTATGGCTCTGGCAGCGTCGCCGTTGATAAGAGCGGCCTGACGCCCTCACCACGGCCCTCTCTTACGGGAGAGGGCGCAAACATTAAAAACGGCAACCAGGTTGCCGTTTGCTTTTATCACGGTGCCGGGTAGGTGTATACCTGATGCACCGCTTCAATCTCTGCTAATACCTCTTCGCTCAGATTCAGATGGAAACTCTCGATATTCGTTTTCAGCTGTTCCATGGTCGTTGCGCCCAGCAGAGTGCTGGCAACAAACGGCTGACGACGCACGAAGGCCAGAGCCATCTGAGCCGGATCAAGACCGTGACGTTTCGCGATATCCACATAGGCCGCCACGGCTTTTTGTGTCTGCTCACCGCTGTAGCGGGTAAAGCGGCTGAACAAGGTGTTACGCGCTCCGGCAGGTTTCGCGCCGTTCAGGTATTTCCCTGTCAACGTACCAAAGCCCAGACATGAATAGGCGAGCAATTCCACCTCTTCGTATTGCGTCACTTCGGCCAGACCCACTTCATAGCTGCGGTTGAGCAGGCTGTATGGGTTCTGGATGGTGACGATGCGGGGCAGGTCATGTTTGTCCGCCAGGTGCAGATAGCGCATCACGCCAAAGGCCGTTTCGTTAGAGACACCGATGTAGCGGATTTTTCCCGCTCGCTGGCATTCGGCCAGGGCTTCCAGCGTTTCCAGTAGCGTAACGGCCGGGGCGCTCTCATTCCAGCTATAGCCCAGCTTTCCAAAGCAGTTGGTGGGGCGCTGCGGCCAGTGAACCTGATAGAGATCGAGATAGTCGGTTTGCAGGCGCTTCAGGCTGGCATCCAGCGCGGCGCGGATATTTTTGCGATCGAGGATCTGGTTTGGACGGATCCCGGCATCGTTGTTGCGTGCGGGGCCGCTGACTTTTGACGCAACAACCAGCTTTTCGCGATTCCCGCGTTTGGCGAGCCAGTTGCCGACGTAGGTTTCGGTAAGCCCCTGCGTTTCCGGACGAGGCGGTACAGGGTACATCTCTGCAACATCAATCAGGTTAATGCCCTGGCTGACGGCATAATCGAGTTGTGCATGGGCATCGGCTTCGCTGTTTTGTTCACCAAATGTCATCGTGCCCAACCCCAGTTGGCTTATTTCCAGAGCGCTGTGGGGGATACGGTGATAATGCATAGCCGGCTTCCTTCATTAGAAATACAGACCACGTCAGGAACCTCCCGACAAAGGAATATAAACATGGCAGAGGGGAAGCAAAAGGGGAAGAAAAAAATCAAAAAGGCCAGCAAGCCACTGACCTTTATCTGTTTATCGCTCGATAATCTGCGAAACTTCGTCGCGATTGATCTGCATTTTATTACCCTGCTGGTCATGGTAGCTGACCAGGCCGGTATCATCGTCGACTTCAGGTTTACCGTCGGTCAGGATCATCCGGCCATCTTTCGTCGCCATAACGTAATCGCTACTACAGCCCGATACCGCAAACGCTAAACCCACTGCTGAAATCAACACTGCCCATTTTTTCATCGTTATCGTCCTCACCTGGCTCGTATCAAATCATAGTGTAGTATTAACCTGATATATCGAAAGGAGAAAGGGGGAAAATCTTAAATCCCCGTCGATTATGTTTGATAGTTCGCAAAATGAGTAAAAAACTATGTTTTCAGTAAGAAATGGCGAGCCAGCAGCGCACCTGTGAAGTTCTTTTTGAGATAAAAGCCGCGCGGCAACGTGAGTATCGGTTCGCCCTTGGCGCCAATAGCCTCGGTGAGGGCTTTGCTGTTGGCCGCTTTCGGACGCAACTGTAAAACTTCTCCGTGTCGGGCCGTGATGCGCTCTACCTGCCCAAGGACGATCATATCCATCAGCTCTTCCCAGTCCAGTCTTAGCTGCCGCTCTTCATCTTCATCGGGGCTCCAGAGCAGCGGCGCGCCTACCCGGCGTTCAGCCAGCGGGATCTGGCGTTCACCCTCAACCGGAACCCAGAGCACGCGCTTGAGTTTATGGCGAACATGGCTGGTTTCCCACGTCACGCCGGTATTCCCGGTTAACGGCGCCACGCAGACAAAGGTGGTTTCAAGGGGCTTTCCCAGACGGTCTATGGGAATGGTTTTTAGCTCAACGCCCAGAGCCGCAAAATCCTGCTCGGGTTTACTCCCCGCACTTGCCCCCAGCCACAGTTCAAGCAACATGCCGATCCAGCCCTTATCCCGTTTCAGATCCTTTGGGATCGGCAACCCTGCCATCGCTGCCAGTTCGCCAAGCGAAAAGCCCGCCAGACGCTGGGCCTGCCCAAGCAACTGGGCTTCGCTTGTTGGCGGAGAAAGCATGGGTGAGAGCGCAAGCATGACGGCAACCTTTTGATTAAAAAATAAACTAAGAAACTGTCCCCTGTGGATAGAGTTTAACTTTTTCTGTACGAATATGCCATGTGCATGATTTTTAGGTTTTTTTAGTCATGAAAGACCGTTCTTTATGAAACGAAAAACGGGTTGTTCAATTCTGGTCACTGACAATGAACAGGATCTTACACCATGTTATCCACAGAAAAGTGGGATAACTGGGAATAACCCTGACTACTGTTTCAATCTACAGCCTTGACGTGCGACGAAAATCGAATTTTCACACAAATTGTGCCTAACTTATTGGCACAATCTGTGGATAAAACCGACGCTGTTCGATCTTTCATCAGCATAACGATCACAGGTGTGATGATCGTCACGTAATTCCTTCCTGGGGCGCTAAAAACAGAGCTAATACAATGAAAATTATAGGAATGTTTTCAGCGGGTGACACGGTGTAGCGAGGGGCTCTTCAGGTTGTTCATCGGTAATTCCACACTTCTTCACAACTATATCCACAGAAAAGGTGAATAAAATTGCCCTTGTTGCTGCTTATCTGTTTATAACTCTGCGCATATTTGTGAGTTATTCAAATGTTATTAGGTTGCAGGCCTGTAAGAGAGTGGTTTACCGCCTCCCTGTAGTGTGAAACAATCATTCATATATCAGATTTAGTTTGGGGTAGTCCGGTGATTGATGACGATGGCTACCGCCCGAACGTAGGAATAGTAATTTGTAATCGTCAGGGCCAGGTGATGTGGGCCCGGCGATATGGTCAGCACTCCTGGCAGTTTCCGCAAGGCGGGATCAACCCAGGGGAGTCCCCAGAACAAGCGATGTACCGGGAGCTGTTTGAAGAGGTCGGTTTAAGCCGAAAAGATGTTCGCATCCTGGCTTCGACCCGCAACTGGTTGCGTTACAAGTTACCGAAACGTTTGGTGCGTTGGGACACAAAGCCGGTTTGTATCGGCCAGAAACAGAAGTGGTTTCTGTTGCAATTGGTGGGCAACGATTCAGATATCAATATGCAAACCAGCAGTACGCCGGAGTTTGATGGCTGGCGCTGGGTGAGTTACTGGTATCCTGTTCGTCAGGTCGTGTCATTTAAACGCGATGTTTACCGTAGGGTGATGAAAGAGTTCGCAAGTGTTGTCATGCAGCTTCAGGAGATCCCGCCTAAGCCGCAGAGCGCACCTGCCTGGCGACGTAAAAGAGGTTAAGCTACGCAAATCATGCTCACCCGCTTGCGAGAAATAGTCGAGAAAGTGGCCAGTGCGCCTCGTCTGAACGAGGCGCTGAATATTCTGGTCACTGACATCTGTCTTGCGATGGAAACTGAAGTCTGTTCGGTGTATCTGGCCGATCATGACCGACGTTGCTACTACCTGATGGCGACCCGTGGTTTAAAAAAACCACGTGGTCGTACCGTTACGCTCGCCTTTGATGAAGGTATCGTAGGCCTGGTGGGGCGACTGGCTGAACCCATCAACCTTGCCGACGCGCAAAAGCACCCCAGCTTTAAATACATTCCCTCCGTAAAAGAAGAGCGTTTCCGCGCCTTCCTGGGCGTACCGATCATCCAGCGTCGTCAACTGCTTGGCGTACTGGTCGTTCAGCAGCGCGAACTGCGTCAGTATGACGAAAGCGAAGAGTCTTTCCTCGTGACGCTAGCCACGCAGATGGCTGCGATCCTCTCTCAGTCTCAGCTTGCCGCCCTGTTTGGGCAGTACCGTCACACGCGTATTCGTGCGCTGCCGGCCTCGCCTGGCGTGGCGATTGCTGAAGGCTGGATGGACGCCACCCTGCCGCTGATGGAACAGGTGTACGAAGCCTCAACGCTGGATGAAGCGCTTGAGCGCGAGCGCCTCACCGCGGCGCTGGAAGAGGCGGCCAACGAATTTCGGCGTTACAGCAAACGCTTTGCCGCCGGGGCGCAAAAAGAGACGGCGGCCATTTTTGACCTCTATTCGCACCTGCTCTCCGATGCGCGTCTGCGCCGTGAGCTTTTTGCCGAGGTTGATAAAGGTGCCGTAGCGGAATGGGCCGTTAAAAAGGTCATCGAAAAATTTGCGGAGCAATTTGCCGCACTGACAGACGGTTACCTGAAAGAGCGTGCGGGAGATTTACGTACACTCGGTCAGCGTCTGCTGTTCCACCTTGATGACACGATCCAGGGGCCGAATGCCTGGCCAAAACGCTTTGTGCTGGTTGCCGATGAATTGTCCGCGACGACGCTGGCGGAGCTGCCGCAGGACAGGCTGGCAGGTGTGGTGGTGCGCGATGGCGCAGCTAACTCCCATGCGGCTATTATGGTTCGTGCCATGGGTATCCCCACCGTTATGGGGGCCGATATTCAGCCCTCGGTGCTGCACCGACGCACGCTGGTGGTGGATGGCTATCGCGGTGAGCTCCTGGTCGATCCTGAGCCGGTCCTGCTCCAGGAATATCAGCGCCTTATCAGTGAAGAGAATGAATTAAGCAAGCTGGCGGAAGATGACGTCGACCTGCCTGCACAGCTCAAAAGCGGCGAGCGCATCAAAGTTATGCTCAACGCAGGGTTAAGCCCCGAGCATGAAGAGAAGCTCGGCAGCCGCATTGATGGCATCGGCTTATATCGCACTGAAATCCCGTTCATGCTGCAAAGCGGCTTTCCCTCAGAAGAGGAGCAGGTCGCACAGTATCAGGGCATGTTGCAGATGTTTAACGACAAGCCGGTTACCCTGCGTACCCTGGACGTTGGGGCGGATAAACAGCTGCCGTATATGCCAATCAGTGAAGAAAACCCGTGCCTGGGCTGGCGTGGGATCCGCATTACGCTGGATCAGCCTGAGATCTTCCTGATCCAGGTGCGCGCCATGCTGCGCGCGAATGCGGCGACCGGGAACCTCAGCATCTTACTGCCTATGGTCACCAGCATTGATGAGATCGACGAAGCGCGACGGTTGATCGAACGTGCAGGCCGTGAAGTCGAAGAGATGATTGGTTACGCGATCCCCAAACCGCGGATCGGGGTGATGCTCGAAGTGCCGTCCATGGTCTTCATGCTGCCGCAGCTGGCGAACCGGGTCGACTTTATCTCTGTCGGGACCAACGATCTGACGCAGTATATTCTGGCTGTCGATCGTAACAACACGCGTGTTGCCAGTATTTATGACAGCCTGCATCCGGCTATCATTCGGGCGCTGGCGATGATTGCCCGCGAAGCGGAGCAATACGGTATCGATTTGCGGCTGTGTGGCGAAATGGCCGGGGATTCAATGTGCGTTGCGATCCTCATCGGCCTGGGGTATCGCCATCTGTCGATGAACGGCCGCGCTGTCGCACGTGTGAAGTACCTGCTGCGCCATATTGACATCGAGGATGCCCGCGAGCTGGCCGAGCGCAGTCTTGAAGCGCAACTGGCAACAGAAGTGCGTCATCAGGTCGCCGCGTTTATGGAGCGACGCGGCATGGGCGGCCTGATCCGCGGTGGCCGCTGAAGTTTTTATCTCTCTACCTGTAGGCTGAGGGATCCACAATGATTCATAAACAGAAGCAATAACGCTGCTCTCAGAATGACCACCAGAGCAGTGTGTTCCCCCTCACCCCAGCCCTCTCCCAGGAGGAGAGGGAACTGTCCGTGCGTAATTTTTCTGTGGGGATCCCTCAGCCCCGTGGGAGAGGGCAACCTCCCACACCATCCTCTATACACATCTTTTACATCTCTGGCGCATCCTCCGCGTCCGCCTTGTGCTATGATTCGCAACTTTGGAGCCTCTGCTGACCGCCGGGGCGCATCTCTACCGCTGTCCACTTTCAGCGGAATAACAACATCTTGTGGTGACAGATGAACAGTGGTTATCTGCATTTTCCGGAATTTGATCCGGTCATTTTCTCAGTAGGACCCG
Source organism: Enterobacter sp. 03-F-07-AD-ECC (assembly GCF_047530935.1). Lineage (NCBI taxonomy): Bacteria > Pseudomonadati > Pseudomonadota > Gammaproteobacteria > Enterobacterales > Enterobacteriaceae > Enterobacter > Enterobacter sp. 03-F-07-AD-ECC. The sequence continues at coordinate 142,250 of NZ_JBLKBZ010000004.1, read as the reverse complement.
TTTCGCTTCACTGGTACGGTCTGATGTACCTGGTGGGCTTCATTTTTGCTATGTGGCTTGCTGGCCGTCGCGCCAGTCGTCCTGGCAGCGGCTGGACCAAAAACGAAGTCGAAAACCTGCTTTACGCGGGCTTCCTCGGTGTGTTCCTTGGTGGGCGTATTGGCTATGTCCTGTTCTATAACCTCCCGGTATTCCTCAACGATCCGCTCTATCTGTTCCGCGTCTGGGACGGGGGGATGTCCTTCCATGGCGGCCTGATTGGTGTGATTCTGGTGATGGTGATTTTTGCCAAACGCACCAAACGCAACTTCTTCCAGGTATCGGATTTTATCGCGCCATTGATTCCGTTTGGTCTGGGGGCTGGTCGTCTGGGCAACTTCATTAACGGCGAGCTGTGGGGACGTGTCGACCCGAGCGTTTCCTTTACTATGCTGTTCCCGGGCTCGCGCGCGGAAGACCTGGCGCTGCTGCCGTCTCATCCTGAATGGCAATCCATTTTTGATACGTACGGCGTTCTGCCGCGTCACATGTCTCAGCTCTATGAACTGGCGCTGGAAGGCGTGGTGCTGTTTATCATCCTGAATCTGTTTATCCGCAAACCGCGCCCGATGGGGGCTGTCTCCGGCCTGTTCCTGATTGGCTACGGTGCGTTCCGTATCATCGTTGAGTTCTTCCGCCAGCCGGATGCGCAGTTCACCGGCGAGTGGGTACAGTACATCAGCATGGGGCAAATCCTCTCCATTCCGATGATCGTCGCGGGTGCCATTATGATGATTTGGGCGTATCGTCGTCGTCCACAGCAACAACTTTCCTGAGGAACCATGAAACAGTATCTTGAATTGATGAAAAAAGTGCTCGACGAGGGCACGCCGAAAAATGACCGTACCGGAACCGGGACGCTCTCCATTTTTGGCCACCAGATGCGCTTCAACCTGCAAGAAGGCTTCCCCCTGGTGACGACAAAGCGCTGCCACCTGCGCTCGATCATTCATGAACTGCTCTGGTTCCTGCAAGGCGATACCAACGTTGCCTATCTGCACGAAAACAATGTCTCTATCTGGGACGAATGGGCAGATGAAAACGGCAATCTGGGCCCGGTGTACGGCAAGCAGTGGCGTGCGTGGCCAACGCCTGATGGCCGCCATATTGACCAGATCACCACCGTGATGAACCAGCTGAAAAACGACCCGGACTCGCGCCGTATTATCGTTTCTGCCTGGAACGTGGGTGAGCTGGATAAAATGGCGCTGGCACCGTGCCATGCGTTCTTCCAGTTCTATGTGGCTGATGGCAAACTCTCCTGCCAGCTTTACCAGCGCTCTTGCGATGTCTTCCTCGGCCTGCCGTTTAACATCGCCAGCTATGCGTTGTTAGTACATATGATGGCCCAGCAGTGCGATCTGGAAGTGGGCGATTTTGTCTGGACCGGTGGGGATACGCACCTGTACAGCAACCACATGGAACAGACGCATCTCCAGCTGACCCGTGAGCCGCGTGCACTGCCGAAGCTGATTATCAAACGTAAACCGGAATCGATCTTCGATTACCGCTTTGACGACTTCGAGATTGAGGGATACGACCCGCATCCGGGCATCAAAGCGCCTGTCGCAATCTGATACAGCAAATCGTTACATAACCGGCGCATTTACGCGCCGGTTTTTTTTCGTCTGTACTCTGTTTCCCGAGGCGTTGTCCAGTCGGCGTGCAACGCGCTGCAACGGATAACATTCTCTGGATAACGCCTCGTAAAACCCCGAATTGCGGCTCGTCATGTTCACGGCGTTTCGCCACACTCCCGGCATGAAAAAAGAGCACGGCTTTACGCTTATCGAAACTCTGGTTGCCATTTCGCTGGTTATTATCCTCAGCGCGACAGGGCTCGCCGGCTGGGACAACTGGCAACAGCGGCAGAGGTTGTGGCAGGTCGCCTGTCAGGTCCGCGACTATCTGGTGTTTCTGCGAAACGATGCCAATCGTCACAACCGTGACCACCTGATTACGCTTCAGCAGGACGACAGAGGCGCCTGTTTGATGAGCTCTGCAGTGCAGGGCTGTGAGAACAACAGCCCGTATGTGCTCAGACCGTTGTGGCCTGACGTCGTGCTAAGGGAGGTTACGCCTTCATTAGGATTCTATGGATTAAGGGACACGGCGTGGGCAGGGCGGATACGGGTACAGAGCAGGGCAGGAGAATGGATGATTGTCGTCTCAAACGGAGGGCGTATCAGGATGTGCACTGTTACAGGGGAAAATGCATGCCGATGAACCAGCACGGCTTCTCACTTACAGAGGTGCTGGTTGCAATGGCGATCAGCAGCATTCTGTTACTCAGCACGTCGCGTTTTTTACCGGAGCTGCAACGGGCAGTTTTGCTGCAATCCAGGGCGCAGGAGCGTGAAGAAGAGATCTGGCAACGCCTGTTCGCGATTGGCAAGCAGTTACAGCGCGCGGGGTATTGCGCGGGTAATTGTCAGGGGCAGAGCCTGACCATCGGCAGGGAGGGAAGCTGTGTGATTATCCGGTGGGATGCAAACAGTAACGGCACCTGGGACACCTCAGCATCGGATAATGAAAGTACGGGGTTTCGTCTGGAATCAGGCGCGCTGGAAACCCTGCGTGGCGCGACGGGGTGTGAAGGAAAAGGATGGGAGAAACTTACCGACCCGGCTCGGCTTATGATCCACACATTTGTGGTACGTAAACATGAGCACCCGGGATTTGCGCCAGCGTTATATCTCGAGTTGACCGCCAGCGGGGTGAATGATAAGCACGCTGCCCCTTACCAGGTTCGCTATGGCGTTACGGGGTTTAACTTGTGAACCGCCAGAATGGGATTGCCTCACTGACGCTGGTTCTGCTGTTACTGGTGTTAGGCACACTGATCCTGACCGGCCTTAACCAGCAACTCATAACATTTACCATGCTGGTTGGCGACGAGAGCCGCGCCATCCAGCAGCAGGCAGCCACGCAGTCTGCGCTGGAGTGGGGGCGCGTTCAGCACTGGTCGTTGCAGCCTCATGTACAGTGCAAACAGAGACAAACGCAACGTGTTTGTTTGCGTGTACTGAATGAGTCGCAGGTGTTACTCATCGCTGGAGATGGAGAGCTGTTGCTCTGGCGTGGCGGGGAGATTGTCAACGGGCACATACGCTTTTTACCTCATGGCTGGAGTGATTTTTGCCCGCTAAAGGAGCGTGCGTTATGTCGGTTGCCGTGAAGAATGAAAAGGGGTTCAGCATGGTCGACGTGTTGCTGGCGATGATGCTGCTGGTGGCGATCGTAACGGCGCTGTCCGGCTATCACCGGGCGCTGGCTTCCCGCTTTGCCCTGTTTAGCCAGTATCGTCAGCTCTGGCACATCGCCTGGACGCAGTCGCAGATGGATGCTGGTGCGCTGCCAGCAGGCTGGCAGATAAACCGGATGCAGACAACGCAGTCTGGATGTGTCAGCATCACGGTTACACTTATTTCTCCTCTGGGTCGACGCGGTGAGATGACGCGTCTGCATTGCCCGGTTAGCCAGTAGTCGGGAGCGTCTATGTTAAGGGTCTACCACTCAAATCGTCTGGATGTGCTGGAAGCGCTGATGGAATTTATCGTTGAGCGTGAGCGGCTCGACGATCCGTTTGAGCCTGAAATGGTGCTGGTGCAGAGCACCGGTATGGCACAATGGCTGCAGATGTCGCTTTCCCGTAAATTTGGCATCGCGGCGAATATCGATTTTCCGCTTCCCGCGAGCTTTATCTGGGAGATGTTTGTCCGCGTGTTGCCTGACATCCCGGAGCAGAGTGCGTTTAACAAACAGAGCATGAGCTGGAAGCTGATGGCGCTTTTGCCAGATATGCTCACGCATGATGAGTTTGCCATGCTGCGCCACTACCTGCATGACGATTCCGACAAACGCAAGCTGTTCGAGCTGGCATCACGCACCGCAGATCTCTATGACCAGTATTTAGTGTATCGTCCGGAATGGTTGACTCGCTGGGAGGTGGGTGAGCTGGTGGAAGGTCTGCCGGAGGCGCAGGTCTGGCAGGCGCCGCTGTGGAAAGCGCTGGTGGAGCATACCGAAAAGCTGGGTCAACCCAAGTGGCACCGTGCGAACCTCTACCAACGGTTCATCTCCATACTGGAAAATAGCACTGACCGACCGGCCCGGCTGCCCTCCCGCGTATTTATCTGCGGTATTTCCGCCTTGCCACCCGTCTATCTGGATGCGCTGAAAGCGCTCGGAAAACACACCGACATCCATATTCTCTTTACTAACCCTTGCCGCCATTACTGGGGCGACATTCAGGATGACCGGTGGCTTTCGCGGCTTGTGACGCGCCAGCGGCGACGTCTCTTTGAAGAACGCACGGTGCCCTTGTTTAAAGACAGCGCCTCTGCCGCGCAGCTTTTTGATGAGCAGGGCATTCAGAACCTGCCAAACCCGCTGCTTGCCTCATGGGGCAAGCTGGGCCGGGACTATATTCATATGCTCTCTGATATCACCTCGTCAGGCGAAGGCGACGTGGATGCGTTTGTTGAAATCACGCCGGACAGCCTGCTGCACAATATCCAGTCCGATATTCTGGATCTGGAAAATCGCGCGGTGATGGGCGTGACGGCAGAAGAATTTGAACGCAGCGACACGAAGCGGAGACTGGATCCCGACGATCGCAGTATCACGGTGCATGTTTGCCACAGTGCGCAGCGTGAAGTCGAAGTCCTGCACGATCAGTTGCTCGCCATGCTGCAGGACGATCCTGACCTGACACCGCGTGATATCGTGGTGATGGTGGCGGATATCGACAGCTACAGCCCCTTTATTCAGGCCGTTTTCGGCAGTGCGACGGGAGAGCGCTACCTGCCTTATGCCATCTCTGACCGTCGGGCTCGCCAGTCTCACCCGGCCTTGCAGGCATTCGTTACCCTGCTGTCACTGCCTGACAGCCGCTTCATTTCCGAAGATGTCCTGGCATTGCTCGATGTCCCCGTGCTGGCCGCTCGTTTTAACATTAACGAAGAGGGGTTGCGCTACCTTCGTCAGTGGGTAAACGAGTCTGGCGTACGTTGGGGGATCGATGACGACAACGTACAGGAGTTTGAGCTTCCCCCTACCGGACAGCACACCTGGCAGTTTGGTCTGACGCGTATGCTGCTGGGGTATGCCATGGAAAGCAGCCAGGGCGAGTGGAACGAGGTCCTGCCTTATGATGAGTCCAGCGGGCTCATCGCGGAGCTTGTCGGGCATTTAGCCTCACTGCTGATGCAGCTTAACCGCTGGCGACGTGCGCTAATGCAGCCGCGTCCGCTGGAGGAGTGGCTGCCGGTTTGCCGGGAACTGCTCAATGATTTCTTCCTGCCGGACAGTGACACGGAAGCCGCAATGGCGCTGATTGAAACACAGTGGCAGGCGATAGTCGATGAGGGGGTGAACTCCCACTATAACGAAGCGATCCCGCTTTCGCTTCTGCGGGACGAATTGACCCTGCGCCTCGATCAGGAGCGTATCAGCCAGCGCTTCCTTGCCGGGCCGATCAATATCTGCACGCTGATGCCCATGCGTTCCATTCCCTTCAAAGTGGTGTGTCTGCTTGGTATGAATGACGGTGTTTATCCGCGAGCCCTGCCGCCGCTGGGCTTTGATCTCATGAGCCCGGCACCGAAGCGGGGCGACCGTAGCCGTCGTGATGATGACCGCTACCTCTTCCTTGAGGCGCTTATTTCCGCGCAGAACAAGCTTTACATCAGCTATATCGGTCGGTCGATTCAGGATAACAGCGAGCGTTTTCCCTCTGTTCTGGTGCAGGAACTGGTGGACTATATCGGACAGAGCCACTACCTGCCGGGGGATGAAGAACGTAACTGCGATGAGAGCGACCAGCGGGTGAAAGCGCATATCACCTGTTGTCACAGCCGTATGCCGTTTGACCCGATGAACTACGTCGCCAGCGAATTGCAGAGCTATGCCCAGGAGTGGCTGCCCGCGGCGAAAAAAGAGGGGAAGGCGCACAGTGATTTCATTCAGGAGCTCGACGCGCGGCCCATTGAAACCCTGACCTTCGAACAACTGCAGCGGTTTTGGGCGCATCCGGTACGCGCCTTCTTCCAGCAGCGGTTGCAGGTAAATTTCCGCTCGGAAGAGAGCGAAATTCCTGACGCAGAACCGTTTACGCTGGAAGGGCTGGAACGTTATCAGTTAAACCTCCAGCTGCTGAATGCGCTGGTGGAGCAGGAAGATGCTGACAAACTGTTCCGCCGCTATCGCGCTGCGGGGCAATTACCGTATGGTGCGTTCGGGGAGATCGTCTGGGAGGCGCAGTGCACAGAGATGAAGGCACTTGCCGAGCGTGTTATCGAATGCCGACAGCCGGGAACAAGCCTTGAAATCGACCTCAACTGCAACGGTATCCAGCTGACGGGCTGGCTGACGCAGGTTCAACCGGACGGGCTGCTGCGCTGGCGGCCTTCCATGCTGAGCGTTTCACAGGGTTTGCAACTCTGGCTCGAACATCTTGTCTACAGTGCTGGCGGTAACCAGGGTGAAAGCCGGATGTTTGTACGCAAGGAGGGCGAGTGGCGTTTCCCGCCAATGGAGCCGGAGCAGGCATTACATTACTTGTCCTTGTACATTGAAGGTTACCGTCAGGGGATGAACAAGCCGCTGCTGTTACTGCCTGAAAGTGGCGGGGCGTGGATAAAAGCCTGTTATGACGCGCAGAATGATGCGATGTTAACGGATGACGCTTCACTGCAGAAAGCGCGGAGTAAATTTGTTCAGGCTTGGGAAGGTAACATGATGGTCCGTGGTGAAGGCGATGATGTCTGGTATCAACGGTTATGGCGAACGCTTGAGCCAGAATACTTTGAGACCATCACGGAAGAGGCACAACGTTACCTGTTACCGTTGTTCAAATTTAATCAGTCCTGAGCGCTGTATAAAAATTGCGCAGCAAAGGGTGTTCATTTATGATGCACCTGCTATCACGGACTGATGTACAGAAAGAAAGAGATGCTGGCGTGTCCAGCACGAAGTTTGTTAATGATGTAGCCGTGATAAAGAGGTCGTTAATGCCAGGCAGCACCTTGTTCAAAGCGTTTGTTTTGTTTGTCGCCCTTTGGGCTCCCGTCACTCAGGCAGACTCCGGTTGGCAACCCATCCAGGAAACTATCCGTAAAAGCGAAAAAGATACCCGTCAGTATCAGGCTGTCCGCCTTGATAACGGGATGACCGTGCTGCTGGTTTCCGATCCGCAGGCGGTGAAATCCCTCTCGGCGCTTGTGGTACCCGTTGGTTCGCTGGAAGATCCCGAAGCGCACCCGGGTCTTGCGCACTATCTGGAACATATGACGTTGATGGGGTCCAAAAAATACCCCCAGCCGGATAGCCTCTCCGAATTTCTGAAAATGCATGGCGGCAGCCACAACGCCAGTACGGCACCGTATCGGACGGCGTTTTATCTGGAAGTCGAAAATGATGCGCTGGAAGGGGCGGTGGATCGTCTCGCCGATGCCATTGCCGCACCGCTGCTGGATAAAAAATACGCTGACCGTGAACGTAATGCCGTCAATGCTGAATTGACCCTGGCCCGCACGCGAGACGGTATGCGCATGGCGCAGGTGAGCGCCGAAACCATCAACCCGGCGCACCCTGGATCCCGTTTTTCCGGGGGTAACCTCGAGACGCTGAGTGACAAACCAAACAGCCCGGTGCTTGATGCGTTGCACGCGTTTCGCGACAAATACTACTCCGCAAACCTGATGAAAGCGGTTATCTACAGCAACAAACCGTTGCCAGAACTGGCTGCCATGGCGGCGCAGACCTTTGGACGGGTACCAAATAAAAACATCGACCTGCCGCAGATAAACGTACCGGTTGTCACCGACGCGCAGAAAGGGATCGTGATCCACTACGTGCCCGCACTGCCGCGCAAGGTGTTACGCGTTGAGTTCCGCATTGATAACAATACCGCACAGTTCCGCAGTAAAACGGATGAACTGGTCACCTATCTTATTGGTAACCGCAGCCCGGGAACGCTTTCTGACTGGCTGCAAAAGCAGGGGCTGGTGGAAGGGATCCGTGCCGACTCCGATCCTGTGGTTAACGGCAACAGCGGTGTGCTGGCGATTTCCGCCACCCTGACCGACAAAGGGCTGGCGCACCGTGATGAGGTGGTCGCGGCTATCTTCAGCTATCTCTCGTTGCTGCGCGATAAAGGCGTCGATAAACGCTACTTTGACGAACTGGCACACGTGCTGGATCTCGATTTCCGCTATCCGTCCATTACCCGCGACATGGACTATGTTGAGTGGCTGGCGGATACCATGATCCGCGTGCCGGTTGAACATACCCTGGACGCGGTCAACATTGCCGACCAGTATGACGCTGAGGCGATAAAAGCGCGCCTGGCAATGATGACCCCACAGAATGCCCGTATCTGGTACATCAGCCCGAACGAGCCGCATAACAAAACGGCCTATTTCGTGGATGCCCCTTACCAGGTGGATAAAATCAGTGAGCAAACGTTCGCAAACTGGCAGAAAAAGGCCAGCGAGATCGCGTTGAAGCTGCCGGAACTGAATCCCTACATCCCGGATGATTTCTCCCTGATTAAAACCGCGAAAGCGTACCCACACCCGCAGCTTATTGTTGATGAGCCGACGTTGCGCGTGGTGTACACCCCAAGCCACTACTTCGCCAGCGAGCCAAAAGCCGATGTCAGCGCTGTTCTTCGCAACCCGAAAGCGATGGATAGCGCCAAAAATCAGGTGATGTTTGCGCTCAATGACTATCTGGCCGGTATCGCGCTTGACCAGCTCAGCAACCAGGCCGCGGTGGGTGGGATCAGCTTCTCTACCAACGCCAATAACGGACTGATGGTCAATGCAAACGGCTATACCCAGCGTCTGCCTCAGCTGTTCCAGGCGTTGCTGGAGGGTTATTTCAGCTACACGCCAACGGAAGAGCAGTTTGAGCAGGCGAAGTCCTGGTATGCGCAGATGATGGATTCCGCTGAGAAAGGCAAGGCGTACGATCAGGCGATTATGCCGGCGCAGATGCTGTCGCAAATCCCTTATTTCCAGCGTGAAGATCGCCGGGCGCTGCTGCCATCCATCACATTAAAAGAGGTGTTGGCCTACCGCGACGCGCTGAAAACTAACACGCGTCCGGAGTTTCTTATCGTCGGCAACATGAGCGAGGACCAGGCCAAAACGCTGGCAGAGAACGTACGTCAGCAGCTCGGTTCAAAAGGCGACGAGTGGTGCCGTAACCAGGACGTGCTGGTTGAGAAAAAACAGAATGTGATTTTTGAAAAAGCAGGTAACAGCACGGATTCCGCGCTGGCCGCCGTGTTTGTTCCTACGGGCTATGATGAATTTGCCAGCTCTGCGCAGAGTGCCGTTCTGGGACAAATTATACAGCCGTGGTTCTACAATCAGCTGCGCACAGAAGAGCAGCTTGGCTACGCGGTCTTTGCCTTCTCCATGAACGTTGGCCGCCAGTGGGGGCTGGGTTTCCTGCTACAGAGCAGCGATAAACAGCCCGCTTATCTCTGGCAGCGTTACCAGGCTTTCTTCCCGCAAGCGGAAGCTAAACTGCGAGCCATGAAGCCGGATGAGTTTGCCCAAATCCAGCAGGCCGTCATCGCGCAGGTGATGCAGCCGCCTCAGACGCTGGGTGAAGAAGCATCCCAACTGAGCAAAGATTTCGATCGCGGTAATCTGAAATTTGATTCGCGTGATAAAGTAGTGGCCGAGATAAAACAGCTGACGCCTCAGAAGGTTGCCGACTTCTTCCATCAGGCGGTGGTTAAACCGCAGGGAATAGCCATTCTGTCTCAGGTTTCTGGTAGCCAGAACGGAAAAACGGACTACGTTAACCCGAAAGGCTGGAAAATCTGGAAGAGCGTCAGCGCCCTGCAGCAATCTATGCCCTGGAGTAAGAAAGAATGACCGACACCGCTGAGTCCCTTGATCCCTTACGTTTACCTCTGCAGGGTGAACGATTGATTGAAGCCTCAGCGGGAACGGGAAAAACCTTCACCATTGCCGCGCTTTATCTGCGTCTGTTGCTGGGGCTTGGCGGCCAGGCCGCTTTTCCGCGTCCGTTAAGCGTGGAGGAGCTGCTGGTGGTGACCTTCACCGAGGCCGCCACCGCTGAGCTGCGCGGCCGTATCCGTGCCAATATTCATGAACTGCGTATCGCCTGTCTGCGCGAAAGCACGGATAACCCTCTCTACGCGAGCCTGCTGGCAGAGATTGCCGATAAACAGCAGGCCGCACAGTGGCTGCTTCTGGCTGAACGGCAAATGGACGAGGCCTCTGTCTTCACCATCCACGGTTTTTGCCAGCGCATGCTGAGCCTGAATGCGTTTGAATCCGGCATGCTGTTTGAACTGCAGCTTATTGAAGATGAGTCTGAGCTTCGCTACCAGGCCTGTGCTGATTTCTGGCGTCGCCACTGCTACCCGTTACAGCGGGAGATCGCCGAAGCGGTACATGCGTTGTGGAAAGGCCCTGAGGAGCTTCTGCGCGCCATTGAGCGCTATCTGCAGGGGGAGGCCCCGGTCATTAAATCTCCACCGCCTGCGGATGAAACGCTGGCCTCGCGCCATGAAAAAATCGTCGCGAAGATTGCAGCCGTTAAGCAAAAATGGATTGAGTCTGTCGGCGAGATCGACGCCATTATCGAAAACTCCGGGATCGACAGGCGCAAGTTTAACCGTGGTAATCAGGGGAAATGGATCGACAAGATCACTGCCTGGGCGCAGGAAGAGACGCGCGGTTACCAGCTCCCGGATGCGCTGGAAAAATTTTCCCGGCGTTTTCTGATTGAGCGAACCAAAGCCGATGGCATTGTTCCGGAGCACCCGCTGTTTGTTGAGATCGAAACCCTGCTGGCAGAGCCATTAACCCTTAACGACCTGATGATCACCCGCGCCATGGCGGAGATCCGTGAAGCGGTGTCGCGTGAGAAACGCCGCCGGGGTGAGCTGGGCTTTGACGATATGCTAAGTCGCCTGGACGCGGCGTTGTGCAGTGAAAATGGCGAGGCGCTTGCCGCCGCCATCCGCACGCGCTTTCCGGTGGCGATGATTGACGAATTTCAGGATACCGATCCCCAGCAGTACCGCATTTTCCGCCGCATCTGGCGACAGCAGCCTAACACGGCACTGTTGCTCATTGGCGATCCCAAACAGGCCATTTATGCCTTCCGTGGCGCGGATATTTTCACTTACATGAAAGCCCGCAGCGAGGTTGAAGCGCACTACACCCTGGACACCAACTGGCGCTCCTCGCCGGGGATGGTGGAGAGCGTCAATGCGCTCTTCAGCCGCATGGATTCGGCGTTTATGTTCAGGGAGATTCCCTTCCAGCCGGTAAAGTTCGCCGCCAGAAATGCTTCGTTGCGCTTTGAATTCAACGGCGTGAACCAGCCCGCCATGAATTTCTGGCTGCTGGACGGCGAGGGGTGCGGTGTTACGGACTATCAACATGCCATGGCTCAGCACTGCGCCGCGCAGATCCGGGACTGGCTCAGCGCAGGTACGCGCGGTGAGGCGTTGCTGTGGAAGGGGGACACATCAGCCCCGGTAAAAGCATCCGATATTACGGTGCTGGTGCGCAGCCGTCAGGAGGCGGCGCTTATCCGTGATGCCCTGACGTCACTGAACATCCCGTCCGTGTATCTCTCTAACCGCGATAGCGTCTTTGAAACGCTGGAAGCGCAGGAGATGCTGTGGCTGCTGCAGGCCGTGATGGCGCCGGAGCGGGAAAGCACCCTTCGCAGCGCGCTGGCAAGCAGCATGCTGGGACTGAACGCGCGCGATATTGATGCGCTAAATTGCGACGAAGCCGCCTGGGATGCGGTGGTCGAAGAGTTTGTGCAGTACCGCGAGCGCTGGCAAAAACGCGGCGTGATGGCGATGCTGCGTGAACTGATGAGGCAGCGTCACATTGCCGAGAATATGCTCGCCACAGTGGGCGGCGAGCGCCGTCTGACCGATATTTTGCATATCAGCGAACTGTTGCAGGAGGCGGGCACGCAGCTGGAGAGCGAGCATGCCCTGGTGCGCTGGCTGGCGCAGCAAATTGCCGATCCGAACAGTAACTCGTCGAGCCAGCAGATGCGTCTTGAGAGTGATAAGCACCTGGTGCAAATCGTCACCATTCACAAGTCGAAAGGCCTGGAGTATCCGCTGGTCTGGCTGCCTTTTATCGCCAATTATCGGGTGCAGGATCAGGCTTTTTATCACGATCGCGAGTCGTTCGAAGCGGTGCTCGATCTCAGCAAAGCAGAGTCCAGCGTAGAACTGGCCGAGGCCGAGCGCCTGGCGGAAGATTTACGCTTGCTCTATGTGGCCCTGACCCGCTCGGTCTGGCACTGCAGTCTGGGTATCGCTCCGCTATTCCGCCGCCGTGGCGAAAAGGCAGGCGAGACCGATTTTCATCTGAGCGCGCTGGGAAGGCTGATTCAGCTTGGTGAGCCAAAAGATGCTGCCGGGCTGCGTCAGTGTATTGAAACACTGTGCGGGGAACATATTGCCCTGCATATCCCGTCGCAACCCGATAACAGTCGCTGGCAGCTGCCAGAACAGCAGACAACCGACCTGCAGGCCCGGCAGATTACGCGAACCGTTGCAGACGACTGGCGCGTGACCAGCTATTCCGGTTTACAGCAGCACGGGCAGAGCATTGCGCAGGATCTGATGCCTAAGCTTGACGTGGATGCCGCAGGTACCGGCAGTGTGCCGGATGAACCGGTGCTGACCCCTCATCAATTTCCGCGCGGCGCGTCACCGGGCACGTTTTTACACAGCCTGTTTGAAGAGCTGGATTTCACGCAACCTGTCTCTGAGGAGTGGGTGCTGAAAATGTTGCAAAGCGGCGGCTACGACGCGCAATGGCAGCCGGTGCTCAGCGAATGGATCACCGCTATCCTTCACGCCCCGCTCACGGCACAGGGTATTTCGCTCAGCCAGCTGACCGCCAGAGATAAGCAGGTGGAGATGGAGTTTTATCTCCCCATCGCCAGCCCGCTAAGAGCCGAGGCACTGGATGCGCTGATCCGCGAGCACGACCCGCTATCCGCCGGTTGCCCGCCACTTAACTTCCGTCAGGTTCAGGGGATGCTGAAGGGCTTTATCGATCTGGTGTTCCGCCATGAAGGGCGTTACTACCTGTTGGATTACAAATCGAACTGGTTGGGTGAAAACAGCGAAGCCTATACCCAACAGGCGATGGCCTCTGCCATGCAGATGCATCGTTACGATCTGCAGTACCAGCTGTATACCCTTGCGCTGCATCGCTATCTGCGTCATCGCATTGCAAATTACCGCTACGAAGACCATTTTGGCGGGGTGATTTACCTCTTCCTGCGCGGGGTGGATGCCGACGATCCGCAGTCTGGTATTTTTAGTACGCGCCCGGACGCGGCACTGATTGAGAAAATGGACAGTTTATTTGCCGCAGGCACGGAGGAGTTGGCATGACGATGCAGGAATTACTGCTGGAAGCCGTAGAACAGCGTTTACTGCGCCATCTTGATGTGCAGTTCGCCATCATGGTGGCTGGCGAGCAGCCGGCCGTAATGCTGGCTGCCGCTATCCTGAGCAACGACGCGGGGGAAGGGCATGTCTGCCTGCCGCTTTCGCGCCTGACCATTGATGAGAAAATGCCTTCGGCTCTTCAGTCCTGTTTTGCCCTGCTGGGCGAGTCGGTAGACTGGCAGAGCGTTTTGCTAAGCTCTCCTGCTGTCAGCAGAGCCGATACCCAGACGCCCATGATCCTCATCGGCGACCGGTTGTACCTTAACCGGCTGTGGCGTAATGAACTGACGGTAGCGCGCTTTTTCAGCGAGACAAATGCGCCGCTTCCCTGTGAAGAAGCGCGGCTCCGGCAAACGCTGGATGCCCTGTTTACCTCAGATGAGGCGACAGACTGGCAGAAAGTGGCGGCGGCCGTCGCCTTAACGCGGCGGATCTCGGTGATCTCGGGCGGACCGGGCACGGGTAAAACCACCACCGTGGCAAAACTGCTTGCCGCGCTGATTCAGCTGTCGGGTGAGCAAAAATGCCGTATTCGCCTGGCGGCGCCCACCGGCAAAGCGGCGGCCAGGCTGACGGAGTCGTTAGGTGGCGCGCTGCAAAAACTGCCGCTCACGCAGGAACAGCTTGCGCTTTTCCCCAATGAAGCCAGCACCCTGCACCGGCTACTGGGCGCCCAGCCGGGCAGCCAGCGCCTGCGTTACCACGCCGGAAACCCGCTGCATCTTGACGTGCTGGTGGTGGATGAAGCGTCGATGATCGACCTGACGATGATGTCGCGGCTGATTGACGCCTTACCTCCCCACGCGCGCGTAATTTTCCTGGGCGATCGTGACCAGCTTGCCTCGGTGGAAGCCGGGGCCGTACTGGGCGATATCTGCACCTATGCGAGTCTTGGGTATACCGCGGAACGTGCTGAGGAGTTAGCCCGCCTCACCGGATGTTCGCTCGCAGCCGAAAGTCAGTCTCTCGCGGCGGCGCTGCGAGACAGCCTCTGTTTGCTGCAAAAAAGCTACCGGTTCGGGAGTGATTCCGGCATTGGCCAACTGGCGGCGGCCGTGAACAGAGGGGATCGGCATGCGACCAGTGCCGTTTTTGACGGCAGCTTCAGTGATATTGAGAAGAAATCGCTGCAAACCGGGGAAGAGTATCAGGCGATGCTGGATGATGCCCTGCTGGGCTATCAGCACTTTCTGACGAGCGTGCAGCAGCAACATACGCCTGCGCAGGTCATTGCCGCGTTTGGCGAGTATCAGCTGCTGTGCGCGCTGAGGGAAGGGCCTTTTGGTGTCAGCGGCCTCAACGACAGGCTTGAGCAACTGCTTGCGCAAAAGCGCAAAATCATCCGCACGCCGCATTCACGCTGGTACGAAGGTCGGCCAGTGATGATCTCCCGTAACGATAGCGCGCTGGGGTTGTTTAACGGCGATATTGGCATTGCGCTTGACCGTGGACAGGGTCTACGCGTCTGGTTCCTGATGCCGGACGGAAGCGTGAAGTCTGTGCAGCCCAGTCGCTTGCCTGAACATGAAACAGCATGGGCGATGACGGTACACAAGTCCCAGGGCTCGGAGTTCAACCATGCGGCGTTGATCCTGCCCACCCAGCTTTCACCCGTGATTACCCGCGAGCTCATCTACACCGCCATCACCCGCGCGCGTCAGCGCTTGTCGCTCTATACCGACGAGCGTGTGCTGGTGCAGGCGATTGCCGCCCGTACAGAACGGCGAAGCGGCCTGAGCGCGATATTTGAGTCCCTCTGAATGAGGTGAGAAAGAGAGGCCGGGTCGGCGCAACGCCACCCGGCGAAGGATCTGTTATCCCAGATCGGCCATCAGCACCTTTGAGCGGCGTTGATAGTTGTACATCTCTTTTTTACTTTCAGGCAGCAAATCAATATCTACAGGCGTAAAGCCGCGCTCCTGGAACCAGTGAATACTGCGCGTGGTCAGGACGAACAGCTTGCTCAGGCCCATCTGGCGCGCCTGAGCCGCCACGCGCTCAAGCAGCATCTCGCCGCGTGAAGAGCTGCGGTAGTCTGGATGGACGGCAACGCAGGCCATTTCGCCGATCTTCTCCTCCGGGAACGGATAGAGCGCGGCGCAGGCGATGGTCAGATTATCGCGCTGGATAATCGTAAATTTGTCGATCTCCATTTCCAGCTGTTCGCGGGAACGGCGTACCAGGATCCCTTGCTGCTCCAGCGGGCGAATTAACTCCAGAATACCGCCGATATCGTTAATGGTGGCGCGGCGGATCTGCTCCGCACTCTCCATTACAATCTGGGTGCCGATACCGTCGCGGGAGAACAGCTCCTGCAGAAGGGCACCGTCTTCCTGATAGCTGATGAGATGGCTGCGACGCACGCCGCTGCGGCAGGCTTTCACAGCACCGCGCAGGAACCGGACGGTACCAGAGTAGTAATCTCCCTCGGCTTCCAGCGCTTCCACGCGGGCCTGGGCCTCATTCGGGAAGAGCTCTGGCACGATCACCCCTTCTTCGTTCACGACGCCCTGAGAGGAGCAAAACCCAATCATTTTCTCCGCCTTCAGTTTGATCGCCAGCTGGGTGGCAATCTCTTCTGAAGTGAGGTTAAAGCTCTCGCCGGTTACGGAAACGGCCACCGGCCCCATCAATACAATGGCACCGCTGTCCAGCTGACGATGAATGGCTTCCTCATCAATACGACGAATGCGTCCGCTGTGGCAATAGTCCACCCCGTCGTCCACGCCGAGAGGCTGAGCGATGATGAAGTTACCGCTGACGACGTTGATATGCGCCCCCTGAAGCGGCGTGTTGTTCAGGCTCATGGACAGACGAGCGGTGATATCAAGCTGCAGCAGACCCGCTGCCTGTTTCACCAGCTCAAGGGTTTTGGCATCCGTAACGCGGGTATGTTTGTGATAAATCGGCTCGTGATGGTGTGCGGCCAGGTTCGCATCGATCTGCGGACGCGCACCATACACCACCACCAGGCGGATGCCGAGGCTGTGCAGCAGGCCAATGTCATTGACGATGCTGGAAAAGTTTTCATGCTCAATGGCTTCGCCGCCGAGCATGATGACAAACGTTTTTCCCCGATGGGCGTTGATATAGGGAACAGAATGGCGGAATCCCTGGACCAGTTCGGTTCTACGTTCCTTCACCATGGCACAACCCTTAATGAATGTTTATTCGTAATTTCTGTATTTTTATTCGATTGTGGCCGCATGTGCAAGCCTAAATTTTCTGCGACCCACAGAAAATAATAAGTAATCCGTGCGTTAACGTATGATTGTTTACCCTTTTATAGATGACAGTTTATGCGTCATTCGTTAAAGTTTTCGGTCAATTTTGATGTTTTGTCTGTCAATCAGATTTCTTGCTCGGGAGAAGCATGTCGGGATCCAATTCAGCAATAAGCCGCCGCCGTTTGTTAAAAGGGGCAGGGGCGATGTGGCTGCTCAGCGTCAGCCAGGTGGGTCTTGCCGCCACAAGTCAGGTGGTGGCGGTGCGCGTCTGGCCGTCGTCAACCTATACGCGCGTGACGGTGGAATCCAATCGGGTGCTGAAATATAAGCAATTTGCCCTGAGCAACCCTGAGCGTGTGGTGGTAGATCTCGAAGGCGTTAACCTGAACTCCGTTCTGAAGGGGATGGCGGCGCAGATCCGCGGTGACGATCCGTTTATCAAATCGGCGCGCGTTGGGCAGTTTGATCCGCAAACCGTGCGCATGGTGTTTGAACTCAAGCAGAACGTGAAACCGCAGCTGTTCGCCCTTGCGCCTGTGGCATCGTTCAAAGAGCGTCTGGTGATGGATCTCTATCCGGCGAATGCAACGGACATTCAGGATCCGCTCCTGGCGTTACTGGAAGACTACAACCAGGGCAATCTGGAGAAACAGGTTCCACCTGCGCAAAGTGGTCCGCAGCCCGGAAAAGCAGGGCGCGATCGCCCGATTGTGATCATGCTCGATCCTGGCCACGGCGGAGAAGACTCGGGTGCGGTAGGCAAATACCGGACGCGGGAAAAAGATGTGGTGTTGCAGATTGCCCGCCGTCTGAAGGCGTTAATCGATAGAGAGGGCAACATGCGCGCCTACATGACGCGTAATGAAGACGTCTTTATTCCGTTGAAAGTCCGCGTGGCAAAAGCCCAGAAGCAGCGGGCGGATCTCTTCGTCTCTATCCATGCTGATGCTTTTACCAGCCGTCAGCCGAGTGGATCGTCAGTATTTGCGCTCTCAACCAAAGGGGCAACCAGTACCGCGGCGCGTTACCTCGCGGACACGCAGAACGCCTCGGATCTCATCGGTGGTGTGAGCAAAAGCGGCGACCGCTACGTCGATCACACCATGTTCGACATGGTGCAATCGCTGACCATTACCGACAGCCTGAAGTTTGGTAAAGCGGTACTGGGCAAGCTGGGGCGGGTCAATAAGCTGCACAAAAACAGCGTCGAGCAGGCCGGGTTTGCGGTGCTGAAGGCACCGGATATTCCGTCTATCCTGGTTGAAACGGCGTTTATCAGTAACGTGGAAGAGGAGCGTAAGCTCAAGACGGCCAAATTCCAGCAGGAAGTGGCTGAGTCGATTCTGGCAGGGATCCGGGCGTATTTCTCTGACGGGGCGACGCTGGCACGACGTGGATAATGCTGAACGCCGGGTTAACCCCCGGCAAATTCACAAACGACAGATACAAAAAAACACCCTTAAGGGTGTTTATTGTTTTTAGAAGTATTGGTTGCGGGGGCCGGATTTGAACCGACGACCTTCGGGTTATGAGCCCGACGAGCTACCAGGCTGCTCCACCCCGCGGCACCGTACTGCTTTTACTTCATCAAATTTGATTGGTTGCGGGGGCCGGATTTGAACCGACGACCTTCGGGTTATGAGCCCGACGAGCTACCAGGCTGCTCCACCCCGCGGCACCGTACTGCTTATACTTCATCAAATTTTAATTGGTTGCGGGGGCCGGATTTGAACCGACGACCTTCGGGTTATGAGCCCGACGAGCTACCAGGCTGCTCCACCCCGCGTCCGTGGAAGCGCACTATACTCGGTTAGGTTTGTGATGCAACCCCTTTTTCACATAATTCATTAATTTTGTATGTAAATTGAACGACATTGAAACCTTTGGACTATTTTTTGCTCAGAATTTGCCAAAGGGCATGTGATTCCGTTTCATTAGAACAGTGGGTTTGTTATCTTCATCATGCGGAAATGGGCAACTTAAAGACGAGATATAATGAAAGGACGTTGGGCAAAGTATCTGATCACGGGCGCAATGGTAGCCATTCTTGCGGCCTGTTCTTCTAAACCGACCGATCGCGGTCAACAGTATAAAGACGGGAAGTTATCCCAGCCTTTCTCTTTAGTTAACCAGCCGGATGCTGTCGGCGCACCGATCAACGCCGGTGATTTCTCCGAGCAGGTTTACCAGATCCGCAATGCGTCGCCGCGCCTGTATGGTGCCCAGAGTAGCGTCTATAACGCGGTGCAGGACTGGCTGCGCGCGGGCGGCGATACGCGCAATATGCGTCAGTTTGGTATCGACGCCTGGCAGATGGAAGGGGCGGACAACTACGGCAACGTGCAGTTTACCGGCTATTACACCCCGGTTATCCAGGCGCGACATACGCGTCAGGGCGAATTCCAGTATCCTATTTATCGTATGCCGCCAAAACGTGGTCGCCTGCCGTCCCGTGCGGAGATCTACGCCGGTGCGCTTAGCGAAAACTACGTCCTGGCTTACAGCAACTCCCTGATGGATAACTTCATCATGGACGTTCAGGGCAGCGGCTACATCGATTTTGGTGACGGTTCTCCGCTGAACTTCTTTAGCTACGCCGGTAAAAACGGCCATGCCTATCGCAGCATTGGTAAAGTGCTGATCGACCGTGGCGAAGTGAAAAAAGAAGATATGTCGATGCAGGCGATCCGCGAGTGGGGCGAAAAACACAGTGAAGCTGATGTACGCGAGCTGCTGGAGCAGAACCCGTCGTTCGTCTTCTTCAAACCGCAAAACTTTGCGCCGGTGAAAGGGGCGAGCGCCGTGCCGCTGATTGGCCGTGCGTCGGTAGCATCGGATCGTTCCATCATTCCTGCGGGCACCACGCTGCTGGCAGAAGTGCCGCTGCTGGATAATAACGGTAAATTTAACGGCCAGTACGAGCTACGTCTGATGGTGGCACTGGACGTTGGTGGCGCGATTAAAGGCCAGCACTTCGATATTTATCAGGGAATTGGTCCGGATGCCGGTCATCGGGCGGGCTGGTATAACCACTATGGCCGCGTATGGGTACTGAAGACAGCGCCTGGCACCGGAAACGTATTCAGCGGCTGATTGTGGTATTCTGAGCGGAATACGGATTACTGTTCAGGGTGAGGAAAAACCTCACCCTTTTTACATCTGAGGTTTTATGTCTGTGGTAATCAGCGACGCCTGGCGCCAGCGTTTTGGCGGTACGGCACGTCTCTATGGTGAAAAAGCCCTGCAGCTGTTTGCGGATGCGCATGTCTGCGTCGTGGGCATTGGTGGTGTGGGCTCGTGGGCTGCAGAAGCGCTGGCGAGAACCGGTATTGGCGCAATCACGCTGATTGATATGGATGACGTGTGCGTCACCAACACCAACCGTCAAATCCATGCCCTGCGTGACAACGTCGGCCTGGCAAAATCTGAGGTCATGGCAGAGCGTATCCGCCTGATCAACCCGGAATGTCGGGTCACGGTGATTGATGATTTTGTGACGGCGGATAATGTCGCAGACTATATGAGTAAGGGCTACAGCTACGTGATTGACGCGATCGATAGCGTGCGTCCAAAAGCGGCGCTTATTGCGTACTGTCGTCGTTACAAGGTGCCACTGGTGACCACCGGTGGCGCAGGCGGACAAATCGATCCCACACAGATTCAGGTGGCCGATCTGGCCAAAACCATTCAGGATCCGCTGGCGGCCAAGCTGCGTGAACGTCTGAAAAGCGATTTTAACGTGGTGAAAAACAGCAAGGGCAAGCTGGGCGTCGATTGTGTTTTCTCGACTGAAGCGCTGGTGTATCCGCAGGCGGACGGCTCGGTGTGTGCAATGAAAAGCACGGCGGAAGGGCCAAAAAGGATGGATTGCGCCTCAGGATTTGGCGCGGCCACTATGGTGACCGCCTCTTTTGGCTTTGTGGCGGTGTCTCACGCACTGAAAAAGATGATAGCGAAGGCGGAACGTCAGGCCTGAGCCTGACGGGCGGCGTCCTGCACCGCTTCGCTAAGGGCGACCAGGCCCTGACCGCGTGAGGCGCTCAGCTGCGCGCGCAGCCCTAACTCATCGAACAGAGCCAGCGGCGAGTGCGCCAGTAGCGTCGCCGCGCTTTTCCCTTCGATGGCGGTTAACAGCACTGCCAGCAGACCGCGCACGATACGTCCTTCGCTGTCGCCAAAGAAATGCAGTTTCTCACCGGATACGCTGAACCCAAGCCAGACGCGGTTTTCACAGCCCGCGATCTCTTTTGCCTGCGCTTTGAGATCGTCAGAAAGGGCCGGAAGCTGCTTACCCAGCAGGATCAGTTGACGATATTTATCTTCCCATTGTGTGAGCGGCGCGAAGGTCTGTTTTAACGTTTCTTCGGTGATCACTGTGCCAAACGGATGTCCGGCTAAAGCTGAGCTAGTCATTAATCCACCAGGAGTTCAAGGGCGCGGTCAACCGCGGAAATCAGCGCTTCGACATCGCTTTGGGTATTGTAAGGCGCAAACGAGGCGCGCAGTGTACCACTCACGCCAAGCGCTGCCAGCAGCGGCTGGGCACAGTGCTGCCCGGCACGCAGCGCAATGCCATATCCTGCCAGCAGGGTCACCATGTCGCTATGGTGTACGCCCGCAAAATCAAAGGCTAACAGGCTTGAATCCTGCACGCGGAACGAACGGAAGCCAGGGCGTTTTTTAAGCTCCTCTTCAGCCAGCGTCGCCAGACCCCGGCTCCAGCTTTCCGCCTGGACAATGTCCGTTTCGGCGAGCCATTCGAGCGCGGCGCTCAGGCCAATGACGCCCGCCACGTTTGGCGTACCCGCTTCCAGCCGGTAAGGGACGTCCTGGGTTTTAAAGCCCTCGAAAGAGACTTCCGCGATCATCTTGCCGCCACCGAGCCATGGCGTCATTTGTGCCAGCAGCTCAGGCTTACCGTACAGCGCCCCGATACCGGTTGGTCCGTAGAGCTTATGCCCTGAGAAGGCATAAAAATCGATATCCAGTTTTTGCACATCGGCCGGGAAATGGACCACGCCCTGCGCGCCGTCAACCATCACTATGATGCCGTTGGCATGCGCGATGCGGATAGCCTGCGCCAAATCCGGGCAGCCACCGGTGACGTTGGACATCTGTCCAAGCGCCAGAATGCGGCTGCGCGGTGTAATCAGCTCCGGTAACTGTGCTACGTCCGGCAGGTAATCTGTCCCCAGCGGGAGCTTCACCACCCGTGCCCCTGTTTGCTCTGCCACCATCAGCCATGGGACCAGGTTGGCGTGATGTTCCGCTTCACTGACGATGATCTCGTCTCCGGGCTGAAGCAGTGGGCGGGCATAACACTGGGCCACCATGTTTATGGCTTCGGTGGTACCCCGCGTCCAGACGATATTTTTCCCGCTTTCGGCATTGATCAGACGAGCAACCTGATCGCGTGCCGCTTCGTAGCGTGCGGTTAAGCGCTGGGCCTCGGCAAACTGGCTACGATGCACATTGCCTGCGCTCAGGCTGTAAAACTGCTGCGTTGCCTCAATAACCGCCTGCGGCTTTAAGGCTGTGGCAGCGCTATCGAGATAAATACCGGCATCGGCCAGCGCCGGAAACTGTGCGCGAAACTGCGCAGGGCTGAAAGCGTTCATGGAATTCCTCATTGCATTACTGAGATCGTCGCGCAATTTCAGCGGCAGGGCAAGGAGGTTGATATCTATCAGAATTGTCTGCTTATCCCAACGCCCCTGAAAAAGCAGGTTATGCTAAATAGTGTTAGGCGGATGTTTTAGCCTGTTATAAATCGAGGTTTGAATAGCATTAATTGCTAAAGGAGAAGAATCATGAATAAGACAGCTGCAATCATTTCTGCCTGTGCGTTTACTTTTGCCCTGAGCGCCTGTTCTGGTAACAACTACGTCATGCACACTAACGATGGTCGTTCCATTGTTTCGGAAGGGAAACCGACAACCGATAACGATACCGGGATGATTTCATACAAAGATGCTAACGGGAACAAGCAGCAGATCAACCGCACGGACGTGAAAGAGATGAAAGAGATCGAGCATTAACAGATCGCTAAGCAAAAAAAAGCACCGCAAATTGGCGGTGCTACATTAATCACTATGGACAGACAGGGTAAATGTACAGGAAGTGAAAAATTGGTAGCGTTGCTACCGTGGTCTGAATCGCAGACCAATTGCAAACACAACAACACAACATCACAACCGTAAGCCAAAAGCTCTTCAGAACACGCATTCCAAAAAAAGCTTCTCGTTCCGGCTCAGGAAGTGCCGCCACTATAGGTATTTGCTGGTAGTTCCTCAACGGACAAATTATAATGGCTCAGATAAAAAAAACTAATAGGTTAAACGTTGTTTCCTGTTTGTTAAATCTCGTTAACATCTAAGCCAGATAACCATGTCCAAGCGATTGCCACCCCTAAATGCATTACGTGTTTTTGATGCAGCAGCACGTCATCTAAGCTTCACCCGCGCAGCAGATGAGCTTTTTGTGACACAGGCCGCAGTAAGTCACCAAATCAAGTCCCTGGAGGATTTTCTGGGCCTCAAGCTGTTTCGCCGACGCAACCGTTCGCTGTTGCTGACGGAAGAGGGGCAGAGCTATTTTCAGGATATTAAAGAGATTTTTTCCCAGCTCACGGAAGCCACGCGCAAGCTGCAGGCCAGGAGTGCAAAAGGCGCACTGACGGTCAGTTTATTGCCCAGTTTTGCCATTCAGTGGCTGGTGCCCAGACTCTCAAGCTTTAACTCAGCTTATCCGGGAATTGATGTCAGGATCCAGGCGGTGGATCGTCAGGAAGACAAACTGGCGGACGATGTGGACGTTGCCATTTTTTATGGGCGTGGTAACTGGCCGGGCTTGCGTGTCGAGAAATTATACGCAGAATATCTGCTGCCAGTCTGTTCACCGCTGCTTTTGACAGGCGATAAAGCGTTAAAAACGCCCGCCGATCTGGCACAACATACGCTGTTACACGATGCTTCTCGCCGCGACTGGCAAACTTATACCCGTCAATTAGGTCTTAATCATATAAACGTGCAGCAGGGCCCCATCTTTAGCCACAGTGCGATGGTGCTACAGGCTGCCATTCACGGACAGGGCATTGCGTTGGCGAACAACGTCATGGCGCAGTCCGAAATTGAGGCCGGCCGTCTGGTTTGCCCTTTTAATGATGTACTGGTCAGCAAGAATGCGTTTTATCTGGTTTGTCATGACAGTCAGGCAGAACTGGGTAAAATAGCCGCTTTCCGGCAGTGGATACTGGCGAAAGCGGCGAGCGAGCAAGAAAAATTCCGCTTCAGGTATGAACAATAACTTTTGTGTGCCGGGCACGCATTACTTTAGGACTGAAACATGACCAGCCGATTCATGCTGATTTTTGCCGCGGTGAGTGGCTTTATTTTTGTTGCACTGGGCGCGTTTGGCGCACATGTCTTAAGCAAGTCTTTGGGTGTGGTGGAGATGGGCTGGATCCAGACCGGCCTTGAATACCAGGCGTTCCATACGCTGGCTATTTTTGGGCTGGCGGTAGCGATGCAGCGCCGCATCAGCATCTGGTTTTACTGGAGCAGCGTTTTCCTGGCGCTGGGTACGGTGCTGTTCAGCGGCAGCCTTTACTGCCTTGCGCTCTCGCATTTGCGCCTGTGGGCGTTTGTTACACCTGTCGGCGGCGTCAGCTTCCTGGCAGGGTGGGTATTAATGTTTATCGGAGCTATCCGTCTGAAACGCAAGGGCGTTGTTCATGAATAAGGTTGTTTTATATTGTCGCCCGGGGTTTGAGAAAGAGTGCGCCGCGGAAATTACGGATAAAGCGGCGAAGCGAGAAGTCTTCGGTTTTGCGCGCGTTAAGGATAATGCGGGCTATGTGGTGTTCGAATGCTACCAGCCTGACGATGCGGATAAGCTGGCACGCGAGCTGCCGTTCAGTTCACTGATCTTTGCGCGCCAGATGTTTGTCGCGGGTGAGCTGCTGAAAGATCTCCCGCCAGAAGATCGCATCACCCCGATTGTGGGCATGCTGCAGGGCGTGGTCGAGAAGGGGGGCGATTTGCGCGTTGAAGTGGCCGACACCAACGAAAGCAAAGAGCTGATGAAGTTCTGCCGTAAGTTCACCGTACCGCTGCGCGCGGCGCTGCGTGATGCCGGCGTGCTGACAAACTACGAAACGCCAAAACGTCCAGTCGTGCATATCTTCTTTATTGCCCCGGGCTGCTGCTACGCCGGTTACTCTTATACCAACAACAACTCTCCGTTCTTTATGGGGATCCCACGCCTGAAGTTCCCGGCTGATGCGCCGAGCCGTTCAACCCTGAAGCTGGAGGAGGCGTTTCACGTCTTTATTCCGGCGGATGAGTGGGATGAGCGTCTGGCCAACGGCATGTACGCGGTCGATCTCGGCGCGTGCCCAGGTGGCTGGACCTATCAGCTGGTGAAACGCAACATGTGGGTGTCGTCTGTTGATAACGGCCCGATGGCGCAAAGCCTGATGGACACCGGGCAGGTCACGTGGCTGCGTGAAGACGGTTTCCGCTATCGTCCAACCCGCAATAACATCTCCTGGATGGTGTGCGATATGGTGGAAAAACCAGCGAAAGTGGCGGCGTTGATGGCCTCCTGGCTGGTGAACGGCTGGTGCCGTGAGACGATTTTTAACCTCAAGCTGCCAATGAAAAAGCGCTATGAGGAGGTCTCTCAGAACCTGGCCTATATTCAGCAGCAACTGGATGAACACGGCATTAATGTGGAGATCCAGGCGCGTCAGCTGTATCACGATCGCGAAGAGGTGACGGTGCATATTCGTCGCTGGTGGGCGGCCGTGGGCGGGCGTCGCGACGAGCGATAGGCCCCTCACCCTAACCCTCTCCCCAACGGGGAGAGGGGACTTTTAACGCTCTAACCTCAACTGCTGCAAATTCCCGTCCAGCTGTAAATCCGTCTGTAACGTCGCCACATCCCGGCAGATAAAGGCCATTTCTTTATGGGCCTCCAGCTTCTTACGCCATTTTTCCGGAACTTCATCGAGCCGGGCGTAGATCCCTTCCAGGTTCTGAAAATCCGTCAGCAACTGTGCGGCGCTTTTTGGCCCAATACCGGCAACGCCCGGCACTTTAGAGCTGCTGATCCCCGCCAGCCCCCAGTAGTCAGGAAGTTGCTCAGGTGAGACGCCAAATTCACTGGCAATAAACGGGGCGTCGAGCCAGCGTTTCTGGAAGTAATCACGAATGCGGATAGTGGGTGAGAGCAGCTGGCAGTAGCCTTTATCCGTCGACACAATGGTTGCCTGATGCCCGGCGCTGGCCACTTTGACCGCAAGCGTCGCCGCGAGATCGTCCGCTTCATTGCCCTGGGCGCCCCAGCAGGGCACGCCGCGCTTTTCGAATGCCGAGCGAATCATCGGCATTTCTGAATGCAAATCGTCCGGCATGGGGGCGCGTCCGGCTTTATAGTCCGGCAAACGCTGATGTCGCCAGCCGGAATTACGCGCCTCGTCATCAAATACGGCCACGACATGCGTCGGTTCGCTGTGGCGAATAAGTTGCTCCAGCGCGTGCAGACAGGTGTCCTTACAGGGCGTGCCTTGCACTGCATGGATCCGGCGAATCAGGTTGAGCGCGTCGACGATAAGCAAATGAACAGCCACAGATAATCTCCCTTCTGTCTCATGAAGGAAGGGTAACACTGTCAGCGGTATGAAACTATGCGCGGCGGGGAAAACAGGAAGAAGCCTCGCAAAACGAGGCTTCCTGAGAGGCTTAATCGCAGGTCACGATCTTCATTGCCAGACCACCGCGAGAGGTTTCACGGTATTTGGCGTTCATATCTTTACCGGTTTCGTACATGGTTTCGATAACCTTATCGAGGCAGACGCGTGGCTCGCTGGTGCGGCGCAGCGCCATTCGTGCGGCGTTCACTGCCTTCACGGAGGCGATCGCGTTACGTTCGATACACGGCACCTGAACCTGTCCGGCAACCGGGTCACAGGTCAGCCCCAGGTTATGCTCCATGCCGATTTCGGCGGCAATGCAGACCTGCGCCGGGCTTGCGCCTAACAGCTCTGCCAGACCCGCAGCGGCCATGGAACAGGCCACGCCCACTTCACCCTGACAGCCCACTTCCGCGCCGGAAATGGAGGCGTTCATCTTATACAGAGAACCAATCGCACTGGCGACCAGCAGGTAGCGCGCCAGCGAGTTGGCATTCACTTCACGGATAAACTTGTCGTAGTACGCCAGTACGGCCGGAACGATACCGCAGGCGCCGTTGGTTGGCGCCGTGACCACGCGCCCCCCTGCGGCGTTCTCTTCGTTCACCGCCAGGGCGAACATGTTGATCCAGTCTACGACGGCCATTGGGTCGGTGGTCGTTTTATCGGTGCTCACCAGCATACGGCGCAGCGCGGCCGCACGACGCGGTACGCGAAGCTTACCGGGCAGAACGCCTTCGGTGGTGATCCCGCGTTCAATCCCGCCGCGCATCACCTCCCAGACGTTAGCAAAGTGCTGTTCCAGCTCCGCTTTGCTGTGCAGGGCCAGCTCGTTTTTCATCATCAGACCGGAGAGGGAAAGCCCCGTCTCCTGACAGTGACGCTGGAGATCGGCCGCAGTTTTGTACGGATACGGCACGTCAACAGATGAGGTGCTGGTTTGACCAAAGTGGTCTTCGTCGACGATAAACCCGCCGCCGATAGAGTAATAGGTCTGGCTGTAAACCGCAGTGTCGCCGGCCAGCGCGGTAATGCGCATGCCGTTTTCGTGCAGCGACAGGTTGTCCGCATGGAAATTCATGCAATGGTCAACCGGGAATTCCACTTCGTGTTCGCCGTTTGCCAGCAGCAGGCGACCGTGGGTGTTTACGTCCTGGATAAAGCCAGGGATCGCATCAATATCAACGGTATCCGGCAGGTTTCCCGCCAGGCCCATGATAATGGCGATATCGGTATGGTGGCCTTTTCCGGTCAGGGAAAGCGAGCCGTACACATCGACAACCACGCGGGTGATGTCGTGCAAGATGCCGCGTGCAATCAAGTCATCCGTGAACTGCTTACCGGCTTTCATTGGTCCGACAGTGTGAGAGCTGGAAGGACCAATACCGATTTTGAAGATATCGAATACGCTAATCATGATGCGTCCATTGCTTTCAGTCAGAGAGGAAGGAGTGCGCCGTCCGGGGACGGCGCGGGTGATAATCAGAACATGGTGTACAGGGAGTAGAAGATCGCAGAGATAGCGATAAGCCCCATGATAACCACAAAGATGTTGCTCACATGACCGCTGTACTTACGCATAGCAGGGACTTTCTGAATTGCGTACATCGGCATCAGGAACAGAATCATCGCGATAACCGGACCGCCCAGGGTTTCAATCATGCCCAGGATGCTTGGGTTCAGCGTAGCAACGGCCCAGGTGGTAAGCAGCATGAACAGTGCAGTGATTTTGTTCAGCTTGCTGATTTCAATGCTCTTGCCTTTACCGCGCAGAGATTTGATCACCATACCGTTAAAACCTTCACGTGCGCCCAGGTAGTGGCCGAGGAAGGATTTGGTGATGGCGATAATGGCGATGATCGGTGCCATCCACGCAATAATCGGTGCGTTAAAGTGGTTCGCCAGGTAAGACAGAATGGAGATGTTCTGCTCTTTCGCTGCTGCCAGGTCCGCCGGGGAGAGGCTCAGTACGCAGCTGAAGACGAAGAACATTACGGTCAGCACCATCATGATGTGTGCACGTGCCAGGATGCTGGAGCACTTCTTCTCTGCGCCTGCGCCGTACTCTTCACGCTTCGCCACAGCGAAGGAAGAGATGATCGGGGAATGGTTGAAGGAGAAGACCATTACCGGAATCGCCAGCCACAGGGTCATCATCAGGCCGTTACCGGTTGCAGATGCGCTGCTCAGGGAGAGGGTTTCCAGCGCCGCACCGTTCCACTGTGGGATCAGGTAGCAGGCCAGCACCATCAGTGCGGCAACAAACGGGAACACCAGAACGCTCATCGCTTTAACGATCATCTGCTCGCCGAAGCGCACAATGGTCATCATACCGACGATCAGGATCAGGGACAGAATGGCACGCGGTGGCGGCGTCATCTGCAGCTGGTGCGTCATGAAGCTTTCAACGGTGTTGGTGATCGCCACGCTGTAAACCAGCAGAATCGGGTAAATGGCGAAGAAGTAGAGCAGGGTAATCAGTTTCCCTGCACCAACGCCGAAATGCTCTTCAACCACTTCAGTGATGTCTTCGCCCGGGTTTTTACCGGACAGCACGAAGCGGGTCAGACCGCGGTGTGCGAAGAAGGTCATCGGGAACGCGATGATGGCCATAATGATCAGCGGGATCAGACCGCCGACGCCTGCGTTGATAGGAAGGAACAGTACACCAGCGCCGATTGCTGTGCCGTAAAGGCCAAGCATCCACATGGTATCCGTTTTGCGCCAACCACTTCGGGATTCAATCGAAGCAACGGTGCTGGTTTGAGTGGTTTCCATCTGTATCTCCTGGAGGAAGCAAATTGTCAGGTTTGTAGTCAAATCCGATGAAAAAATGCCTGACGGTAATATGAAATTCGTTCAGTGACGGTTTTTTAATAATTTTCACCCGTAACTATTGGCGGGCGGAAAGATACATTCTACTTATGAATGTATCAGTGATCGCGATCCCAAATGCAATAATCCACTCATGATGTGGGTATATTTAGACCATTTCTCTGTTAAAAAAACATCAAAGAGAATTTACGGGCGCGAAGGCTATCATTAACAACATATGTCCGGAAAGAGCGGCCCCGAAGATAGGTGTCTTGCGCTGTAAAGATGGTGGGTTTTAGGATTTTCTGATGAGTAATTTGCTTTAAAGCTGATAATTTATGGTTTTAAAATCCAGGTAATCGTTTGCGTTGGCGTGCAGTTTATAAATTCTATAAGCGATAACTATGAATTGATGCGAAAAAAAGGCCGGGTAACGACAGAACGCGCCCCGGCCCTCAGAAGAACGATTAACGCCTTATGTGCAGATTTCGTAGCAAGGAATATACGCCGAGCCCGGCAGCTTCATACGGTGTTGGGCGACAAAGCCCTGCAGCATGTCGTCCATGCGGCGCATCATCTCCGGGTCACCGTGGATCTTATACGGGCCAAACTGCTCAATGGCGCGGATCCCCACCTCTTTCACGTTACCCGCCACAATGCCCGAGAAGGCGCGTCGCAGGTCGGCGGCCAGCACTTCTACCGGCTGGTCAGGATAGAGTTTCAGGTTCGCCATATTCTCATGCGAAGGCTCGAACGGGATCTGCAGATCCGGCGCAATACGGATTGACCAGTTAAAGCTGTAGGCATCACCGGTATCACGACGGTTCTCTTTCACCAGCGGCATCGCTTTTTTCATCTGACGCGCCACTTCTGCCGCATCGTCAATGATAATGCGATAGTGACGACGCGCGGCTTCACCCAGCGTATGCACGATAAACTCGTCCAGCACGCGGAAGTAGTCGGCACTCTCTTTCGGCCCGGTCAGGATCAGCGGCAGAACCTGATCTTTGTTGGCCGGGTTCATCAGGATCCCCAGCAGATAGAGCAGCTCCTCTGCCGTACCCACGCCGCCGGGGAAGATGATGATGCCGTGAGCGATACGGACAAACGCTTCCAGGCGCTTTTCGATATCCGGCATGATAATCAGCTCGTTGACCAGCGGGTTAGGTGGCTCAGCGGCGATGATCGACGGCTCGGTCATGCCGATAAAGCGCCCCTCTTTATAACGCTGCTGGGCATGACCCACGGCGGCACCTTTCATTGGCGCTTCCATCGCGCCTGGGCCACAGCCGGTGCAGATATTCAGCTCACGCAGACCGAGCTGGGTACCCACCCGACGGGCGTACAGGTATTCGGTTTCGTTAATGGAGTGACCGCCCCAGCAGACGACCATATTCGGTGCTTCGCCAACGTGCAGGGCACGGGCGTTACGCAGAATAGAAAACACCAGGTTGGTGATATGAACCGAGCTTTCCAGGTCAAGATGCTGGAAGCGGCCCGCGTTGTGGATCTGCCCGTTAACAAACAGGATGTCACGCAGCACGGCAAACAGGTTGGCCTGCAGGGAACGAATAATCCGCCCGTCGACGAAGGCCTCTTCCGGCGGGTTGATCACTTCAAGTTTCACGCCACGCTCACGGCGCAGCACGTTGATATCAAAGCTTTCGAAGCGGGATAACAGTTCTTTACTGTTGTCTGTCAGGCTTCCGGAGTTCAGTACGGCAAGTGAACAGTTACGAAACAGTTGATAAAGATCGCTGCTGGCCGTGCGTTTAAGCATGTCCACTTCCAGCTGCGACAACATATCCATTGAGCCAAGCGGGCTAATATGTGTAATCAAGTGAGCTCCTTATGGGACGATTATCGTCATTCCCTGCTGATTACAATAGCCCTGCCGCGTGACGTTTCACAACCTAAAGCGCTGCATTACCCGCGCATATTGTGAAAATATTTATATTACTGACGCACGAGTCGGCCCGTTGCAGGTACAAAATCGGTATTGGTGCGCCACGGGTTAATGTCCAGCCCGCCACGACGGGTGTAGCGCGCGTACACGCTCAGCGTTTCTGGCTGGCAGAAGCGCTGAATATCGCTGAAGATGCGCTCCACGCACTGCTCGTGGAATTCATTGTGATGGCGGAACGACACCAGATAGCGCAGCAGCTTTTCCCGGTCAATTTTGGGGCCGCGATACTGGATTTGCACAGAACCCCAGTCCGGCTGGTGGGTGATCAGGCAGTTGGACTTCAGCAGATGGCTGACCAGCGTCTCTTCCACGATCTTCCCGCTTGCCGCATTTTCCAGGTACCCGGCGCTGAACTCGTAGTTATCCACCTCGATATCCTGATCGTCAATGCAGGTGCCGTTAAAATGGGCGACAGGTTGCCCTTCCAGTTCATTCAGGCGATACAGCGCAACGGTCACGTTGCCCTGGGCACAGGCGCGTAAATCACGCTCCAGCGTGTGCTGAACCTCTTCCAGGCTGGTGAATTTGGTCTGATTAAAACTGTTGAGATACAGCTTGAAGCTTTTGGATTCCACCAGGTTAAGGCTGGCATGATCCAGCTCAACCTGGCCTACCGCCACCTGCGGCAGACCGCGAGCATTCAGCCAGGAGAGCTCATACAGCGTCCAGATATCACCGCCGACAAACGGCAGCGCGTCTGCACGCAGCCCTAAAGGATCGCGGTTAAGGCTGCGCGGAACGCCCTGCAGCAGGCTGGCATCGTAGGTGTCGCGGTAATCGGTCGATTTACCCAGCGTTAAGCCACTTAACGCCTGATGATTTTCGTAAGACATGTTTCATAGTCACTTTACAGGTACACTTAGGTCTGAGTTTATCCTGTCTTACCAGAAGAGAGAAATCGGTGGATATCGAAACTGCAAATGCCCTTAAGACCTTCACGACCCGTTACTGCGACGCATGGCATGACACCCGGGGCACCTGGCCGCAAAGTGCTGATCTCTATGGTGTGCCTTCGCCCTGCATTATCTCTTCGGTGGACGACTACGTTATCTGGCAGCCGCAGCCCTGGTCTGTCGAGGAGAATGTAAATGCGGTTGAACGGGCAATGGACATTGTGGTACAACCAGCGGTTCACGCGTTCTACACCACGCAGTTTGCAGGGGATATGCCTGCCCGCTTTGGTGAGGTAACGCTGACGCTGTTGCAGACCTGGAGCGAAGACGATCTGCAGCGTGTTCAGGAAAACCTGATTGGTCATCTGGTCACGCAAAAACGCCTTAAGCTTTCTCCGACACTCTTTATTGCCACGCTGGACAGTGAACTGGATGTTATTTCCGTCTGCAACCTGTCTGGTGAAGTGATCAAAGAGACAATCGGCACCCGCAATCGCGAGACCCTCGCCCCCTCACTTGCGGATTTCCTTACCCGACTTGAGCCGCTTCTGTAATCCATCATGCTACAGCGCGTGTGAGAGATCTCTTACACGGTTTGTGAGAGATCGCCGCAACGATCAGTATTACCTTACGTAATTAAGAAAAATATTATGATAATTATCAAGGAATTAATAAAATTCTGACGCAGCAAACCCGCTTTTCAGAGGCTGACAACGCTTACAGGGTAGGTTGTAAGACGAAGCGGAATAGCGGATTCTATCTCTGTCGACAGGACGCCGACACGAGAAACGAACATCAGGATGATGGCGCTTCTCACACAGGACACGTCAGGATGGCGCTGCAGGAAGGCTTCAGGATGAAGCAAAGGATCACGCAGGACGCGTAAGGGACACCTCCAGGAAGGAGAACGAGAGCCGCTCAGGATGATCGGTGGGTCAGGATGGCCAGGACGTTTCAGGATGAAACAGACACATCAGGACGATGTGTGCAGGATGCAAACAGTTTACGGATGAACAGGCCTTCGGGCTTCAGGAAAAGTTGTCACGGAAGAGCAGGGAGCATAAATTGTAGCTGGAATGCTGCGAAACGAACCGGGAGCACTGTTTTTACAGTGCTCCCTTTTTTTATTTCTGCTGCCTGCAATGCTATGCTGCGCGCCGTTCATTTTTTCAGTTGAGGTTACTATGACGCAACACGATAGCGTTCGTGCCCGGTTGCACGCCATCGAAGCTCTTATGCGCCAACATCAGCTGTGGCAGGAGACCGCGCCGCAGCCAGAGGCGTTCGCAAGTACCCAGCCGTTCTGCCTGGATACGCTGGCACCGTTTGAGTGGCTCCAGTGGGTGTTAATTCCCCGTATGCATGCGCTGCTGGAGGGGGGGCATCCGCTGCCGCAGGCGTTTGCGGTCTCGCCTTACTATGAAATGGCGCTGGAGGCCACCCACCCGGCGCGTGTTGTCATGCTGGCTGAGCTGGAAAAGCTGGATGCGTTGTTTGCCGGTGATGACGCATGACGCTT
This sequence comes from Enterobacter sp. 03-F-07-AD-ECC, assembly GCF_047530935.1. Lineage (NCBI taxonomy): Bacteria > Pseudomonadati > Pseudomonadota > Gammaproteobacteria > Enterobacterales > Enterobacteriaceae > Enterobacter > Enterobacter sp. 03-F-07-AD-ECC. The sequence continues at coordinate 108,606 of NZ_JBLKBZ010000004.1, read as the reverse complement.
GAGATCCTCTATCAGGATGAGTGGCTGGTGGCAGTGAACAAACCGTCGGGATGGCTGGTGCACCGCAGCTGGCTGGATCGTGACGAGAAGGTGGTAGTGATGCAGACCGTGCGCGACCAGATTGGTCAGCATGTGTTTACCGCCCATCGCCTGGACAGACCCACCTCCGGTGTATTGCTAATGGGACTGTCCAGCGAAGCGGGTCGTCTGCTGGCGCAGCAGTTTGAGCAGCATCAGATCCAGAAACGCTACCACGCGATCGTGCGTGGCTGGCTGACAGAAGCCGCCACGCTTGACTATCCTCTGGTGGAAGAGCTGGACAAAATCGCCGATAAATTTGCCCGTGATGACAAAGGTCCGCAACCTGCGGTAACCGAGTATCGCGGTATGGCGACGACTGAAATGCCGGTGGCAACCAGCAAATTTCCCACCACTCGCTACAGCCTGGTTGAGCTTTTGCCCAAAACCGGGCGTAAACACCAGCTCCGCCGACACCTGAAGCATTTGCGACATCCGATTATCGGTGACAGCAAGCATGGCGATCTGCGCCAGAACCGCAGTGCGGCTGAACATTTTGGTTGCGATCGTCTGATGCTGCACGCAAGCGAACTGAGCCTGACGCATCCGTTTACCGGCAAACCTCTGACGATCCATGCGGGGCTGGATGATGTCTGGATGCAGGCGCTGTCACAGTTTGGCTGGCTGGGGCAACTCCCCAAAAATGAAAGGGTTGAGTTTGTACCGGGCAACGTTCAGGATGAACGGCAAGCGCAATAATTTAGGGAACATATCATGGCTGAAGTAGGCATTTTTGTCGGCACAATGTACGGCAACTCGCTGCTGGTTGCGGAAGAGGCGGAAGCGATACTCACAAGCCAGGGTCATAAAGCCACGGTTTATGAAGACCCGGAACTGGCAGACTGGGAAAAGTATAAAGATAAATACATTCTGGTGGTCACCTCCACCACCGGGCAGGGCGATCTGCCGGACAGCATCGTGCCGCTTTTCCAGGGCATTAAAGATATTGGCTACCAGCCGGACGTTCACTACGGCATCATCGCCCTGGGCGACAGCTCTTACGCCAATTTCTGCGGCGGCGGCAAGCAGTTCGACGCACTCCTGCAGGAACAGAGCGCCCAGCGCGTGGGCGACATGCTGCTGATTGACGCCGGAGAACACCCGGAACCCGAAAGCGAATCAAACCCGTGGGTTGAGAACTGGGCCACACTGCTTAAATAACATCCTGCCCGGCGGCGCTTCGCTTGCGCGGGCATGTGGGTTTTCCTGGCCGGGTCAGGCGTTGCCGCCACCCGGCGATAACTTCCGCACCAAACGCCAATTCCGTGAACCATCTTCCATTCTTTTAGGCTTTTGCCACAAACAACCTTTCTCATGCCCCTTAATGTTGTGTTTTTGCACGGTGAGAGAACGTGTCACTCCTTCATATACTTTCCCGGTCACAATAAAACGGCTTCAGGCCGTACCAAAACGACAAACACAAATCTCATTCTGATTACCCTACCGGTGCTGTACAGAGTGAACCAGGCGAAAGCTATGTTTCAGGAGTGCAACAATGAGTACATTAAGCCACGCGGCGAGCAGTGCGGAGAAGCGCACTAACGCTCGCTACTGGATAGTGGTGATGCTGTTTATCGTCACGTCCTTTAACTATGGTGACCGCGCCACGCTGTCGATTGCCGGCTCTGAAATGGCAAAAGACATTGGGCTTGATCCGGTTGGCATGGGGTATGTTTTCTCCGCATTTTCATGGGCCTATGTTATTGGTCAGATCCCGGGTGGCTGGCTGCTCGATCGTTTTGGATCCAAGCGCGTCTACTTCTGGTCCATCTTTATCTGGTCGATGTTTACCCTGTTGCAGGGCTTCGTCGATATCTTCAGCGGCTTCGGTATTATCGTCGCGCTCTTTACTCTCCGCTTCCTGGTGGGGTTAGCAGAAGCGCCATCCTTCCCGGGTAATAGCCGCATCGTGGCCGCCTGGTTCCCGGCGCAAGAGAGGGGAACGGCGGTGGCGATTTTTAACTCTGCACAGTATTTCGCGACGGTGATCTTTGCGCCAATCATGGGCTGGCTGACGCATGAAGTGGGCTGGTCACACGTCTTCTTCTTCATGGGCGGATTGGGGATTGTCATCAGCTTTATCTGGCTGAAAGTGATCCACGAGCCGAACCAACATCCGGGCGTGAACAAGAAAGAGCTGGAGTACATTGCGGAAGGCGGAGCGCTGATCAACATGGATCAGAAAAGCCAAAAAGCAAAAGTTCCGTTGAGCCAGAAATGGGCGCAGATCAAGCAGCTTGTCGGTTCGCGCATGATGATTGGCATCTACCTGGGGCAGTACTGCATTAACGCCTTAACCTACTTCTTTATCACCTGGTTCCCGGTCTATCTGGTGCAGGCACGCGGTATGTCGATTCTGAAAGCAGGCTTTGTCGCCTCCGTACCGGCTATCTGCGGCTTTGTGGGGGGCGTACTGGGTGGGGTGATTTCCGACTGGCTGATGCGTCGTACCGGTTCGCTGAACATCGCCCGTAAAACGCCAATTGTGCTCGGCATGTTGCTTTCAATGACCATGGTGTTCTGTAACTACGTCAGCGCGGAGTGGATGATCATCGGCTTTATGGCGATGGCTTTCTTCGGGAAAGGGATTGGTGCGCTGGGCTGGGCAGTGATGGCGGATACCGCGCCAAAAGAGATCAGCGGCCTGAGCGGCGGTCTGTTTAACATGTTCGGCAACATCTCCGGGATTGTCACCCCGATTGCCATTGGCTACATCGTCGGGACCACGGGCTCATTCAACGGTGCGCTGATTTATGTGGGTGTGCACGCCCTGGTGGCGGTCCTGAGCTATCTGGTGCTGGTGGGTGATATCAAACGCATTGAACTCAAACCTGTAGCGGAGCGTGGCTGATGACAACACAATCGAGCCCGGTTATTACCGACATGAAGGTCATCCCGGTGGCCGGCCAGGACAGCATGCTGCTTAATATTGGCGGCGCGCATAACGCCTGGTTTACCCGCAATATCGTGGTGCTGACCGACAGCGCAGGGAACACCGGCGTTGGGGAAGCGCCGGGCGGTGAGGTAATTTTCCAGACGCTGTCAGACGCCATTCCGCAGGTGGTCGGCCAGGAGGTCGCCCGTCTGAATAAAGTGGTCCAGCATGTTCACAAAGGCAACCAGTCGGCGGACTTTGACACCTTCGGCAAAGGCGCCTGGACGTTTGAGCTGCGCGTCAATGCTGTCGCCGCGCTGGAGGCCGCCCTGCTCGATTTGCTCGGTAAGGCGCTGAACGTTCCGGTCTGTGAACTGCTGGGGCCGGGCAAACAGCGTGACGCGGTGACGGTACTCGGCTATCTGTTTTATGTTGGCGATCGGCAAAAAACCGATCTGCCTTATCTGGCGCACTCGCCGGGCCACCATGAGTGGTATCACCTGCGTCACCAGGAGGCGCTCTCCAGTGACGCGGTGGTTCGGCTGGCCGAGGCGGCACAGGACCGCTACGGTTTTAAAGACTTCAAACTCAAAGGCGGGGTATTACCCGGCGAGCAGGAGATTGAAACCGCGCGTGCGCTCAAGAAACGTTTTCCGGATGCCCGCATTACCGTTGACCCTAACGGTGCCTGGCTGCTGGATGAGGCTATCGCCCTGTGCAAAGGACTGGGGGATGTCCTGACCTACGCGGAAGATCCGGTTGGGGCTGAACAAGGCTTCTCGGGTCGCGAGGTGATGGCGGAATTCCGACGTGCCACCGGGCTACCGGTCGCTACGAACATGATCGCCACCAACTGGCGTGAAATGGGCCATGCGGTCATGCTGAATGCGGTCGATATTCCGCTGGCAGACCCGCACTTCTGGACGCTTTCAGGCGCCGTGCGTGTGGCGCAGCTGTGTGATGACTGGGGGCTCACCTGGGGTTGTCACTCCAATAACCATTTCGATATTTCGCTGGCGATGTTTACCCACGTTGGCGCAGCGGCACCGGGTCACCCAACCGCTATCGACACACACTGGATTTGGCAGGAGGGTGAGGCCCGTCTGACGAAAAATCCGCTGGAAATTAAAAACGGCACCATCGCAGTACCGGATGCGCCGGGATTGGGCGTGGAGCTTGACTGGGATCAGGTCCACAAGGCGCATGAAGCGTATAAAAAACTGCCGGGCGGCGCGCGTAATGACGCCGGGCCGATGCAGTACCTGATCCCTGGCTGGACATTTGACCGTAAGCGCCCAGTTTTTGGACGTCACTGATAAAAGGATTGCACCATGAGCACTTTTACCACCCCTGTTGTTACTTCCATGCAGATCATTCCGGTTGCCGGCCATGACAGCATGCTGATGAACCTGAGCGGCGCACATGCGCCGTTTTTCACCCGCAATATTGTCATTATTAAAGATAACGCCGGGCATACCGGCGTGGGGGAAATCCCGGGCGGTGAGAAGATCCGCAAAACGCTTGAAGACGCCATCCCGCTGGTGGTGGGAAAAACGCTGGGCGAATATAAAAACGTCTTAAATACCGTGCGGAATACCTTTGCCGATCGCGATGCGGGTGGCCGTGGGCTGCAAACGTTTGATCTGCGCACCACCATCCACGTGGTGACCGGCATCGAAGCCGCCATGCTGGATCTGTTAGGTCAACACCTGGGGGTTAACGTTGCCTCCCTGCTGGGTGAGGGGCAGCAACGCAGCGAAGTGGAGATGTTGGGCTATCTGTTCTTTGTTGGCGACCGCAACCTGACGCCGTTGCCATACCAGAGCCAGCCGGACGAGCAATGTGACTGGTACCGACTCCGCCACGATGAAGCGATGACGCCGGATGCGGTGGTGCGCCTGGCAGAGGCCGCGTACGAAAAATATGGTTTTAATGATTTCAAACTGAAGGGCGGCGTGCTGGCCGGGGAAGAAGAGGCGGAAGCTATCTCAGCCCTGGCTAAACGATTCCCGCAGGCGCGCGTCACGCTGGATCCGAACGGGGCCTGGTCGCTTGATGAGGCGATCGCCATCGGCAAGCAGCTGAAAGGCGTGCTGGCCTACGCGGAGGATCCGTGCGGGGCAGAACAAGGTTTCTCTGGCCGTGAAGTGATGGCGGAGTTCCGCCGCGCCACCGGTTTACCTACCGCGACCAACATGATCGCCACCGACTGGCGTCAGATGGGGCACACTTTGTCCCTGCAGTCTGTCGATATTCCGCTGGCGGACCCGCATTTCTGGACGATGCAGGGCTCTGTACGTGTGGCGCAGATGTGCCATGAGTTCGGTCTGACCTGGGGCTCGCACTCCAATAACCACTTTGATATCTCGCTGGCGATGTTCACCCACGTGGCCGCTGCCGCGCCGGGCACGATCACCGCGATCGACACCCACTGGATCTGGCAGGAAGGCAATCAGCGTCTGACGAAAGCGCCGTTTGAAATCAAAGGGGGGATGGTGCAGGTCCCGTCCACACCGGGTCTGGGCGTGGAGCTGGATATGGATCAGGTGATGAAAGCCCACGAGCTGTACCAGAAACATGGGCTGGGTGCGCGCGATGACGCGATGGCGATGCAGTATCTGATCCCAGAGTGGACATTCGACAATAAACGTCCGTGCATGGTACGATAAACGCATTGGGACCGCTCCCATGAGCGGTTCTTTACGTGGTGTATGCTTAACGTAACGACTATGCGTAAGGATGGCTTATGAAAATTGTTATCGCACCGGACTCGTATAAGGAAAGTTTGAGTGCGCTTGAGGTTGCGACAGCGATAGAGCAGGGTTTTCGCGAGATCTTTCCTGAGGCGGTTTACGTCAAACTGCCGGTCGCGGACGGCGGTGAAGGCACCGTCGAAGCGATGATCGCGGCAACCCAGGGACGCATTGTGCATGTTCCGGTGACCGGCCCTCTGGGCCATCGCGTGGAAGGGTTTTACGGGATATCCGGCGACGAGAAGAGCGCCTTTATCGAAATGGCGGCGGCCAGTGGTCTTGAGCTGGTTGCACCTTCGCAGCGCGATCCTCTGAAAACGACCTCCTGGGGCACGGGTGAACTTATCCGTCACGCGCTGGATGCGGGCGTTAAGCATATCATCATCGGCATCGGGGGCAGCGCCACCAATGATGGCGGTGCAGGAATGGTGCAGGCGCTGGGGGCCAGGCTGCTGGACGACCGTGAACAGCCGCTGGGGCAGGGCGGAGGCGAGCTGGGCAAACTTGCCCGTATCGACCTGAGCGGGCTGGACAAGCGTCTGGCCGAGTGCCGCATAGAAGTGGCCTGCGATGTGACGAATCCGCTTACCGGTAAGCTGGGCGCATCAGCGGTTTTTGGCCCGCAAAAGGGGGCCACACCCGAGATGATCATCACTCTGGACAATGCGCTTGCGCACTATGCGCGGATCATTGCCCGGGATCTTGATATGGATGTGCTCAACCTGGCGGGCGGCGGCGCGGCAGGTGGAATGGGGGCGGCGCTGTATGCCTTCTGCGGTGCGCAGCTGCGCCAGGGCATTGAGATCGTCACCGATGCGCTACATCTGGCTGACCAGATTGCCGATGCGGATTTGGTGATAACGGGTGAAGGTCGCATCGACAGCCAGACGATCCACGGCAAAGTGCCGGTTGGGGTGGCGAAGGTAGCTAAACGCTTCAACAAGCCGGTTATCGGGATTGCAGGCAGTCTGACGGCGGACGTTGGCGTCGTGCACGATCACGGCATCGATGCGGTGTTTAGCGTGATTTACACCATCTGCTCGCTGGAAGATGCGCTGGAAAATGCCAGCGAGAACGTCAGGATGGCCGCAAGAAATATCGCGGCGGTACTGAAACTCGGGCAGGGGATGTAGTTCTCCCTTACCCAGTGGGAGAGGGGTGAGGGTGTAGGCCCGGTAAGCGTCGCGCCACCGGGCATTTACCTCAGTTTCCTAACACCTTCATCGCTTCCCGCGTCACGTTATCCATCTCATCCAGCAGCTCAAGGAACTCCGGTTCCAGTTCAGATTCTGGTGTCCCTGCGCGTAGCTGCTGCTCCAGCAGCTGGCAGAGGTTTTTCAGGCGGGGCACGCCGCTGTAACCACAGCTGCCGTGCAGCTTGTGGATAGCCTGCAGCAGCTCCTCCGGGTTTTCGCCCACCAGCTGTTCTTCTACCTTATTGCGAATTTCCGGCAGAAACGCGACCAGCATCTGTAGCATCTCGCGGGCTAAATCGGGTTTCCCCGCCGCCTGGCGTAACGCAAGCTGCCAGTCAAAGGTGGCGTTCTGATTCACGCTAATCTCAACTGGTTCTGCTGATAAGGTATACGTACCGCCGATATGCCCCGGCTTATAGCGCAGCAGCAGGTTATGCAGTTTCTCTTCGTCGATAGGTTTCGCCAGATAATCATTCATTCCGGCGCCGAGCAGCTTCTCTTTCTGTCCGGCCATCGCATGTGCGGTCACGGCAATGACCGGCGTTTGCTGTTGATGAGGTAGCTGGCGGATGAGCTCGCAGGCGCGAATGCCATCCATACCCGGCATTTGAATATCCATCAGAATCAAATCGAACTGCATCTGTTTGGCCAGTTCAACCGCCTCAGCACCGCTGGTGCAGAGCTCAACATGCTGAACCTGATCCTCAAGCAGCACGCCAATCAGCTTCAGGTTTGCTGGATTATCATCCACCGCCATCACGCTCATCGGCAGCCTCTGCTCGTCATTAATCAGTGCCACGGCATGCTCATTCAGGCGGCAGTAGGCCGTCAGAGCAGGCAACAAGCGTGTGGCGGTGAGCGGTTTAAGCAGACAGGCGGCCGCCCCGTCGTTTTTCAACTCTTCGGCATTGATTTGCGCATGGCACGGCAGCGCCAGCAGCAGGTAGTCGGTCATTGATGCGGCTTTCGCCAGCCGTTCCTGCTGCATGGTGAGCTCCCCGGTAAAGGTGACCGGGATCCCCATCAGCAGGATGTCGTAATGCTCAACGGTAAGCGCAGAGAAGGTCGGGCTGTAGACCACCTCCAGCGGCGTGGTGCTTAAGATGTCCAGCGTGCACTGGGCCGCGGCGGCGTTCGGCTCCACGTAAGCGAGGCGCTTGCCTTTCAGGCAATCCGTCACCGGGCCGTCCGTCAGCACGTTCGGGTTGAGATCCAGGTTGATATGGAACCAGAACGTCGACCCCCGGTTTGGCTGGCTGTGGAAAGAGATATCGCCACCCATCTCTTTAACCAGTTTTTGCGTGATAACCAGCCCCAGGCCCGTACCACCGTGACGCCGTGAAATACTCGCATCCGCCTGACGAAACGCCTGGAACAGACGGGATTGATCCCGTTCGGGAATGCCAATGCCGGTATCGCGGATCTGAACTTCAATCTGTACTTTGTTATTACTGATGGCACGTTTTTCCACCAGAATGTCGATGTTGCCGCTTTCGGTAAATTTGATGGCATTACCGACAAGATTGGTAATGACCTGCTGCAGGCGCAGCGGATCGCCGATGACGTTATCCGGCACGTCGTTTTTAATGTTCAGCGTCAGCTCAAGCCCTTTGTCGTGCGACGAGTGCGCCAGCAGTGTGACCACCTCATCAAGCGTACTGCGCAGCGGGAACGGAATGCTCTCCAGAATCAGCTTGCCCGCCTCCAGTTTGGAGAAGTCCAGCACGTCATTAATGATCGCCAGCAGATTGTTAGCCGAACGTTCAATGGTGTGCAGGTGATCGCGCTGGGTGGGGTTAAGCTCGCTCTTCAGGGTCAGGCGGGTAAAGCCAATCACGCCATTGAGCGGCGTACGCAGCTCGTGTGACATATTGGCAAGGAACTCCGATTTAATGCGGGCAGCCTCCTGGGCACGCTTTTTCGCCAGATCCAGCTCGACGTTCTGGATCTCCATCTGCTCCAGCGTTTCGCGCAGATCCGAAGTGGCCTGATCCACGTTATGCTGCATCTCTTCGTGATAGGCCGCCAGCGACATCGCCATCGAGTTGATGCCGTTTTTCAGCATGTCCAGTTCGCCCAGCATAAACCCTTCCACGCGGCTATCGAGCTGGCCACGGCGAATGCGGTCAACGGTGTTGACCATATTGCGGATGGGCCCGGTCACATCGCGCATCAGTCGCCAGCCGAAGATGAGCGCAATGCCGATACAGAACAGCATCATCACGCCGGAGATAAAAATCTCTTTGTACTGCTGCAGTCGCACCGACTTGAGGTCCAGCTCCAGCGCCACATATCCGAGCATATTGCTGCTGGACTTGGCGTCGGATTGCGCGGACTCATCCGGCGAATAACTTTCCGAAATAATTGGCGTGCGCAGGATCATAATATCGCCCCGTCGCATCACCGTGAGATGGCGCGGGAAGGGCGAACCGTCAGGAATTTTTAACGCTGCCGGATCAAGATGAAAATTAGAGGTGACGAACAGCCGGTTATGCTCGTCATAGACGGAGATCGCACGCACAATATCCGAGTGGCGGCGATGCAACACACTGATTAACTGACCAATCGACTCGCGGTTTTGCAGGTTCATCCCGTATTCGCTGGACACGGCCAGCGGTTCGATGATGCTGGCTCCGGCATCTTCCAGCTGTCGCTGCAGGTCGTTATAGCGGTGCACAACGAAGAAGATGCTCAGCAGCAAACCGATGAGAACGGTGGGGGCGAGGATCAAAATCATCATGCGCGCGCGCAGGCTGTAGTTGGTCATGGCGTTCCGTTATGGGACAATTAAGATAATTATGTATATTTGAGAAAATTCCCGGCGATGGCGCAATTCTACTCTGCAAAGCGACGCGTGACGACGCGTCAGATCATCACTGTCGAAGCCACGGACCTTGACCCTTTTGGTCAGGGCGTCGCGCATCACAATGGTAAGACACTGTTTATAACAGGTTTGCTGCCCACAGAACGAGCAGAAATTACGCTGACGGAAGATAAACGCCAGTACGCACGCGGGAAGGTGAAGCGCCGTCTGACCACCAGCCCGGAGCGCACAGAGCCACGCTGCCCGCATTTTGGCGTCTGCGGAGGCTGCCAGCAACAACATGCCAGCGTAGTTTTACAGCAAAAAAGTAAGAGTAATGCCCTGGCACGCCTGCTCAGGCATGACGTTGACGACATCATTGCCGACCAACCCTGGGGCTATCGTCGTCGCGCGCGGCTGAGCCTAAGCTATCAGCCCAAAAACGAGCGGCTGGAGATGGGGTTTCGCAAAGCGGGCTCCAGCGATATCGTCGATATCAGGCAGTGCCCCATTTTGGTGCCCCGTCTTGAGGCATTGCTCCCGGACGTGCACGCATGCCTGTCCGGGCTGGACAGTGTTCGCCACCTCGGGCACGTGGAACTGGTCCTGGCAAACAATGGTCCGCTGATGGTGCTGCGCCATACCGCGCCGCTGTCCAAAAAAGACCGCGAAAAACTGGAACGCTTTTCGCATTCCCACGAGCTGGCGCTTTTTCTCGCCCCACAAAGCGAGATACTGGAGCAGGTTACAGGTGACGCGCCCTGGTATGCGTCAAACGGACTACGCTTAACGTTCAGTCCGCGGGATTTCATCCAGGTTAATGACGGCGTCAATCAGCAGATGATCGAAACCGCGCTGACGTGGCTGGATGTCCAGCCGACCGACCGCGTGCTTGATCTCTTCTGCGGCATGGGCAATTTCACGCTGCCGCTGGCCCGTAAAGCGGCGAGTGTTGTGGGGGTAGAAGGCGTCGACGCGCTGGTGGCGAAAGGCCAGGAGAATGCGCAACAGAACGGCTTGCAAAATGTGACATTCTTTCATCAAAATCTGGAGGAAGATGTCACGCAGCAGCCCTGGGCAAAACAGGGCTTTGACAAAATCCTGCTCGACCCGGCACGGGCAGGCGCACCGGGCGTGATGCAGCATATAATTAAACTCGCCCCGAAACGCGTGGTCTACGTTTCCTGTAACCCGGCAACGCTTGCCCGGGATAGCGAGGCATTACTCAGCGCGGGTTACCAGATTCAGCGTCTGGCAATGCTGGACATGTTCCCGCACACTGGGCATCTGGAATCAATGGTGTTGTTCGAGCACATCTAATTAGTTTGGCTTGTCGACTTCGACAGGCCCTGGTCCCTAAAGGAGAGGACGATGGTTGCGGTAAGAAGTGCACATCTTAATAAAGCTGGTGAGTTTGACCCTCAAAAATGGATCGCAAGTCTGGGAATTTCCAGCCAGCAGTCGTGTGAACGCTTAACCGAAACCTGGGCCTATTGTCAGCGCACCACGCTGGGGCATCCGGACGCCGAGCTGCTGCTGTGGCGCGGCGTGGAGATGGTCGAAATCTTATCCATGCTCAATATGGATATCGAAACGCTGCAGGCCGCGCTTCTGTTCCCGCTTGCCGATGCGGATGTCGTCACGGAAGACGTGCTGCGTGAAAGCGTCGGAAAATCGGTCGTGGCGCTGATCCACGGTGTCCGCGATATGGCGGCCATTCGTCAGCTCAAAGCCGCGCACACCGATTCCGTCTCCTCTGAACAGGTCGATAACGTTCGCCGGATGCTGCTGGCCATGGTGGATGATTTCCGCTGCGTGGTGATCAAGCTTGCCGAGCGTATCGCCCACCTGCGTGAAGTGAAGGACGCGCCGGAAGATGAGCGCGTACTCGCCGCCAAAGAGTGTACAAACATCTATGCGCCGCTGGCGAACCGCTTAGGCATTGGTCAGCTCAAATGGGAGCTGGAAGACTACTGCTTCCGTTATCTGCACCCGGCGGAATATAAGCGCATTGCGAAACTGCTGCATGAACGCCGTATCGACCGCGAACACTATATTGAAGAATTTGTCAGCGGGTTGCGCCAGTCGATGAAGGAAGAGAACGTCCGTGCCGAAGTGTACGGTCGGCCAAAGCATATCTACAGCATCTGGCGCAAAATGCAGAAGAAACACCTCGCCTTTGACGAGCTGTTCGACGTGCGTGCCGTGCGTATTGTGGCGGAGCGTCTGCAGGACTGCTACGCCGCACTGGGGATCGTGCACACGCACTTCCGCCATCTGCCGGATGAGTTCGATGACTATGTCGCCAACCCGAAACCTAACGGCTACCAGTCTATTCATACCGTGGTGCTGGGCCCCGGCGGTAAAACGGTTGAAATTCAGATCCGTACCAAACAGATGCACGAAGACGCCGAGCTGGGTGTCGCCGCGCACTGGAAATACAAAGAGGGCACCTCGGGCGGAGCGCGCACCGGCCACGAAGACCGCATTGCCTGGCTGCGTAAGCTGATTGCGTGGCAGGAAGAGATGGCCGACTCCGGCGAGATGCTCGACGAAGTGCGCAGCCAGGTCTTCGACGACCGGGTGTACGTCTTTACGCCGAAAGGGGACGTTGTCGACCTGCCTGCCGGGTCAACGCCGCTCGACTTTGCCTATCACATCCACAGCGATGTCGGGCACCGCTGCATTGGTGCGAAAATCGGCGGGCGCATTGTGCCGTTTACCTACCAGTTGCAAATGGGCGATCAGATTGAAATCATCACCCAGAAGCAGCCAAACCCGAGCCGTGACTGGCTGAACCCGAACCTGGGGTATGTCACCACCAGCCGCGGACGCTCCAAAATTCACGCCTGGTTCCGTAAACAGGATCGTGACAAGAACATCCTTGCCGGTCGCCAGATCCTGGATGACGAGCTGGAGCATATAGGCATCAGCCTGAAAGAGGCGGAGAAGTTCCTGCTGCCGCGTTACAACTTTAATGAGCTCGATGAGCTGTTAGCGGCCATTGGCGGCGGCGATATTCGTCTCAACCAGATGGTGAATTTCCTGCAGGCGCAGTTCAACAAGCCAAGTGCGGCAGAGCAGGATGCGGCGGCGCTAAAACAGCTGCAGCAGAAAACCTACGCCCCGCAGCAGCGCAGCAAAGACAATGGCCGCGTGGTGGTGGAAGGCGTCGGCAATCTGATGCACCATATCGCCCGCTGCTGCCAGCCTATCCCGGGGGACGACATCGTCGGCTTTATCACCCAGGGGCGCGGGATTTCGATTCACCGCTCAGACTGTGACCAGCTTGCTGAGCTGCAGTCGCATGCGCCGGAACGCATCGTTGAAGCCGTCTGGGGTGAAAGCTACTCTGCCGGCTACTCGCTGGTGGTGCGCGTCACCGCCAACGATCGCAGTGGTCTGCTGCGCGACATTACGACCATTCTTGCCAACGAGAAGGTCAACGTGCTGGGCGTTGCCAGCCGCAGCGATACCCGCGAGCAGCTTGCCACCATCGATATGACCATCGAAATCTACAACCTGCAGGTGCTGGGCCGCGTGCTTGGCAAACTGAACCAGGTCCCGGATGTGATTGACGCGCGTCGTCTCCACGGCGGTTAAACATCCTCTTCTGTAAGCCGGGTAAGGCAACGCCGCCACCCGGCATTTTTTCATCAGGACAGCACTATGACTCAAATCGACCGCCTGCTCGGCATCATGAAACGCCTGCGCGACCCGGAAAACGGCTGCCCGTGGGATAAAGAGCAGACTTTCGCGACTATCGCCCCGTACACCCTCGAAGAGACCTATGAAGTACTGGACGCCATTTCACGTGAGGACTTTGACGACCTGCGCGGCGAACTCGGTGACCTGCTGTTCCAGGTGGTGTTCTATGCGCAGATGGCGCAGGAAGAGGGACGCTTTAATTTTGACGATATCTGCGCCGCCATTAGCGACAAGCTTGAGCGCCGCCATCCGCATATCTTTGGCGATGCCACGGCGGGCAACAGCGCGGAAGTGCTGGCGCGCTGGGAGCAGATTAAAAGCGCCGAGCGGGCTGAAAAATCCCAACACTCCGCGCTGGATGACATCCCGCTGAGTCTGCCCGCCCTGATGCGTGCCCATAAGATCCAGAAACGCTGCTCGGCAGTGGGGTTTGACTGGCACTCGCTTGGCCCGGTACTGGACAAAGTCCATGAAGAAATCGACGAAGTGATGCACGAAGCGCAGCAGGCCGTGGTGGATGAAGCAAAGCTTGAAGAAGAGATGGGCGATCTGCTGTTTGCCACCGTCAACCTTTCGCGCCACCTGGGTGTAAAAGCGGAAACGGCCCTGCAAAAAGCCAACCTTAAGTTCGAACGACGCTTTCGCGAAGTCGAGCGCATTGTGGCCTCGCGCGGCCTGGAAATGACCGGAATTGACCTCGATGTGATGGAAGAAGTCTGGCAGGAAGTAAAACGCCAGGAATCTGATCTCTAACGGAATTTTGCGATCAAGCGCAATTTGTGTGATTTTTTAAATGACAAGCGCTTGATTTGCGTCAAAAACATTTACCCAAAAGGGGCTATTTTCTCACTCCTTATGTTTGTCATGGCCTGGAATGGAGACGGAGAATGAAAGTTTGTGGCGCTCGCCGTGTTCGGGTATACTACTTTCCCGTCCTGGTTATTCCATCGTTTCACCCTAACTTCTCAGGTTCAGCATGACAACGAACTATATTTTTGTGACCGGCGGGGTCGTATCCTCTCTGGGTAAAGGCATTGCCGCAGCCTCCCTCGCAGCCATTCTTGAAGCCCGTGGCCTCAATGTGACCATGATGAAACTGGATCCGTACATCAACGTCGATCCTGGCACCATGAGCCCAATCCAACACGGGGAAGTGTTCGTTACTGAAGACGGCGCTGAAACCGATCTGGATCTTGGCCACTACGAGCGTTTCATTCGCACCAAAATGACCCGTCGTAATAACTTCACGACTGGCCGTATCTACTCCGACGTTCTGCGTAAAGAACGCCGTGGTGATTATCTGGGTGCAACCGTACAGGTTATCCCGCACATCACTAACGCTATCAAAGAACGCATCATTGCGGGTGGCGAAGGCCACGACGTGGTGCTGGTTGAAATCGGCGGTACCGTGGGTGATATCGAATCCCTGCCGTTCCTGGAAGCGATTCGCCAGCTGGCGGTTGATATCGGTCGTGAACACGCACTGTTCATGCACCTGACGCTGGTGCCTTACATGGCAGCCGCAGGTGAAGTGAAAACCAAACCGACTCAGCACTCCGTGAAAGAGCTGCTCTCCATCGGTATTCAGCCTGACATTCTGGTTTGCCGCTCCGATCGCGCGGTTCCGGCGAACGAACGTGCGAAAATTGCATTGTTCTGTAACGTGCCTGAAAAAGCCGTTATTTCAATGAAAGATGTCGATTCCATTTATAAAATCCCGGGCCTGTTGAAATCACAGGGCCTGGACGATTATATTTGTAAACGATTCAGCTTGAACTGTCCGGAAGCTAACCTGTCTGAATGGGAACAGGTTATTTATGAAGAAGCCAATCCGGCTGGTGAAGTGACTATCGGTATGGTCGGCAAGTACATCGAACTGCCGGATGCCTATAAGTCCGTTATCGAAGCGCTGAAACACGGTGGTCTGAAGAACCGCGTCTCCGTGAACATCAAGCTGATTGATTCGCAGGATGTTGAAACACGTGGCGTCGAAATTCTGAAAGATCTGGATGCGATTCTCATCCCTGGCGGCTTCGGCTACCGTGGTGTAGAAGGCAAGATCGCCACTGCACGCTATGCGCGTGAAAACAATATTCCATACCTCGGCATCTGCCTGGGTATGCAGGTTGCGCTAATCGAATTTGCGCGCAACGTAGCGGGAATGGAAAACGCGAACTCTACGGAATTTGTGCCAGACTGTAAGTACCCTGTAGTGGCGCTTATCACTGAATGGCGCGACGAAGACGGTAACGTCGAAGTCCGTACCGAGAAGAGCGATCTGGGTGGCACTATGCGTCTTGGCGCACAGGCCTGCCAGTTGTCTGACGATAGCGTGGTTCGTAAGCTGTATGGCGAACCGGTCATCACTGAGCGTCATCGTCACCGCTATGAAGTCAACAACATGTTGTTGAAACAAATTGAAGCTGCGGGTCTGCGTGTTGCGGGCCGCTCCGGGGATGATCAGTTAGTCGAGATCATCGAAGTGCCAAACCACCCGTGGTTTGTCGCCTGCCAATTCCACCCGGAATTTACTTCAACACCACGTGACGGGCATCCGCTGTTTGCAGGTTTCGTGAAAGCCGCCAGCGAGTATCAGAAGCGTCAGGCGAAGTAAAAAAGTTAGAACGGCAACGCGTACCCCCGGTACGCGTTGTTTGTCTGGAGTTTTAGTTTAACTTGTACTGAGGAAAATCTAATGTCCAAAATCGTTAAAGTCATCGGTCGTGAAATCATCGACTCCCGTGGTAACCCGACCGTTGAAGCCGAAGTTCATCTGGAAGGTGGTTTCGTCGGTATGGCAGCTGCTCCATCAGGTGCTTCTACTGGTTCCCGCGAAGCGCTGGAACTGCGCGATGGCGACAAATCCCGTTTCATGGGCAAAGGCGTACTGAAAGCTGTTGGCGCTGTAAACGGTCCTATTGCTCAGGCAATCATTGGCAAAGACGCTAAAGACCAGGCTGGCATCGACAAGATCATGATCGATCTGGACGGTACTGAAAACAAATCTAACTTCGGTGCGAACGCAATCCTGGCGGTTTCCCTGGCGAACGCCAAAGCCGCTGCGGCAGCGAAAGGTATGCCACTGTTCGAGCACATCGCTGAACTGAACGGCACCCCAGGCAAATACTCCATGCCTGTACCAATGATGAACATCATCAACGGTGGTGAGCACGCAGACAACAACGTTGATATTCAGGAATTCATGATTCAGCCAGTTGGCGCGAAAACCCTGAAAGAAGCAGTACGTATGGGTTCTGAAGTGTTCCACAACCTGGCTAAAGTTCTGAAAGCAAAAGGTATGAACACGGCTGTGGGTGACGAAGGTGGCTACGCGCCAAACCTGGGTTCTAACGCAGAAGCACTGGCTGTTATCGCTGAAGCAGTAAAAGCCGCTGGCTATGAGCTGGGCAAAGACATCACTCTGGCGATGGACTGCGCAGCGTCTGAATTCTACAAAGACGGTAAATACGTTCTGGCTGGCGAAGGCAACAAAGCGTTCACCTCTGAAGAGTTCACTCACTTCCTGGAAGACCTGACCAAACAGTACCCAATCGTTTCTATCGAAGACGGTCTGGACGAGTCTGACTGGGATGGTTTCGCATACCAGACTAAAGTACTGGGCGACAAAATCCAGCTGGTTGGTGACGATCTGTTCGTAACCAACACCAAGATCCTGAAAGAAGGCATCGAGAAAGGCATCGTTAACTCCATCCTGATCAAATTCAACCAGATCGGTTCTCTGACCGAAACTCTGGCTGCGATCAAAATGGCGAAAGACGCTGGCTACACCGCTGTTATCTCTCACCGTTCTGGCGAAACTGAAGACGCTACCATCGCTGACCTGGCTGTTGGTACCGCTGCTGGCCAGATCAAAACCGGTTCTATGAGCCGTTCTGACCGTGTTGCTAAATACAACCAGCTGATTCGTATCGAAGAAGCGCTGGGCGAAAAAGCACCTTACAACGGTCGTAAAGAGATCAAAGGCCAGGCATAATTGCTTAAGCCTTAAAATGAAAATGCCAGTCGAAAGACTGGCATTTTTTTTGGTTATTTGAAATCAACCGCCATTTGCTCCGGGATGCTCAATCCCCGGGTAGTTTGTACGCAGCGGGCAATATAGTCCGTAAAACGCGGCGGTTTAGGCATGCCCATACTGAGCAGCTTGTCGTTGCTGAAACGTACATTCAGTGTGGCAAAGGCCCCGTACAAGCGCATTGCTCTCAGCATCAGCCGTTCGTTGCAGGGGCCAAAAATATCCTTCAGCTCACGTCGCATTCTGACCAGCGTTTCGTAGCTTACCTGGGCATACTTATCACCGACCGGGGCTTTCTCCAGCGCCTGTGCCATCGCATTATCAATATCCGCAAAGCGCACGCTGTTCTCTTCTCCGGCAGAAATATGTACCACTTCTCCCGGCTGCGCAGTGCTGTTAAGCAACATCAGCAGCGCATCGGCGCAGTAATCCACCGGGACGACATCTATTTTGTCTTCCATTGAGCACATGAATTTTTGCAGCATTAGCCCCATGCTGAAGACCCAGAAAATACTGCTCGACGGCGTACAGCCATGACGGGTATGGCCGACCACGATGGACGGACGGGCGATGAGCAGCGGCAGGTTGGGACAGTGCTGGCGCATCAGTTGTTCAATGGTGGATTTCGAATATGTGTATTCCACCAGATGCTCGGCGTTCTCTCTGAACTCCGCGCTTTCGGCGACCAGCGAATCCTGCTCCGGCGTGCACGACATGGCTGTTCCCACATGCAGAAAGCGCTGTAAACCGGCAACCTGGTTCATGCGTCTGGCGAGCGCCAGCGTCCCCTCCACATTTACTTTCCAGATCAGCGGATTGTTACCAAATGACGCGACGGCCGCGCAGTTAAGAACATGCGTCACTTGTTCCAGACGCGGGTCGTTCAGGAACCCCTCCGGCTGGCTGAGATCGCCGATAAGGATATTCTCCTCGCTCAACGCGGCCAGCGTCTCCTCTGAAACCTTGAATTTACGCATGTTGTCCCGCACGCGTTCCAGCCCTTGTTGGGGGTCACTGGCGCGCGCAAGCAGCAGTAATTTTACTGAACTATTGCTGGTCAGTATTTTTTCAAGTACTGCACCGCCCAGAAAACCAGTCACGCCTGTAATAAATAACATATTAATCTATACCGTCTCATAATGATTGATGAGGCGGATTGTAGGCAGGGAAAAGTAAACGGCATTTAAATAGAAAAATGGCAAAGCTGACGGCGTCTTAAGCTTATTTTAAGGTAAGGAATTCAGGTGGAAATATTGGACACTAGCGGAGTGAGAAAAATTCAATTTATAAATCAAATAATTTTAACTAACTGATTTTGTTTTGTTATTTGTGCGATTTTATTGCTTTTAACACTCATTGAATATGTAATAAATAAAATAATTTGTTACACCATTATGCCGCGCACGAAATAACCGTATCAGCACTTAAATGGAATCGACATCACGCCATGCAGGCTATTTTATTTAGCCTGCAAAGGGTTTTAGAGTAATAAAGGCAGCGTTGCGCTCGCTGTTTGCTGGCTAACTTCACCGTAATGGCTATCAATCGCAATCAGGGAAGTTGTAAGTAACTCAACCAGTAACATTACGCCCACTTTAGCATTGAGCGCGCCTGCGCTGAGTGGCCCTTCCGGTTTTGCGGCAACCAGCTGCATATCGCTAAGCGAAGCCAGCGGGCTGCGGGGCGTATTGCTAAGGGATAACACCTTAACGCCGCGTTTGCGTGCAAGTTTTACGACGTGGAGCAAATCCCGCGTTGAACCGGAACTGGAAATGGCCACCACCAGCGTCCCTTCTGAAAGCGTTGCTGCATTCATGGCCGCACGATGCATATCGCTAAAAAGCTGTGCAGGTTTGCCGAGTCGCAACAGTTTGTAATGTAAATACTCACCGAGGATCGCGCTGGCGGCCACCCCATATATTTGTACGGCTTGCGCCTGATGCAGCGCCTGAGCGGCCTTTTCCAGCAGTGCTCTGTCGAGCAGTCTGGCGGTATCCTGCAGCGCCTGAACAGACTCATCGACGACGTTATCAATTTCGTCCCCGGCCACGCGTGCGGGCTGACCCTGCTGAATATCCAGCGCCAGTGCCATCTTGAATTCGTTATAGCCTTTGCAGCCGAGCGTCCGGCAAAGACGCGTCACGCTGGCTTCACTGGTGTGGCTCTCCCGTGCCAGTTCGGTGATCGTCAGGTAGAGCACCCGGGCCGGATCGTTGAGAACAAACTCTCCCAGTTTTTTTTGCGTGGGGCTGTACCCGGAAGCCTCCTGGCGCAGCTTCAGCAGCAGGTTTTCATGGTCTGACATGCTAGATCCTTAATGCGTTTCTCTGCGTCCTAGTGTGGCGGAAAGCGGGGCAGGGATGCCAGTCATTTCGAAAAAGTATGATCGTCCTCCTGGTTTTTGATGGTGATTTTCACTATTAAATATAATTATGGTAAAAATTTTCATCGTTAACTAAGGGGATGAAAAAATGATGCAAATGTTCAGTGGTGCTTCGTCCGGCGGATGGTTTGAAAAAGCGCAGCGCTTTGGCAAATCCTTTATGTTGCCCATCGCCGTACTGCCTGCGGCGGGTCTGCTGCTGGGGATAGGCGGCGCGTTATCGAATCCCAATACGCTTACGGCATATCCGTTTTTAGATGTGGACTGGTTACAGGCTATTTTCACCATCATGAGCAGCGCCGGTTCGATTGTGTTCGCGAATCTGTCGGTGCTGTTTGCCGTTGGGGTTGCCGTCGGGCTGGCAAAAAATGATAAAGGTACGGCAGGGCTGGCGGCGTTACTCGCGTTTCTGGTCATGAATGCCACCATTAACGCACTGCTGATCCTCACCGGAAAACTGGCGCACGAGAATCCGGGGGCGGTCGGGCAAGGCATGACGCTGGGGATCCAGACGCTGGAGACCGGCGTATTTGGTGGGGTGGTCATTGGTCTTGTGACCTGCGCGCTGCATCATCGGTTTAATAAGATCGCGCTGCCACAATTTCTGGGATTCTTTGGCGGGTCACGCTTTGTGCCGATTATCAGCTCACTGGCTGCGATCCTGGTCGGAGCCTTAATGACCGTAGTCTGGCCACATTTCCAGAAGCTGATCTTTGGTCTGGGCGGGCTGGTGGATGCGACCGGTTATCTGGGAACACTGCTGTACGGCTTCATTTTGCGCATGCTGGGCCCGTTCGGTTTACACCACATCTTCTACCTTCCGTTCTGGACCACCGCGCTTGGCGGCAGCGAGATTGTCAACGGGCAACTGGTTGAAGGTACGCAGCGGATCTTCTTCGCTCAGCTGGCCGATCCCACGACGCGCCAGTTTTATGAAGGAACGTCGCGCTTCATGTCCGGGCGCTTTATCACGATGATGTTTGGTTTGCTCGGGGCCTGCCTTGCGATGTATCACACGGCTAAACCGGAGAACAAAAAACGCGTCGCGGGGTTGTTGCTTTCAGCGGCATTAACCTCCTTCCTGACGGGGATCACCGAGCCCATCGAGTTCTCCTTCCTGTTTATCGCGCCGGTGCTGTACGTCATTCACGCATTTTTTGACGGGCTGGCGTTTATGCTCGCGCATATTTTACATATCACCATTGGGCAGACCTTCTCCGGCGGTTTTATCGACTTTGTGCTGTTCGGCATTTTGCAGGGGGAGGCCAAAACCCACTGGATGTTAGTGCCGCTGGTGGGCGTACCGTGGTTCTTCCTCTACTACTTCACGTTCCGCTATCTGATTAATCGCTTTGATTTTGCCACGCCGGGTCGGGAAAAGGAGGCGGTGGCCAATGACGTGACTTTAGTCCAGAGCGAACGCGCAAGTGCGGTGATCGCCGGACTGGGCGGAAAAGACAATCTGGAAGAGGTGGACTGCTGCGCCACGCGTCTTCGCGTCACGGTTAAAGACGGTAGCAAAGTGAATGACGCGGCGCTGAAAGCCACCGGTGCGCGCGGCGTGATTGTGCGCGGGAATGGCGTTCAGGTCATTTATGGTCCGCATGTCACGATTATCAAAAACGAAGTGGAAGAGATCTTATCGTAATGAAAACAGTACTGGATACCCTGAAGGGAAAACTGGTCGTCTCCTGTCAGGCGCTTGAGAACGAACCGTTGCATAGCCCGTTTATTATGTCGCGGATGGCGCTGGCGGCGCGTCAGGGAGGGGCTGCGGCCATCCGTGCCAACAGCGTGGTGGATATTGAGGCGATCAAAGAGCAGGTTACGCTGCCGGTTATTGGCATCATCAAGCGGGAGTACCCCGACAGCGAGGTGTTTATCACCGCAACGATGAAAGAGGTGGATGAACTGATGACCGTCTCCCCGGCGATCATTGCGCTTGATGCGACCGACAGGGCGCGGCCTGGCGGGGAATCTCTGGCAACGCTGGTTACGCGCATTCGTACCCGTTATCCCTCGGTGCTGCTTATGGCTGATATAGCCACTGTTGATGAGGCCGTCACGGCGCAGGCGCTGGGGTTTGATTGTGTCGGGACCACGCTTTACGGCTATACCGCGCAGACCGCCGGACACGCCTTACCCGATGATGACTGTCAGTTTCTGAAAACGGTACTGGCAGCCGTCACGGTACCGGTGGTGGCCGAAGGTAACGTGGACACCCCGGAACGCGCCGCCAGATGTCTGGCGCTGGGGGCGCATATGGTGGTGGTGGGCGGGGCAATCACCCGCCCGCAGCAGATTACGGAACGCTTTATGGCGGCAATTGACGCGCAAAGCACCGATCGAGCATGACCATCTCACGGGGATCTGCGATACTTATCGTTTATCCCCTTAACTGAGATGACTATGCAGTACCCGATTAACGAGATGTTCCAGACCCTGCAAGGCGAGGGTTACTTTACCGGCGTTCCCGCAATTTTTATTCGTTTACAGGGATGCCCGGTTGGCTGTGCCTGGTGTGATACCAAACATACGTGGGATAAACTCGCAGATCGGGAAGTGTCGCTGTTTAGCGTTCTGGCGAAAACCAAAGAGAGCGATAAGTGGGGTGCTGGCAGCGCGGAAGATCTGCTGGCCATTATTGGTCGTCAGGGCTGGACGGCGCGCCATGTGGTCATTACCGGGGGCGAACCCTGCATCCACGATCTGACGCCGCTGACCGAACTGCTCGAAAAGAACGGTTACAGTTGCCAGATTGAAACCAGCGGCACGCATGAAGTGCGCTGCTCCCACACCACATGGGTAACGGTATCGCCTAAAGTAAACATGCGCGGCGGCTACGACGTACTGTCTCAGGCGCTGGAACGTGCTGATGAGATTAAACACCCGGTAGGGCGAGTACGTGATATCGAAGCGCTGGATGAACTGCTGGCGACGCTGACGGACGAAAAACAGCGCGTGATTGCGCTGCAGCCTATCAGTCAGAAAGAAGACGCCACGCGCCTGTGCATTGAAACCTGTATCGCGCGTAACTGGCGCCTGTCGATGCAGACGCACAAATACCTGAATATTGCCTAAAAAAAGCCCGGTGGCGCTAGCGCTTACCGGGCCTACGGTTCCAGGCTTTTGTTGGCCGGGTAAGGCGAAGCCGACCCCCGGCAAGCATCACTCGCCGCGATACACGCAGCCTGCCGTACAGGTCTCTTTGATCATCACTGCGCTCAGCAGCGGCACCAGCGGTTTCATCTGATCCCAAATCCATTTTGCCAGCACTTCGCTGGTCGGGTTTTCAAGGCCCGGGATATCGTTCAGGTAATAGTGATCCAGACGATCGTAAGTCGGCTTAAATGCCGCCTTCAGCTCAGCAAAATCCATGATCCAACCGGTATGCGGATCAACTTCACCGGTGATCTCAAGACGCACCATAAACGAATGCCCGTGCAGACGGCCGCATTTATGTCCTTCAGGAACATGCGGAAGGTGGTGGGCGGCTTCGAAGGTGAAATCTTTAAACAGTGTGGTGGACATGATCGCTCGCAGTAATGCGGAAAAAACCGCCGCATAGTACCGGAAAGCACAATTTTTAGCATTAACTAAAACGGCCTTTACCTTCATTGCAGCAAAAAAGCCGTCGCTTTGTGATTTATATCCTTATTTTACAGTCGGTTAGTTTATCGCTTTTACCGTTAAGAACGATAACTAAAACAGGTTAGTCCATTTGGTTATTTATTATTTCCATCCCTTCTTTAATTGTTATTATCCTCGCCGTTAACCTTATCTTCAGTTTGGATTTATTCGCTTAAAGTCCGCTTGGCTACTGGAACATAACGACGCATGACAACACAGGCCCCACCTTCAAATTTGCTTCCCCTGAACCCGGAGCAACTGGCGCGCCTTCAGGCTGCCACCTCTGATTTTTCTCCCACCCAGCTTGCCTGGGTCTCTGGCTATTTCTGGGGAATGCTCAACCAGCAGCCTGGCGCTGTGGCTGCGGCTCCGGCAACGGCGGTAGAAATTCCTGCCATTACGCTTATCTCCGCTTCGCAGACGGGCAATGCCCGCCGCGTGGCAGAAGCGCTGCGTGACGACCTGCTTGCCGCCAAACTGAACGTGAACCTGGTAAACGCCGGGGATTATAAATTCAAACAGATCGCGTCAGAAAAACTGCTGGTGGTTGTGGCCTCAACGCAGGGCGAGGGTGAACCCGCTGAAGAGGCGGTCGCGCTGCATAAATTCCTGTTCTCGAAAAAAGCGCCCAAACTCGATGGCACTGCGTTTGCCGTGTTCGGCCTGGGCGATACCTCTTATGAATTCTTCTGCCAGTCCGGCAAAGATTTTGACAGCAAGCTGGCGGAGCTGGGTGCAGAGCGCCTGCTGGACCGCGTTGATGCAGATGTGGAATACCAGGCTGCCGCTGCAGAGTGGCGTGCGCGCATTGTTGACGTGCTGAAAGCACGCGTACCGAAAGAGACACCAGCCCAGGCTGCGATCACCGCGACCGGCGTGGTCAACGACATTCACACCAGCCCGTACACCAAAGAGGCGCCGCTGTCGGCAAGCCTGTCGGTTAATCAAAAAATTACCGGCCGCGACTCTGAAAAAGATGTGCGCCATATCGAGATCGATCTGGGCGACTCGGGTCTGCGCTATCAGCCTGGCGATGCGCTGGGGGTCTGGTATCAAAACGATCCGGCGCTGGTCAAGGAACTGGTCGAACTGCTGTGGCTGAAAGGCGACGAGCCTGTCACCGTCGAAGGCAAAACGCAGCCGCTCTCTGAAGCGCTGCAGTGGCACTTCGAGCTGACGGTAAATACCGCCAATATCGTTGAGAACTATGCCACCTTAACGCGCAGCGAATCGCTGCTGCCGTTAGTCGGCGATAAGGCGAAGCTGCAGCATTACGCGGCGACCACACCGATTGTCGATATGGTGCGTTTCTCTCCGGCACAACTGGATGCCGACGCGCTGATCGGCCTGCTGCGTCCGCTTACGCCGCGTCTGTACTCCATTGCCTCATCGCAGGCTGAAGTCGAGAGCGAAGTGCACATCACCGTGGGCGTGGTGCGGTACGACATCGAAGGCCGTGCCCGCGCGGGCGGTGCCTCCAGCTTCCTGGCCGATCGCGTGGAGGAAGAGGGCGAAGTGCGCGTCTTTATCGAGCACAACGACAACTTCCGTCTGCCGGCGAACCCGGAAACGCCGGTAATCATGATTGGCCCGGGTACCGGCATTGCGCCGTTCCGTGCCTTTATGCAGCAGCGTGCGGCGGACGAGGCACCGGGTAAAAACTGGCTGTTCTTCGGCAACCCGCACTTTACCGAAGATTTCCTCTATCAGGTTGAGTGGCAGCGCTACGTGAAAGAAGGGGTGCTGACCCGTATCGATCTGGCCTGGTCGCGCGATCAGAAAGAAAAAGTATACGTACAAGACAAACTGCGCGAACAGGGCGCAGAGCTGTGGCGCTGGATCAATGACGGTGCCCACATTTATGTCTGCGGTGACGCCAATCGCATGGCGAAAGACGTTGAGCAGGCACTGCTGGAAGTGATTGCCGAATTCGGTGGTATGGATGCCGAAGCGGCGGATGAATTTTTAAGTGAGCTGCGCGTTGAGCGCCGTTATCAGCGAGATGTCTACTAATGAGCGAAAAACATCCAGGACCCCTGGTGGTCGAAGGTAAACTGTCAGACGCCGAGCGCATGAAGCTGGAAAGCAACTATCTGCGCGGCACCATTGCTGAAGATCTGAATGACGGTCTCACCGGCGGTTTCAAAGGCGACAACTTCCTGCTGATCCGTTTCCACGGCATGTATCAACAGGACGACCGCGACATTCGCGCCGAGCGTGCTGAACAGAAGCTGGAGCCGCGTCACGCGATGCTGTTGCGCTGCCGTCTGCCGGGCGGAGTGATCACCACGACACAGTGGCAGGCGATTGATAAATTCGCCGGTGAAAACACCATTTACGGCAGCATTCGTCTGACCAACCGTCAGACCTTCCAGTTCCACGGCATTCTGAAGAAGAACGTGAAGCCGGTACACCAGATGCTGCACTCCGTCGGACTGGATGCGCTGGCGACGGCCAACGACATGAACCGTAACGTGCTCTGCACCTCGAACCCGTATGAGTCCGAGCTGCACGCTGAAGCCTATGAGTGGGCGAAGAAGATCTCCGAGCACCTGCTGCCGCGTACCCGCGCCTATGCGGAGATTTGGCTCGATCAGGAAAAAGTTGCGACCACCGATGAAGAACCGATCCTCGGTCAGACCTATCTGCCGCGTAAGTTCAAAACCACGGTGGTGATCCCGCCGCAGAACGACATCGATCTGCACGCCAACGACATGAACTTTGTGGCAATTGCCGAAAACGGCAAGCTGGTGGGCTTTAACCTGCTGGTGGGCGGCGGTCTGTCCATTGAACACGGTAACAAGAAAACCTATGCCCGAACCGCGAGCGAGTTCGGCTTCCTGCCGCTGGAGCATACGCTGGCCGTGGCGGAAGCGGTGGTCACCACCCAGCGCGACTGGGGTAACCGTACCGACCGTAAAAACGCGAAAACCAAATACACCCTGGAGCGCGTGGGCGTTGAGACGTTCAAAGAGGAAGTGGAGCGTCGCGCGGGGATCAAATTTGAGCCGATCCGCCCTTACGAATTCACCGGTCGCGGCGATCGCATCGGCTGGGTAAAAGGCATCGACAATAAATGGCACCTGACGCTGTTTATCGAAAACGGCCGTATTCTGGATTACCCGGGCCGTCCGCTGAAAACCGGCCTGCTGGAAATCGCGAAGATCCACAAAGGTGAGTTCCGCATTACCGCCAACCAGAATCTGATTATTGCTGGTGTGCCGGAAAGTGAAAAGGCGAAAATTGAGGCGCTGGCGCGTGACCATGGGTTGATGAATGCGGTCAAACCGCAGCGCGAAAACTCGATGGCCTGCGTGTCGTTCCCGACCTGTCCGCTGGCGATGGCGGAAGCGGAACGTTTCCTGCCGTCATTTACGGACAAAGTGGAAGCGATTCTGGAAAAACACGGTATTCCGGACGAGCATATTGTTATGCGCGTTACCGGCTGTCCGAACGGCTGTGGCCGCGCGATGCTGGCCGAGCTTGGGCTGGTGGGGAAAGCGCCGGGTCGCTATAACCTGCACCTGGGCGGTAACCGTATCGGCACGCGTATTCCGCGTATGTTCCGCGAGAATATCACTGAGCCAGAAATTCTCGATTCCATCGACGAGCTTGTCGGGCGCTGGGCGAAAGAGCGCGAAGCGGGTGAAGGCTTCGGCGACTTTACGGTGCGTGCGGGCATTATTCGCCCGGTGCTCGATCCCGCAAGGGATTTCTGGGAGTAACCACGAGAGGTAATTATGTCCGTACTCGATCTAAACGCGCTTAACGCATTGCCAAAAGTCGAACGCATTCTGGCACTCGCAGAAACCAACGCCCAACTGGAAAAGCTGGACGCCGAAGGGCGCGTGGCGTGGGCGCTGGAAAACCTGCCGGGTGACTACGTGCTGTCGTCGAGCTTTGGCATTCAGGCGGCGGTCAGTTTGCATCTGGTGAATCAGATCCGCCCGGATATTCCGGTGATCCTCACCGATACCGGCTATCTGTTCCCGGAAACCTACCAGTTTATCGATGAGCTGACGGACAAGCTTAAGCTGAACCTGAAAGTGTACCGCGCGGAGCAGAGCGCGGCCTGGCAGGAGGCGCGCTACGGCAAACTCTGGGAGCAGGGCGTTGAGGGCATTGAGAAATACAATGAGATCAACAAGGTCGAGCCGATGAACCGTGCGCTGAAAGAGCTGAACGCGCAGACCTGGTTTGCCGGTCTTCGCCGCGAGCAGTCCGGCAGCCGAGCCACGCTGCCAGTGCTGGCGGTGCAGCGCGGCGTGTTTAAAGTGCTGCCGATCATCGACTGGGATAACCGTACGGTGTACCAGTACCTGCAAAAACACGGGCTGAAATACCATCCGCTGTGGGATCAGGGCTACCTGTCCGTGGGGGATACCCACACCACGCGCAAATGGGAGCCGGGAATGGCGGAAGAAGAGACGCGATTCTTTGGGCTGAAGCGCGAGTGCGGGTTACACGAAGGGTAATGATCTTTTCTCCCTCTCCCGGTGGGCTGAGAGTTCCCCACAAAATAATGCCTGCACGGAGGCCCCCCTCTCCCTTGAGGGAGAGGGCTGGGGTGAGGGGGAACATACGGCTGTGGAGGTCATTCCGTTCACTTTATGTTCCTTGCTACTCTGTAACGACATAGCCCGTGAACGTGCCAGGGTGGCTCAGTCGCCACCACCCTGGCGACCCGGGCTCCCGGCGGTAAATTGCCGCTTCGCGGTGCCTTCGGCTTATTCCTTCCGGCTTATCGGGGACGGGCGGATGTAACGTCCCTGTAAAGCCGCCCTCTCGGCGCATCCATGCGCCTCGCCCCGGCCTGCAGGAAACGCCTCAGCGATTTACAGCCGGACCAGGGCGTCGCTGTAAGTCATTAATTTTCCTGAAACAACTTTCGTCGCTTTCGGTAAAAAAATTACTGGGGATCCCTCAACCCGGTAGGAGAGGGGGAGGGTGAAGGCATCAGGCCGCACGACCTCAGGCTTTCCCCGCTTTCGCCAGCTCCTTCACCAGCGGCAGCATCACTTTCACCACATCGCGGCTACGGTGCTCAATGCGCTGCGGCAGTGCGCTATCAATATGCTGCTGATTATCCAGCATCACGTTATGCCAGCTCGTCCCGTCCGGAAAGGCTTTCGTTTTAGCCCGCTGCTGATAGCCATCTTTCTTGCCTAACGCCCAGTTGGTGGCTTCGACGTACAGCACCGGGATGCCCGCTTTATCGAACACTTCACCGTCGTTACAGCAGCCCGTTCCGCGCGGATAAGCCGGATTGCCGCCAGGATTGGTCGTGGCATACACGCCATGGCTGCGCGCAATTGCCAGCGCCCGGTCACGGGTCAGTTTACGCACGGTACCCGGCGTACTCTGTCCGCTATTAAAATAGAGCTTATCGCCAACGATTAAATTATCGAGGTTAATCACCAGCAGTGTATTTTTCTTCTCCTCAGCGCTCATGCGCTTAAGGAAATTCTCCGCGCCGAGTTTGCCTTCCTCTTCGCCGCTGGTTGCCACAAAGCGAATACCGTATTTTGTCGGAATGTTTTTCATTCGCTCGGCCAGTTCAAGCATCACGCCCAGACCCGCCGCGTTATCGTCCAGCCCCTGCAGCGTCAGCCCGCCCAGATTGTTATCGGTATCGGCGTCGCTCATGGGCGCGTAAGTGTCCAGGTGCGCCATAATAATGATCTGCTCAGCCGCGCTACCTTCATGTGCCGCAATAACGGTACTGCCGGTCACGTTATGCCAGTTTTTTGTTTTATTTCGTGAGGTGTAGATATAGCGGCTGTGAAACGAGCGGATATCGCTCTGGTAGCCCATATCGGCAAACTGCTGGCGAAGATAGTCAGCGGAAAGCATTTCCGCAGGGGAGCCGGTCATGCGTCCGGGAAAAACGGTGGCAATATGCCGCGCCTGCATATTGGCGATTTCACCAAACGGTTGATTTTTTGCCTGAGCCGGAAGGATAAAGCAAACGCCGAGCGCCAGGGCAACGTATCGGTGGCGCATTGCGGAAAACATAGTGAGTCCTTAAAAACAGAGCAAAATTATAACCCGCTTAGTATGAAACTGTGATCGGCCATACACAATTTGAATTGCTCTTAAATGCCCGAAATTTCGCGTGTTAAGCACTTTTTGATATTTGCTTTTTCATCGCGTTATTCCATTGAGTAACTACTCATTCCAATTCGTAATTTCATTCGGTCTAAGCCGCCCCCTATAGTCCCTCTATTCCTCGTTGTTAGTGAGTTGTTGCTTGTGGACTATCTGCCCCTTTTTGCTGCGATTAAAGAAAAACCGGTACTGGTTGTGGGTACGGGTGAAATTGCCGATCGCAAAATCGCGTTTCTGCAGCGCGCGGGCGCGCAGGTGCGGGTTGTCGCAGAAGCGGAGTTCGACGAGTCACAAATCGACAGCGTGGTGCTGGTGATTGCAGCGACGGAGGATCGCGAACTCAACCGACGCGTTTCCGAGGCCGCTCAGGCGCGTTACCGCCTGGTGAACGTGGTCGACGACCAGCCTTTGTGCTCGTTTATCTTCCCGTCGATTGTCGACCGCTCGCCGCTGCTGGTGGCGATCTCCTCCGGCGGTACCGCACCGGTGCTGGCGCGCGTGCTGCGGGAAAAGATTGAAGCGCTGTTACCAACCAGTCTCGGACGTATGGCAGAGAAAGCGAGCTACTGGCGCAACCATCTGAAAACCCGCCTGACCAGCGTAACGGAACGCCGTCGCTTCTGGGAGCGGGTATTCCGTGGCCGCTTTGCCAGCCTGATGCACGCCGGTAATGAGACGGCAGCGCAAAAAATCCTCGAAGACGAGCTGGATAACCCCGGCAGCACGGGCGGCGAGATCATTCTGGTAGGTGCTGGTCCGGGTGATGCCGGGTTACTGACCTTACGCGGACTGCAGGTGCTGCAGGACGCGGACGTGGTGTTCTATGACCATCTGGTCACCGACGGTGTGCGCGAGCTAATTCGTCGCGATGCCGAGCAAATCTGCGTGGGTAAACGCGCAGGCGAGCACTCGGTACCGCAGCACGACACCAATCAGATGCTGGTTGCCGCAGCGAAAGCAGGCAAAACCGTGGTGCGCCTTAAAGGGGGCGATCCGTTCATCTTTGGTCGCGGTGGCGAAGAACTGCAGGCGGCAGCCGAAGCGGGCGTGCCGTTCCAGGTGGTGCCGGGGATTACGGCGGCCTCCGCGGTAACGGCCTACGCAGGTATTCCGCTTACGCACCGCGATTACGCCCAGAGTGTGACCTTTGTGACTGGTCATTATAAGGCCGACAGCACGCCGTTTGACTGGTCGCATCTCGCCCAGAGCCGACAGACGCTGGCCATCTATATGGGCACCATGAAGGCGGCGGACATCAGTGAACAACTTATTCAGCACGGTCGCGAGGCGACAACGCCGGTGGCCGTGATTTCTCGCGGTACCCGCGTCGATCAGCGTGTGGTGACCGGTACGCTACAAGACCTTGCAGTCCTGGCGAAAGACGCCCCAATGCCCGCGCTTATTGTGGTGGGCGAAGTGGTACAGCTGCACAGCACGCTCGCCTGGTTTCAACATACAACAGACTCAGAGGGGTTTGGCTCCTCTGTGGTGAATCTGGCTTAAGGAACGGTTATGGACCAAAAACGACTTACTCACCTGCGACAGCTTGAAGCGGAAAGTATCCATATTATCCGCGAAGTGGCCGCCGAGTTCTCTAACCCGGTGATGATGTACTCCATCGGTAAAGATTCCAGCGTGATGCTGCATCTGGCGCGTAAAGCGTTTTATCCGGGTACGCTGCCGTTCCCGCTGCTGCACGTGGATACCGGCTGGAAATTCCGTGAGATGTATGAGTTCCGCGACCGTACCGCCAAAGCCTATGGCTGTGAGCTGCTGGTGCATAAAAACCCGGAAGGGGTGGCGATGGGCATTAACCCGTTTGTTCACGGCAGCGCCAAACACACCGACATCATGAAAACCGAAGGGCTGAAGCAGGCGCTGAACAAGTACGGTTTTGACGCCGCTTTCGGCGGTGCGCGCCGTGACGAGGAGAAATCCCGCGCCAAAGAGCGTATTTACTCCTTCCGCGACCGCTTCCACCGCTGGGATCCGAAAAACCAGCGTCCTGAGCTGTGGCACAACTACAACGGCCAGATCAACAAAGGCGAAAGCATTCGCGTCTTCCCGCTCTCCAACTGGACCGAGCTGGATATCTGGCAGTACATCTATCTGGAAAATATCGAGATCGTTCCGCTTTACCTGGCGGCTGAACGCCCGGTGCTGGAGCGCGACGGCATGCTGATGATGATCGACGACGATCGCATTGATTTACAGCCGGGCGAAGTGATCAAAAAACAGATGGTACGTTTCCGTACTCTTGGTTGTTGGCCGCTGACCGGCGCGGTGGAGTCCAACGCGCAAACGCTGCCAGAGATCATCGAAGAGATGCTGGTATCGACCACCAGCGAGCGACAGGGGCGCGTCATTGACCGCGACCAGGCAGGCTCGATGGAGCTGAAGAAACGTCAGGGTTATTTCTAAGGAGCCGCCATGAACACCACGATTGCCCAACAAATTGCCAACGAAGGCGGCGTAGAAGCATACCTGCACGCACAACAACACAAGAGCCTGCTGCGCTTTCTGACCTGCGGTAGCGTTGATGACGGTAAAAGCACGCTGATTGGTCGCCTGCTGCACGACACGCGTCAGATCTATGAAGACCAGCTCTCTTCCCTGCATAACGACAGCAAACGTCATGGTACTCAGGGCGAAAAGCTCGACCTGGCGCTTTTGGTGGACGGCCTGCAGGCGGAGCGCGAGCAGGGCATCACCATTGATGTTGCGTACCGCTATTTCTCCACCGAAAAACGCAAATTTATTA
Organism: Enterobacter sp. 03-F-07-AD-ECC; assembly: GCF_047530935.1. Lineage (NCBI taxonomy): Bacteria > Pseudomonadati > Pseudomonadota > Gammaproteobacteria > Enterobacterales > Enterobacteriaceae > Enterobacter > Enterobacter sp. 03-F-07-AD-ECC. The sequence continues at coordinate 76,278 of NZ_JBLKBZ010000004.1, read as the reverse complement.
TTGCCGACACGCCGGGGCATGAGCAGTACACCCGCAACATGGCCACCGGTGCATCAACCTGTGAGCTGGCGATCCTGCTGATCGACGCCCGTAAAGGCGTGCTGGATCAAACCCGTCGTCACAGCTTCATCTCCACGCTGCTGGGGATCAAACACCTGGTGGTGGCGGTGAATAAAATGGATCTGGTGAACTTCAGCGAAGAGACCTTCGAGGAGATCCGCCAGAGCTACCTGACCTTTGCTGAACAGTTGCCGGGTAACCTTGATATTCGCTTTGTGCCGCTCTCGGCGCTGGAAGGGGATAACGTTGCCTCCCAGAGCGCCAACATGCCGTGGTACAGCGGCCCGACGCTGCTGGAAGTGCTGGAGACGGTTGAAATTCAGCGCGTGGTAGATACCCAGCCAATGCGCTTCCCGGTGCAGTACGTGAACCGCCCGAACCTCGATTTTCGCGGCTTCTCCGGCACCCTCGCCTCGGGCACCGTCACGGTGGGGCAGCGCGTCAAAGTGCTGCCGTCGGGTGTGGAGTCGTCCATTGCCCGTATCGTCACCTTTGATGGCGATCTGCAGGAGGCGGGGGCCGGTGAAGCGGTGACGCTGGTGCTGAAAGATGAGATTGATATCAGCCGCGGCGATCTGCTGGTGGATGCGCAGGAAACGCTGGCGGCGGTGCAGGGTGCTGCCGTGGATGTGGTGTGGATGGCTGAACAGCCGCTGACCGCAGGCCAAAGCTACGACATCAAAATTGCCGGTAAGAAAACCCGCGCCCGGGTGGACGGTATCCAGTTCCAGGTGGACATCAACAATCTGACCCAGCGTGAAGTGAGCGAACTGCCGCTGAACGGTATTGGCCTGGTGGATCTCACCTTTGACGAGCCGCTGGTGCTGGACAAATACCAGCAAAATCCGGTAACGGGTGGACTTATCTTTATCGATCGCCTGACCAACGTTACGGTTGGTGCAGGTATGGTCCGCGAGCCTAATCAACAGGCGGCAGCGGTGTCTGAATTCAGCGCCTTTGAGCTTGAGCTGAATGCGCTGGTGCGTAAGCACTTCCCGCACTGGGGCGCACGCGATCTGCTGGGAGGCAAGTAATGGCCGCCCATGATGAGAACGTCGTCTGGCATCCTCATCCGGTCACCGTCGCTCAGCGGGAGCAACTCCACGGCCACCGTGGGGTTGTGCTGTGGTTTACCGGGCTGTCCGGCTCCGGTAAATCGACGGTCGCGGGCGCGCTGGAAGAGGCGCTGCATCAGCAGGGGGTGAGCACCTACCTGCTGGATGGCGACAACGTGCGTCACGGCCTGTGCAGTGATTTAGGGTTTAGTGATGAAGACCGCAAGGAGAATATCCGTCGGGTTGGGGAAGTGGCCAGCCTGATGGCGGATGCCGGGCTGGTGGTGCTGACCGCGTTTATCTCGCCTCACCGCGCCGAGCGGCAGATGGTACGCGAGCGCGTCGGTCAGGATCGATTTATCGAGGTGTTTGTCGATACGCCGCTGGAAATCTGCGAAGCGCGCGATCCGAAAGGGCTGTATAAAAAAGCCCGCGCGGGTGAGCTGCGAAACTTCACCGGCATCGACTCGGTCTACGAAGCGCCTGAATCCCCTGAGATTCACCTGGAAGGTCAACAATTGGTAACAAATTTAGTAAGCCAATTATTAGACCTGCTCAGACGGGACGATATTATCAGATCCTGAGACGGTATCGTTCGGGAGCTGTCTTCCCGAACGATGAGTCACGGTCACAGGATTAGCTATGCGCAACAGTGAAAACTACATGATTACCACCGGGTCGGATCCGATAGCGACCGACGACGAGACGACCTGGTCCTTTCCCGGGGCCTTCGTCGGCTTCGTCTCGTGGTTGCTGGCGCTGGGCATCCCGTTTCTCATCTATGGCGGTAACACGCTGTTCTTCTTTCTCTACACCTGGCCCTTCTTCCTGGCGCTGATGCCCGTGGCGGTTGTCGTCGGCATCGCCCTGCATTCACTGCTTAACGGCAAACTGCTGTACAGCACCGTTGTCACGATTGTGACGGTGGTCCTGATGTTTGGTCTGTTATTTTTGTGGCTCATGGGCTAACTTCAGCCATAATTCAAACCGTAACCAACTGTGTGACGATATTGAGCAGGGCGATTCTGCGGAAAAAATGTGGTACATTTGCCCGCGATGTTGCGGCATCTCTGTTACTCCGGCATAGAGCGCCGGGGGCGTTGTGGGATGAAGATGCCGTTTTTCAGGGGGCAGGATGGGTAAACTAACGCTGCTGTTGCTGGCTCTGCTGGTCTGGCTGCAATATTCGCTGTGGTTCGGTAAAAACGGACTGCACGACTATAGCCGGGTAAGCGATGACGTCGCGGCTCAGCAGGCAACTAACGCCAAACTTAAGGCGCGAAACGATCAACTTTTTGCTGAAATTGATGACCTCAATGGCGGGCAGGAGGCGATTGAGGAACGCGCACGCAATGAACTCAGTATGACTAAACCGGGCGAAACCTTTTATCGTCTGGTTCCGGATGCGTCTAAACGCAATCAGGGCTCAGCACAAAACAATCGATAATCAGGCCCAGGATTACGACATGGCAGTGACTTTTTCGGACGTATGCGCCGTGGTGCCGGCCGCGGGTTTTGGCCGGCGCATGCAGACAGAATGTCCTAAGCAATACCTCTCTATTGGCGATAAAACGATCCTCGAACATGCCGTGGCGGCGCTGCTGGCGCACCCCCGAGTGACGCGTGTCATCATCGCCATCAGTCCGGGCGATGCCCGGTTCGCACAGTTACCGCTGGCCGCTCATCCGCAGATCACCGTCGTTGATGGCGGTGCCGAGCGCGCCGATTCCGTGCTGGCGGGCATCCAGGCCGCTGGCGATGCCCAGTGGGTGCTGGTCCACGACGCTGCGCGCCCGTGTCTGCATCAGGACGATCTTGCGCGCCTGCTGGCGCTGAGTGAAACCAGTAAAGTCGGTGGCATTCTGGCCGCGCCGGTGCGTGACACCATGAAGCGTGCCGAGCCTGGCAAACAGGCTATCGCGCATACCGTTGAGCGCGTGGATCTCTGGCACGCGCTGACGCCACAATTTTTCCCCCGCGAATTACTCCACGACTGCTTAACGCGCGCGCTTAAAGAAGGTGCGACCATCACCGACGAAGCCTCTGCGCTGGAGTATTGCGGTTTCCACCCAACGCTTGTTGAAGGGCGCGCTGATAATATAAAAGTGACGCGCCCGGAAGATTTACAGCTCGCGGAATTTTATCTTACCCGTTCGACCCATCAGGAGAAGGCATAATGCGAATTGGACACGGTTTTGATGTACACGCCTTTGGAGGCGTTGGCCCAATTATCATTGGCGGCGTGCGTATTCCTTATGAAAAAGGGCTGCTGGCGCATTCTGATGGCGACGTGGCATTACACGCCTTAACCGACGCCTTGCTGGGCGCGGCGGCGTTGGGCGATATCGGCAAGCTGTTCCCGGACACCGATCCGGCGTTTAAAGGCGCAGACAGCCGTGCGCTGTTGCGTGAAGCCTGGCGCCGTATTCAGGCGAAGGGCTACACCCTGGGTAACGTCGATGTGACGATCATCGCTCAGGCCCCTAAAATGCTGCCGCATATTCCTCAGATGCGCGTATTTATCGCTGAAGATCTGGGCTGCCATATGGATGACGTCAACGTCAAAGCGACCACCACGGAGAAACTGGGCTTTACCGGTCGCGGCGAAGGCATCGCCTGCGAAGCCGTGGCGCTGCTGGTGAAGGCGAGCAAATGACCGATTTTGACAACCTGACCTACCTGCACGGTAAACCGCAGGTGAGTGGGCTGCTGAAAGCCAGCCCCGAAGATTTCGTGGTCGTGGAAGATTTGGGCTTTGAGCCGGACGGCGAAGGCGAGCATATCCTGGTGCGCATCCTCAAAAATGGCTGCAATACCCGCTTTGTGGCCGATGCGCTGGCTAAATTTCTGAAAATCCATGCCCGCGAAGTGAGCTTCGCCGGGCAGAAAGACAAACACGCGGTCACCGAACAGTGGCTTTGCGCGCGCGTTCCCGGCAATGCGATGCCTGATTTAAGCAAATTTGAGCTTGAGGGCTGTAAGGTGCTGGAGTACGCCCGTCACAAGCGCAAACTGCGTCTGGGGGCGTTGAAAGGTAACAACTTTACCCTCGTACTGCGTGAAGTGACCGACCGTGACGACGTGGAAAAGCGCTTGCAGGCCATCAATGAACGCGGTGTGCCTAACTATTTTGGCGCACAGCGTTTTGGCATCGGCGGCAGTAACCTGCAGGGCGCACTGCGCTGGGCTCAGAGCGATGCGCCGGTGCGCGACAGGAATAAACGCAGTTTTTGGTTGTCGGCGGCCCGCAGTGCGTTGTTTAATCAGATCGTAAGCGAACGGCTGAAAAAACCGGACGTGAATCAAGTTGTTGTCGGCGATGCGCTACAATTAGCGGGACGCGGTAGCTGGTTTGTGGCAACGGCCGAAGAAATGGCCGATGTTCAGTCGCGCGTGGACGCTAAAACGCTGATGATCACCGCAGCCTTGCCCGGCACGGGCGACTGGGGAACGCAGGGTGACGCGCTGGCCGCGGAGCAGGCAGCCGTGGCCGAAGCGCAAGAATTACAATCATTGCTGGTGCGGGAAAAAGTCGAAGCAGCACGCCGGGCGATGTTGCTCTACCCGCAGCAGTTAAGCTGGAACTGGTGGGATGACGTAACCGTTGAGTTACGTTTCTGGCTGCCGGCAGGTAGTTTTGCCACCAGTGTTGTCAGGGAACTTATCAACACGTCGGGTGATTATGCGAATATTGCTGAGTAACGATGACGGGATCCATGCGCCAGGCATTCAGACGCTGGCGAAACACCTTCGCGAATTTGCGGATGTGCAGGTCGTGGCTCCCGATCGTAACCGCAGTGGAGCGTCTAACTCATTGACGCTGGAGTCGTCGCTTCGCACCTTTGCTTTTGAAAATGGCGATATTGCCGTGCAGATGGGCACGCCAACGGACTGCGTTTTTCTGGGGGTGAATGCGCTGATGCGCCCGCGCCCGGATATCGTCGTTTCCGGGATTAACGCCGGGCCGAATCTGGGTGATGACGTTATCTACTCTGGTACCGTGGCGGCCGCAATGGAAGGCCGTCATCTTGGCTTTCCGGCGCTGGCGGTATCGTTAAATGGTCACACTCATTACGACACGGCGGCAGCGGTAACCTGTTCTATCCTGCGGGCACTTAGCCGTGAACCGCTGCGTACCGGACGCATCCTCAACATCAACGTGCCGGATCTCCCGCTGAATGAAATCAAGGGCATTCGCGTCACGCGTTGCGGAAGCCGTCATCCGGCCGATCAGGTCATCCCGCAGCAGGATCCGCGCGGCAACACGCTCTACTGGATTGGCCCTCCCGGCGATAAGTGCGATGCGGGGCCGGATACCGACTTTGCCGCTGTGGATGAAGGCTATGTCTCGGTAACGCCGCTGCACGTAGATTTAACCGCGTATAGCGCGCATGATGTGGTGTCGGGCTGGCTTGATCGCGCAGGAGTGAACGCGCAATGGTAAGCAAACGTGTACAAACTCTTCTGGAACAACTTCGCGCACAGGGGATCCGCGACGAGCATGTGCTTGACGCGCTCGCCCAGGTTCCGCGTGAGAAATTTGTAGATGAGGCGTTTGAACACAAAGCGTGGGAAAACGTGGCGTTGCCCATCGGGCAGGGCCAGACGATTTCGCAGCCCTACATGGTGGCGCGCATGACGGAGCTGCTGGAGCTCACCCCCGACTCCCGCGTGCTGGAGATTGGCACCGGGTCCGGGTATCAGACTGCGATTCTGGCGCATCTGGTGCATCATGTGTGCTCGGTTGAGCGGATCAAAGGTTTACAGTGGCAGGCGCGTCGTCGCCTGAAACAACTTGATTTACACAATGTTTCGACACGACACGGTGATGGATGGCAGGGTTGGCAGGCTCGCGCCCCGTTTGACGCAATCATCGTGACGGCGGCTCCACCGGAGATCCCTGCGGCCCTGTTGTCGCAGCTGGATGAGGGGGGCATTCTTGTATTGCCTGTTGGCGATGAGCAGCAGCTGTTAAAGCGCGTTCGTCGACGTGGCGACGAGTTTATTATCGATACCGTAGAAGCCGTGCGCTTTGTGCCTCTGGTAAAGGGGGAACTGGCCTAAGACTCGGAATTTTCCAGGGTTATTAAGGCAAATTCAGCGTATGGTGTGGCGCGAAAGAATCGTGCCATCACGGTTAATTTTAAGTCACTGGTAGTTAACACATTCCTGGGGGATAAATGAGCGCGGGAAGCCCTAAATTCACCATCAGCCGTGTTGCGGCATTATCACTGGTTTCGCTCTGGCTGGCAGGCTGTTCGAGTTCTAACAATGCACCTGCGCCTGTCAGTTCTGTTGGCGGAAACAGCGGCTCCGGTAACACGTCCAGCGGAATGTTGATCACGCCGCCACCTAAAATGGGAACTGCTGCGCCGCAGCAAACACCACAAATTCAGCCTGTGCAACATCCTGTTACACAGCCAACACAGATTCAGCCAGTCGAACAACCTGTTCAGACCCAAAATGGCCGCATAGTGTATAACCGTCAGTATGGGAACATTCCGAAAGGCAGCTATACCGGCGGCAGCACCTATACCGTGAAACGTGGCGATACGCTGTTCTATATCGCGTGGATCACCGGGAACGATTTCCGTGACCTCGCGCAGCGCAACAACGTCCAGGCACCGTATGCGCTGGAAGTCGGGCAGACGCTCCAGGTGGGCAACGCGACGGGTACGCCGCTTACGCCTGGCAATACCGTTTCTGCAGCCGACGTGACCGCGCAAAATAACAGCGTTAAGCCTGCACAAAAATCCACCAAGGTGGTTGCTTCACAACCTGTAATTACGTATTCTGAAGATTCAGGTGATCAGACTGCTAACAAAATGTTGCCGAATAATAAAGGGACTGCGACTGTTGTCACAGCACCGGCTACGGCACCTGTGGTTAGCTCTACTGAACCGACTGCCAGCAGTATGAGTTCCAGTTCGCCAATTTCAACCTGGCGCTGGCCAACTGACGGTAAGGTTATCGAGAACTTCTCTTCCTCCGAAGGAGGGAACAAAGGGATCGATATCGCAGGAAGTAAGGGACAGGCTATCATCGCGACCGCAGACGGACGCGTTGTGTATGCCGGTAACGCTCTGCGCGGTTACGGTAATCTTATTATCATCAAACACAACGATGATTACCTGAGTGCCTACGCCCATAACGACACAATGCTGGTCCGGGAACAACAAGAAGTTAAGGCGGGGCAAAAAATCGCTACCATGGGTAGCACCGGAACCAGTTCTACACGCTTGCATTTTGAAATTCGTTACAAGGGGAAATCCGTAAACCCGCTGCAGTACTTGCCGCAGCGATAAATTGACGGGGCATGCCAGCCAGGGTGTCTCGTTCAGGGATCACGGGTAGGAGCCACCTTATGAGTCAGAATACGCTGAAAGTTCATGATTTAAATGAAGATGCGGAATTTGATGAGAACGGAGCAGAGGCTTTTGACGAAAAAGCCTTAGTAGAAGAGGAACCCAGTGATAACGATTTGGCTGAAGAAGAGCTGTTATCGCAGGGTGCCACACAGCGTGTACTGGACGCGACTCAGCTTTACCTTGGGGAGATTGGTTACTCCCCACTGTTAACGGCCGAAGAAGAAGTCTATTTCGCACGTCGTGCTTTGCGTGGTGATGTTGCCTCGCGCCGTCGCATGATTGAAAGTAACTTGCGTCTGGTCGTGAAAATTGCCCGTCGTTACGGCAATCGTGGTCTGGCTCTGCTGGATCTGATTGAAGAGGGCAACTTAGGTCTCATCCGCGCAGTAGAGAAGTTTGACCCAGAACGTGGGTTCCGCTTCTCCACCTACGCGACCTGGTGGATTCGTCAGACCATCGAACGGGCCATTATGAACCAAACCCGTACGATTCGCCTGCCGATTCACATCGTCAAAGAGTTGAACGTCTATCTGCGTACCGCGCGCGAGTTGTCCCATAAACTGGACCACGAGCCAAGCGCAGAAGAGATTGCTGAGCAACTCGACAAACCGGTTGATGACGTAAGCCGCATGCTGCGTCTCAACGAGCGCATTACCTCGGTTGACACCCCGCTGGGTGGCGACTCCGAAAAAGCGCTGCTGGATATCCTGGCCGATGAAAAAGACAACGGCCCGGAAGACACCACGCAGGACGATGACATGAAACAGAGCATCGTCAAATGGCTGTTCGAACTGAACGCCAAACAGCGTGAAGTGCTGGCACGTCGTTTCGGTTTACTGGGGTATGAAGCTGCGACACTGGAAGACGTCGGCCGTGAAATTGGCCTGACCCGTGAACGTGTTCGTCAGATTCAGGTTGAAGGTCTGCGCCGCCTGCGTGAAATTCTGCAGGGGCAAGGTCTGAATATCGAAGCGCTGTTCCGCGAATAAGCAACCTTTCGTCAAAAAAAGGCCCGTCGTGAGACGGGCCTTTTTTATCTCTTACGGCTGGGCCGTTTCGTGCAGCAGACGCCAGCTGATTTTCTCGCCATCCCGATTGAGCACCGCGGTTGACCAGCGTACGTTGACGGGCTGGTCCGGGCGGGTCTGCGTCTCCCGGTAATGAAGCACCGCACCGTTATCCCATGACTGAATCGTGGCTAGCTCATCAATGATGATTTTAAGGCCGGGTCGGCTTCCACGCTGGGCGTGCAGAAAACGGACAAGGGCGTCATGGTTTAAATGCGCTCCACTCGGGGGAACCATCAGAAAGTTTGGCTGGAAACGGGCGAGCAGGGCATCAATATTACCTTCACCGGCACCCAGCCAGTTTTCCAGTGCGATATGAATATCAATGATGTCGTGTTCGAAAGGCGTCATGGTTTCTCCTGTTGCAGTTGTGCAAGCACCTGCGGGTTGTTAAGACGAAATACAGAGATGACGGGCACCAGGGTGATGGCCGAAGCAACCAGAAACATCCCGTGCCACGCGGCGACGGGGGGCAAATACCTCTGGGCCAGATCCAGCACCTGTGCCAGCAGAAAGGCACCCGCAAAAAAACTCAGCTGACGATTAAGATTCCACAGCGCGCTGGCATCAGCCATCTCTTCCCGACGCGTTGTCAGAAATGCGCTGCTCTGTGCCGTACTGCTGCAAAGACTGCCTCCTGCGCCCATTAATGCAAACGCAACGATCGCTGGCAGCGTGCCCGTGGTCGCACTGACGCTGAGCAAAAGCAGAATACCTGACGCCTGAAGCAGGCAACCCGCGATCAACAGAGGTCGGGGGCCGACACGGTTAAAGTAACGGCCCGTTGCGGTGATGGCCATAAACGATGCCAGAGACCACGGCAGCATCAGCATGCCCGTCGCGGCTGGCGTCATGTTGGCCACGCTCTGCAGATAAAACATGCCGGTGACGTTTATTCCGATAAACATGCCGGGGACACATACATAAACCATCATGGAAACGCGCAGAAGCGGATCGGCGATCAAACTCAGGTTTAGCAGTCGGTTTGCTTTCATCGCGGGCATTTCATGCTTAAGCCACAGACAGGCCAATGCAAAGGTCAGGAGAGCAACCGGGAGGGTAGCAAAAAATACCCACCGCCAGCTTAACGCCTGAACCAGTACGCCCCCTAACGCAGGTGAGCATGCGGGGGCAAGCAGTGCAACCAGCATGACGGCGGAAGAGAGCCTGGCGCGTTCATGCGCTTTAAACTGTTGCCAGGTCAGCGCCTGCCCTACGGGGATCAATAAGCCACCGCCCACGCCCTGCAGCACCCGCCAGGCAATCAGACTTTCAAGTGTGGCAGACAAGCCTGCCGCGGTGGAGGCTACGCTAAAGAGAACCAGCGAGAGAAGGATGACGTGCTTTGCCCCGATGCGGCGCGTCAGGGCACTGCTGAACGGGATCACCAGCGTCAGGCCGGCAATATACCCGTTACTGACCCAGGCGAGTGCAGAGGGCGTGGCGTGATAGGTCTGCGCCATTGCCGGAAAGGCGACGCTGGCGATAAACATGTTGATCAAATCAAGAAAAAAGCCCAGCAGATAGACTACGGCGACTTTGCTGCGATACGTCATGGTGGATCCTCCGGTGAGGGGGCGTTTCGTATCGGCTTGTCCGGTGCCGATAAACGCAACAATTCGCGATATACTGTCAAAACTATTTTGACAATTTTGAAGGTTAACGATGCTGAATCTCCAGCGAACGGCGATGTTTGTGGCGGTAGCAGATGCGGGCAGTTTTACTGCCGCCGCAGAGTCGATGGGGCTGACAAAGGCCGTGGTCAGCTTCAATATTCGCCAGCTGGAAGATGAGCTGGGAGTCACGCTGCTGTTGCGATCCACCCGTCGCCTGACGTTAACCGAGGCGGGCGTGCTTTTTCATCAGCGAAGCGTCAGGCTTTTACAGGAGGCTGAACGCCTGCAGGATGACGTTCGCGCTAACCATGCCGGCCTGACCGGCGAATTGCGGATCACCACCACGCCCGAATACGGTTCGCAGGTGGTTTTGCCTTTGCTGGCCGAATTTAGCCAGCAGCATCCGGAGCTTCGCGTTCGTCATGTTTCGTCGTCTCAGCATGCCGATCTTATCTCGGAGCGCTTTGATGTCGCCATCCGGCTGGGAACACTCGCTGATTCGCGCTACCACGCCGCCTTGATTTCAAACTTTACTATCCTGCCGGTTGCCGCCCCCGGGTGGCTGGCTAACCATCCCGTTGAATCTCTCGAACACCTGGCGCAGGCCGAGTGGATCGTTCACGAGCGTTTACCTTCGCCGCTGCACTGGCAGGTAAAAGATGCAGCTGGCAATCTGGTTGCCTTTGAGATTAAAAAAGCCCCGCGCCTGTACGCAGATAGCGCCCAGGCGCTGATGGCTTTCGCGCATGCGGGATGTGGTGTGGCGCTGCTGCCGGAGTGGCTGGTGCGAAACGCACTGAATTCGGGGGTTCTGGTATCGCTTTTACCGGGATACACGTTTGCTCAGCAGGGCATCTATGCCGTTTATCCAGATGCCCAGCATGTGCCCGCTAAGGTTCGGACATTTATTGATTTTATGCGTGCCCGGGTGAACTAGTCATGCATCATCTTTTTGATCAGTGCCGTAAATTGTTCCCGCTCGTCCTGGCTGAGACGCCCTAAAAACGCCTCATCCACCTCATTACCGACCGGTTTACAGCTTGCAAGCAGGGCTTCCCCTTCAGGCGTGAGGAAGACAAACCGGCGGCGCTTATCCGCAGGATCGTGTTCGCGCTTCACCAGCCCGCGCGATTCCATGCGGCTCAGCATTTCGGCCAGCGTCGCTTTTGTGCTCACGGCGACTTCCGTCAGGGCGACCTGCTCGATCCCCGGATTTTCAGAAACAGATCGCATCACCGCATATTGCGGCTTGGTCAGCGCCGGTAAAGCATGTTGCCAGTGGGCAGTATGCTGTTGAAAAAGCTGCCGTAGCAGGTGGAACGCTTCTTGTCTCAGTTCCATGAACACTCCGACGAAAAAAATCTCCCCCTATGATAGCCGCTATTGCCTGCGATTTTAACGCAGCAGTTTTTAGCATTACGTGTGATCGTGTACGAACAATATTGTCAGCTCAGCTCACCGGGAGTAACGTAGTCATTATGTTCGTATGCGAACAAATTAATTGAGGTGCTGAATGAGATTGATCGTGGGAATGACGGGAGCAACAGGTGCTCCGCTGGGTGTGGCTTTACTGCAGGCGTTACGGGACATGCCAGAGGTTGAAACCCATCTGGTGATGTCGAAATGGGCGAAAACCACCATTGAGCTGGAAACGCCCTATACCGCGCAGGATGTCGCCGCCCTGGCAGATGTCGTTCACAGTCCTGCCGATCAGGCTGCCACCATCTCCTCCGGCTCGTTTCGTACCGACGGCATGATCGTCATTCCCTGCAGCATGAAAACGCTGGCGGGTATCCGCGCGGGCTATGCCGAAGGGCTGGTGGGCCGTGCGGCAGACGTGGTGCTGAAAGAGGGGCGCAAGCTGGTGCTGGTCCCGCGTGAAACGCCGCTCAGCACCATTCATCTGGAGAACATGCTCGCGCTTTCCCGCATGGGTGTGGCGATGGTGCCGCCCATGCCTGCGTATTACAACCACCCGCAAACCGCCGATGATATCACCCAGCATATCGTGACCCGCGTGCTCGACCAGTTTGGTCTGGAGCACAAAAAAGCGCGTCGCTGGAACGGCCTGCAGGCGGCGAAACATTTTTCACAGGAGAATAACGATGGCATTTGATGATTTGAGAAGCTTCCTGCAGGCGCTCGATGAGCAAGGGCAACTGCTGAAAATTGAAGAAGAGGTCAATGCGGAGCCGGATCTGGCGGCGGCCGCTAACGCGACGGGACGTATCGGTGATGGTGCGCCTGCGCTGTGGTTCGATAACATTCGCGGGTTTACCGATGCCAGGGTGGTGATGAACACCATCGGCTCCTGGCAGAACCACGCCATTTCGATGGGGCTGCCGGCGAATACCCCGGTCAAAAAGCAGATCGATGAGTTTATTCGCCGCTGGGATAAATTCCCGGTCGCACCGGAGCGCCGGGCCAACCCCGCATGGGCGCAGAATACGGTGGACGGTGAGGAGATTAACCTGTTCGACATCCTGCCGCTGTTTCGCCTGAACGACGGGGACGGCGGTTTTTATCTCGACAAAGCGTGCGTTGTCTCGCGCGATCCGCTCGACCCGGTCCATTTTGGCAAGCAGAACGTCGGTATTTACCGCATGGAAGTGAAGGGCAAACGTAAGCTCGGCCTGCAGCCGGTGCCGATGCATGATATCGCCCTGCATCTGCATAAAGCCGAAGAGCGTGGTGAAGACCTGCCGATTGCGATTACGTTGGGCAACGATCCGATCATCACCCTGATGGGCGCAACGCCGCTGAAATACGATCAGTCCGAGTATGAAATGGCCGGGGCGCTGCGTGAAAGCCCGTACCCGATTGCGACCGCGCCGTTGACCGGCTTCGATGTGCCGTGGGGGTCTGAAGTGATCCTGGAAGGGGTGATTGAAGGCCGTAAACGTGAAATTGAAGGGCCGTTCGGTGAGTTTACCGGGCACTATTCGGGCGGACGCAATATGACGGTGGTCCGTATTGATAAAGTCTCGTACCGCACCAAACCGATTTTCGAATCCCTCTATCTCGGGATGCCCTGGACCGAGATCGACTACCTGATGGGGCCAGCCACCTGTGTGCCGCTTTACCAGCAACTGAAAGCGGAGTTCCCTGAAGTGCAGGCGGTGAACGCGATGTACACCCACGGTCTGCTGGCGATCATCTCCACCAAAAAACGCTACGGTGGTTTTGCCCGCGCGGTCGGTTTACGCGCCATGACCACGCCGCATGGCCTGGGCTATGTGAAGATGGTGATTATGGTGGATGAAGATGTCGATCCGTTCAATCTGCCGCAGGTGATGTGGGCGCTGTCATCGAAAGTGAACCCGGCAGGGGATCTGGTGCAGCTGCCGAACATGTCGGTTCTTGAGCTTGATCCTGGGTCCAGCCCGGCAGGTATCACCGACAAGCTGATTATTGATGCCACCACGCCTGTTGCGCCGGATAACCGCGGTCACTACAGCCAGCCGGTGCAGGATTTACCTGAAACCAAAGCCTGGGCTGAAAAGCTGACTGCGATGCTGGCAGCACGCCAATAAGGAGGAAAAGATGATTTGTCCACGTTGTGCCGATGAGCAAATTGAGGTGATGGCCACATCACCGGTGAAAGGGATTTGGACGGTTTATCAGTGCCAGCATTGTCTGTATACCTGGCGCGATACCGAGCCGCTGCGTCGTACCAGCCGCGAACATTACCCTGAAGCGTTCCGCATGACGCAGAAGGATATTGATGAGGCGCCGCAGGTGCCGACCATTCCGCCATTGCTGTAAAAAAAAGCCCGGTGGCGCTACGCTTACCGGGCTTACGGGTTTTGTAGGACGGGTAAGGCGAAGCCGCCACCCGACAAAACAGACCGCAGAAAACTAAACCAGACTTTTCAGCCGATAAATCCACTCCAGCGCCTGACGTGGCGTCAGTGAATCCGGGTCGAGATTCTCCAGCGCTTCAACGGCGGGTGACGTCTCTTCCGCAGGTGCCAGCAGCGACATTTGCGTGCCGTCAATCTGGGTGGCCGCCGCATTCGGTGACAGGCTTTCCAGCTCGCGCAGTTTCTGACGCGCGCGTTTAATTACCTCTTTAGGCACACCCGCCAGTGCCGCGACGGCCAGGCCATAGCTCTTGCTCGCGGCCCCCTCCTGCACCGTGTGCATAAAGGCGATGGTATCGCCATGCTCAAGCGCATCCAGGTGGACGTTTGCCACGCCCTCCATTTTCTCCGGCAACTGCGTCAGTTCAAAGTAGTGCGTCGCGAACAGCGTCATGGCCTTGATTTTATTCGCCAGGTTTTCCGCACACGCCCATGCCAGCGACAGTCCGTCGTAGGTTGAGGTGCCGCGTCCGACTTCATCCATCAGCACCAGGCTGTGTTCTGTCGCGTTGTGCAGGATATTGGCGGTTTCCGTCATTTCGACCATAAAGGTGGAACGGCCGCTGGCCAGATCGTCCGCCGCACCCACGCGGGTGAAGATACGATCGATGGGGCCAATCTCCACTTTCTGCGCCGGAACGTAGCTGCCGATGTAGGCGAGCAGGGCGATAAGCGCCGTCTGGCGCATATAGGTACTTTTACCGCCCATGTTCGGACCGGTAATGATCAGCATTCTTCGCTGCGGCGACAGGCTCAGCGGGTTAGCGATGAACGGCTCGTTCAGTACCTGCTCCACCACCGGGTGGCGGCCTTCGGTAATGCGAATGCCGGGCTTGTCGGTAAAGGTCGGGCAGGTATAGTTCAGCGTTTCAGCACGCTCAGCCAGATTTACCAGCACATCCAGCTCCGCCAGCGCGCCAGCGCTTAACTGCAGGTCCGCGAGGTGTGGCATCAGCATGTCGAACAGCTCGTCGTAAAGCTGCTTTTCCAGGGCCAGCGCTTTGCCTTTCGAGGTGAGAACTTTGTCCTCATACTCTTTCAGCTCAGGAATGATGTAGCGCTCAGCGTTTTTCAACGTCTGGCGACGCACATAGTGAATCGGCGCCAGATGGCTCTGCCCGCGGCTGATCTGAATATAGTAACCGTGGACTGCGTTATAGCCGACTTTCAGGGTATCGAGCCCGAGACGTTCGCGCTCGCGGATCTCTAGCTTGTCGAGGTAATCCGTTGCGCCGTCAGCCAGCGCGCGCCATTCATCCAGCTCTTCGTTGTAGCCAGGGGCAATTACGCCACCGTCGCGCACCAGAACCGGCGGCGCATCTATGATAGCGCGCTCCAGCAGCTCGCGGAGTTCAGCAAACTCGCCCATGGTTTCGCGCAGTTTCTGAACCGGTGCGCTGTCAACGTCGCTCAGTTGAGCACGCAGTTCCGGCAACTGCTGGAAGGCATGACGCATTCGTGCAAGGTCGCGAGGCCGCGCCGTGCGCAGTGCCAGGCGAGCCAGAATACGCTCCAGATCGCCCACCTGACGCAGCACAGGCTGCAGTTCGGTGTAGCGATCCTGCAGCGCGGCAATGGTCTGCTGACGACAAACGAGCGTATCCGTATCGCGGACGGGCATATGCAGCCAGCGCTTCAGCATGCGGCTGCCCATCGGCGTCACGGTGTTATCGAGGACGGATGCCAGCGTGTTCTCAACGCCACCCGCCAGGTTCTGGGTGATCTCCAGATTCCGACGCGTGGCCGCATCCATAATGATGCTGTCCTGCTGGCGCTCCATGGTGATAGAGCGGATATGCGGCAGGGCGGTGCGCTGGGTATCTTTCACATACTGCAAAAGGCAGCCCGCGGCGCACAATCCGCGCGGGGCGTTTTCCACCCCAAAGCCAATCAGATCGCGGGTGCCAAACTGCAGGTTGAGCTGCTGGCGAGCGGTATCAATTTCAAATTCCCACAGCGGACGGCGGCGCAGGCCGCGACGACCTTCGATCAACGCCATTTCGGCAAAATCTTCGGCATACAGCAGTTCCGCCGGGTTGGTGCGCTGCAGCTCGGCTGCCATGGTTTCCCGGTCAGCCGGCTCGCTCAGACGAAAACGCCCGGAGCTGATATCCAGCGTGGCGTAACCAAACCCTTTGCCGTCCTGCCACAGGGCCGCCAGCAGGTTATCCTGACGCTCCTGGAGCAGGGCTTCGTCGCTAATGGTGCCTGGCGTGACGATACGCACGACCTTGCGTTCAACCGGGCCTTTTGAGGTGGCCGGATCGCCGATCTGCTCACAGATGGCAACCGACTCGCCCTGATTCACCAGCTTGGCCAGGTAGTTTTCTACCGCATGATGCGGAATGCCTGCCATCGGGATGGGTTCACCTGCCGATGCGCCACGTTTGGTCAGAGAGATGTCGAGCAGCTGCGATGCCCGTTTAGCATCGTCATAAAACAGCTCGTAAAAATCGCCCATGCGGTAAAACAGCAGAATTTCCGGATGCTGCGCTTTCAGCTTCAGGTACTGCTGCATCATTGGGGTATGGGCGTCAAAATTTTCAAGTGTACTCATTAGGTTACCGTGTCCATTTTTTTTCAATTTCAATGAGTTGTCTTTTTTATTGTCAGGTTTCTTACTCTCTCATTGGAACGCATGACAGCCTGCGTTTCTTATCATGAATCGTTCACGGACCATGATAACGGACTCTGCTGGACAGGAAAACAGACGTGCAGGCTCTTTCGACTAAAATGCGTACCTGATTCCAGCGATACTGAAGACGTGGGCCTGTCTTGCCGCAATTGCGACAGGCACGCTGGTCCGGTAACGCTAAAGGAACACCGCGCGATATTCCTTGCGTATTAAACGTAAACGGGAATAAAGGCGTCAGAATATAACGTCATCCTTTTTTTCTGTTTCAGAAACGTATTTGTCTTCGATGTGGGGATAATATTCTATTATGCTCACATTATTTTATTTCGGTGTTACTGCTGAACAAACACCATAACTTACTGCTTTGACAAGGAATATTCGCAGAGTATACTTGCTAACTCTGGCAACAGTTTTCTGATTCTGTTTATTGCATAGTGAGTCTCATATGTTCTGGATAATTAACGATAATATTAAATTTTGTCCAGAGAAAAACTTACTTGTCTCTATGACCCGACCGGAGTTGAGCGTCATTCTGACCACGCCAGCCAGTCGTTGTCTGGTTCTTCTGCTTGAGTCCGCCCCGGAAGTGGTTAATCAAAGGGATTTCTTTACTAAAGTTTGGGGTGAAGACGGAATGTTAGTTCCGGCCAATACCCTTTATCAGAATATCTCCATTATCCGGCGTGGGTTGCGCACGACGGGAGAGACTGACGACACGCTGGTTGCCACGGTGCCCAGAAAAGGGTTCCAGATTAAAAAAGAAGTAAAGGTCAGCCGAATTGAAAACGACGTAACAGAATCAGAAAGCGCGATAGCAGAAGCCCAGCCTGTCACCGGCTCGAAAGAGGTGATTGCGGAAACTGCTGCCGTTCAGGTGAAAGATATGACCCCGCGTCATTACTATCGTCGCTATCTTCCACTGCTTTTTATGGCCCTCTCTTTTGGGCTGGGCTATTTTATTCTTCATCTGGCGGTCCATGACTATTCCAGAAAAGACTTTTTTAAAGACTACACCATAAGCAGTACGGAAAATGGCTGCCATTTTTTCTCACGAAACGATGATATTAAAAGCAGGGGTAACTTCACGCGTTATAAGCAAATTATCATGCGAACAGGGCTCGATTGTAAAAAATACCCCTGGGCCTACTTCTCTTCATCCAGCACGGCTCCGGCACTTTCTGTACTCATTTGCAGAAAACCGTATGAGCAAGAAGAAGATGCAGGATGCGTTACGCTTTATTTTAGGGGGTACAATCAGTGACTAAAAAGTCTACTGCCATCCTGTGTCTCGTCCTGTTTGCCGTTGGGGCGCTGACGTCCTGGCTTTATCATTATCACTTAGAAAAAAAACAAAATACGGAAGCCTGTTCAGTTTCTGTTGTTGTTTACCATGAAGATGCCCGCGCAAACCTGACGCTGGATTTTATGTACACCATGCAAAAGCAGACCGGGGTCATCGCGCTAAGCGGGACATATTTTAAAAATGAGAAGGCGATAGCCTCTATCCGCCGGGATGTGTCTTATATCTGGACCGAAAACAAAGACTCTTTCCAGTTTACCTCCGTGAAGATCCATGAGGTTAATGAAGACTCCCTGCCGGATAATGTGCTCGGCGACGTGTTGCCTGATTTCTTTATTTATCCGAACCATAAATTGAACTATACCATTCTGAAACAAGGGCCCAGAGGGTTTCTATTTACCGTCGGTAAGCGTCCTATTTTCTTCTGCTCTCGCTGAGATCTTCTTTCAGTAGTTCGATGACAATTTTCCCCTGTTCAACCCCCACCCTGACCTGAGAGTGGGTAGTAAACCCTGCCTGCTCCAGCCAGTCACCTTTTAAGCTCAACGCCGCATGTACGCTGTAACGTCGCGGGATTTTGGTCTTCCGGTCTTCGTGACGCTTTCTGAAATAACCGACTTTTAAGTGGCGATAGTGTTTGGTCGTGGCGATCTCTTGCATATAGCCTCCGTAACGATGAGCGACGCGTGTTGTTAATGCCTGTATAAAATACCAGTAAAAAAGGGTGGGGGTGGGCTTAATAGTGGAAGGCGGCTTCAGAAAACGAAATGCAACGACTGAAAAGGGGCAGATAAAGGAGTATTATTAATGCATGTTTTTAGTCGGTGAGCCGCTATGTCTGGTAAACGTATTTCACGGGAAAAAAAGACGATCGCCAGAATGATCGCTCTGTATGAAAAACAGTGCCCGCAGGCTTCTCAGGAAGAGGGGCATTATCAGGCGCTGAATGCCTATGCAGATAAGCGTCTGGATAAGTGCGTCTTTGGTGAGGAAAAACCGGCCTGTAAACAGTGTCCGGTACACTGCTACCAGCCCGCCCGGCGTGAAGAGATGAAGCAGATTATGCGCTGGGCGGGGCCCCGCATGCTGTGGCGTCACCCCATTCTGACGGTACGCCATCTGCTTGACGATCGTCGCCCGGTACCGGAATTACCGGAAAAGTATCGCCCGAAAAAGTAACCGTCTCAGCGTGTGAAAGGGCGACAAATGATCTTCATGGCGATCGCGCTGCATAGCGGGAACAGGGCCAGCAGCAGCCAGGGGGACATCGCCTGCGGCGAAGGGACAAGCGCACGATCCAGCAGACTGCCAAACAGCAAATTCCCCAGCAGCACCGCAACACCGCCTGCGGTGGCGAGTGCGCCGTAGTGCGCGCCAAGCGTCGATTCCTCCGCAAAGCGTGGAACCAGATCTTTCGCCGAGGGCACCAGCAGCATTTGCCCAAGCGTTAATAGCGCCACAAAACATACCGACGGCAGCAAGCGCAGCCAGCCTTCCGGCGGCACCGTCGGGGCGAACACCGCCACGCTCGCAAAAGATGCCGAGAGCAGTAAAAAGCCCACCGGCAAAATTCTCACCGCGCCCACGCGTCGTGCAAAGCGGGCCAGCGGAAGCTGCAAGGTGATGATCAGCACAGAGGCCAGCATAAACAGGGGGCCGAGATCTTTCTCGTTACCACCGGCACGCTGGATCTCTACGGGCAGCGCCAGATAGAGCTGGTTGTAGCTCAACAGCCACGAGCTGTAGGCGATGATAAAGGCGACAAAGCGCGGCTGACGGAAGGTTGTCCACCAGGGAACAATATTGAGTGCCTGCTTGCTGTGTTGCGCAGCCGGAAGGCAGAAGTAGAGCACAATCAGCGCGACGACGAAGACCCCCGCCCCCGCCAGCGCCACCTGGCGAAACCCCAGCCCCGTGAGCAACGCCCCGACAACCGGGCCCAGCACCGCGCCGAGTTCACCGCAGACGGCAAACAGCGCAAACCACTCTGCACGGCTGCGTTGACCTTTAGTCTCGCTATGCGTACCCGCCCTGGCCAGCAGCGCTTCGATGGAGGGAGAGAACAACGCGCCGCCAATGCCGGTCAGACAGGCGCCAAGGATGATGGGCCAGAGCGCGTGTCCAAATGCCAGCAGCAGATAACCCGCAACGCGGATGACGCAGCCGCAGAGGATAATGATTTTGGCACCAAAGCGGTCTGAGAGCGCACCGCCGACGATGAACATCCCCTGCTGCGAAAAGGTACGCAGCCCCAGAATCAGCCCGATAAGGCCGCCGGAAAGCAGCATGTCGTCGCGCAAAAAGATCGCCAGGAAGGGGACGACCGCGTAAAAACCGATGTTAAACACAAACTGGCTGCCCAGTAAGACGGGCGGCCAGAGCGTTGTGGCAGGGCGCAGGGGCATCATGTTACGGGCGCTTAAACGATAAAGTGAATGTGCTTTTTGCCATGGAACGGCGAGATCTCGATTTTGGTTTTGACCCGAAAAACATCCCAGAGCAACGCCTCAGAGAGGATCTCCTGCGGCGTTCCGGTGGCCACGATTTGCCCCTGCTGCATCACAATCAGCGAATCGCAGAACATTGATGCATGGTTGAGATCGTGAATAGCCACAATGCTGGTCACCGGCAGGTCGCTTATCAGGTGCATCAGCTGCATCTGATGGTGAATGTCCAGGTGGTTGGTCGGTTCATCCAGCAAAATTTCTGTAGGCGTCTGCGCCAGCGCCCTGGCGATATGCACGCGCTGGCGCTCCCCGCCGGAGAGGCTCAGCCAGCCCTGATCGCTTTTTTCCAGCATATCCACGCGCTGCAGGGCGGCGGTAACGGTCTCGTCATCCTGCTTGCTCCAGTTCGAGAACGGGGAGTGATGCGGGATGCGACCGAGTTTGACGACATCGCGAACGCGCATATTGGCATCGGTCATACCGTGCTGTTCAACGAAGGCCACCCGGCGCGCAAGCTGCTTTTTGGCGATGCGGGAAATGTCCTGACCGTCCAGCGTCACACAGCCCGCATCCGGGCGGCGCAGGCCAGCCAGAATGCGCAGAAGCGATGATTTACCGCAACCATTAGGGCCAAGCAGTCCTACCGTTTCACCGCGCGCCACCTTGAGCGACACGTTATTGACGATGACCTTTTTGCCTACCTTCCAGGTAATATTTTCAGCGCAGATACTCATTACTTATTCCTTGAGCGGTAGATGATCACGGCAAAGAACGGCACGCCAACCAGGGCGGTTACCACCCCGACGGGCAGACTTTGCGGGGCAATCAGCATGCGCGAGGCGATATCTGCCAGCACCATCAGGATCGCCCCCGCCAGTGCGCTGGCAATCAGCAGGGTTCGATGCAGAGGACCGAACAAGAAACGCATGACGTGCGGAACCACCAGCCCGACAAAGCCGATTGAGCCCGCCATGCTGACGATGGTTGCGGTGATCAATGCGGTGGTGGTAAAGAGCGCCAGGCGCACCCAGGGGACGGCAATCCCCAGCGAGGCCGCGGCGTCGTCACCAAAGG
Source organism: Enterobacter sp. 03-F-07-AD-ECC (assembly GCF_047530935.1). NCBI lineage: Bacteria > Pseudomonadati > Pseudomonadota > Gammaproteobacteria > Enterobacterales > Enterobacteriaceae > Enterobacter > Enterobacter sp. 03-F-07-AD-ECC. The sequence continues at coordinate 54,793 of NZ_JBLKBZ010000004.1, read as the reverse complement.
TAAAGGCATCCAGCGCCCGGGAATAGTAGAGGCAAATGGCTAACCCAATCAGTACCACAACCAGTGCCAGCTGGAATTCAGGCCAGCGTACACCGCTAAAGCTGCCCAGCAGCCAGAACATCACATCACGCGCCTGCTGCGCGCTGGCAGAGGTGCTGATGGTATAGGCGGTGATGGCGTTGAAGAGCTGAGAGGCGGCAACGCCCGCCAGGATGGTACGCTCGTTGCCGCCGCGCGCGCCGTTGGTCAGAAAGGCGACAAACGCAAAGGCGGCGAATGCGCCAGCAAACGCGCCCGCAGAGAGCGACACCGCGCCGGTCCCCATCCCCAGCACCACGACGGAAACCGCGCCGGTGGACGCCCCCGCAGAGACGCCGAGCACGTAAGGTTCAGCCAGCGCGTTTTTCAGCAGGCTCTGCAAAACCGCGCCGCAGATAGCCAGCCCCGCGCCGCAGCAGGCCGCCACCAGCGCGCGGCTCAGGCGGAAGTCCCAGATCACGCTCTCATAGATGCGGTTGAGCGGAATCGCGGTCAGCCCCAGCTTATTACCGATAGCATAAAAGACATTGGACAGCGGAATCGACAACTCTCCGACGCTTACGCCAAGGGCGATCACCAGAAACAGCAGGACAATAGCCAGCAGGGCGGAAGTGGTCAGGAACAGGCCCTGTCGGGCCTGAAGTACAGCTGCCGTCATCAGTTCAGCCCCAGTTTTCTGAGCTGTTCGCCCACCTGTTCAGCGCCATAAATGGTACGGATCGTCGGGTTCATTGCCTGGCCGTCCATCACCACGATATGGCCTTTTTTGACGGCCTCAAGCTGGCTGACGGCCGGATCGCTTTTCAGGAATTTGATTTTCGCTTCCGCGTTATCCAGCGCCCAGCGGTTACGGTCGAGGCTTGAGACCACAATCACGTCCGGGTTAGCGGCAATGATGCTTTCCCAGCCCACGGTTGGCCATTCGGCCTCGGCGGTGATGGCGTTATGGCCACCCAGTACGTCAGCGATAAAGCCTGAGGCGCTGTTTTTACCGCCCACGTAGGCATCAGCAGAAGGAGAGGCGCTTGAGAACCAGAACACAAAGGAGAGGTCTTTTTTGCTTTTGCCAAATTCTTTGCGCAGGTCTGCCTCACGTTTTTTAAAGCTGGCGATAACGGCCTGACCACGGTCTTCAACGTTGAAAATTTTGGCGAAATCTTCAATCTCTTTATAAAGGTATGTCATGTCCCACAGCTTCTGGCGGCTGCCGTACATATCGCCCGAGGCTTTTTTAGTGGCGCACATGCCCGGTGATAAATAACTGTTCACGCCGACGGTAGCCAGATCCTCACGTTTTGCGACCTTACTTTCTGGCCCGAGCAGCAGCGGCAATTGTGCAGGAACAAAATCGGGGTTTTGCGCAAGGATAGATTCCAGCGTAGGAATTTCGACGGTGAGCGTTTTGATTTTGGCATTCTGTTCGGCCAGCTGCGGCAGCACTTTGGTCGGCCAGAAGGCGCTGGCCTTCACCTTATCTTCCAGACCCAGCAGAAGCAAAATCTCAACGGTATTTTGACCAAGGGCCACGACGCGTTCCGGCGCTTTGGTGAAGGTCTCTTTATAACCGCAGTTTTCAATGGTCAGAGGATAAGTGGTTGCCAGAGCAGAACTGACCGACGCAACCGCCAGGCCTAACGCGCAGATGACCTTCTTCATTAAACGCTACCCTTCATTAAAGTTATTTTTGATGCAAATGAAACTCATTATTAAGGCGGAATTTTATACAGAGGAAAATATTGTGTGTCAATGAGGGACAATAACGCAGGGTGACAAAAGGCGGTGCCAGAAAGCACCGCCGGAATGCGCCTTAAATCAGGCTCTCTTTATCTATTCCAAGGCGCTTCATGCGCGACAGCAGGGTGGTGCGTTTTAACCCCAGACGCTGGGCTGCCCCTTTCGGCCCGGCCACTACGCCGTTGGTCTCTTTCAGCACGCGGACAATCAATTGATATTCATCTTCCCCGTCCTGGGCCACGTCGGTCGCGGCTGCGGGAGAGTCCGGCAGAGAAACCTCCGGCAGGGAGAGTTGCAGCACATTACCGCGCGTCAGCAGCACCGCACGCTCAATGACGTTTTCCAGCTCGCGCACGTTGCCGGGCCACTCCATCGAGGAAAGGGTGCGTAACGTCTCGGCGGGAATGCTGTCGATGTTGCGTCCCATCCGGCGGGCAATTTTGGCGGTAAACGCTTTGACCAGCAGCGGGATATCTTCCGGGCGCTCGCGCAGGGGCGGCAGGCAAATCGGGAACACGTTCAGGCGATAGTAGAGGTCGCTGCGAAACTCGCGGTCGGCGACCATTTTTTTCAGATCGCGGTTGGTGGCGGCAATCAGCCGCACGTCGGTCTGAATCAGCTTATTGCTGCCAAGACGTTCGAACTCCTGTTCCTGCAGCACACGCAGCAGTTTAGGCTGTAGCTCCAGCGGCATATCGCCCACTTCGTCGAGGAACAGCGAGCTTTTATCCGCCAGCTCGAAACGGCCCAGACGCTGGCTGCTGGCACCGGTAAACGCACCGCGCTCATGGCCAAAGAGATCGCTTTCCAGCAGACCCGCAGGCATGGCGGCACAGTTCATTTTCACCATCCGGCGGCTGTTGCGGTTGCTGAGATTGTGGATCGCGCGGGCAATCAGCTCCTTACCCGTACCGGTTTCGCCCAGGATCAGCACTGTACTGTCGCTTTGCGCGACCATCTCCACCTGTTTGAGCACGCTGTACATGGCATCGCTGCGTCCAATGATTTCGCCAAACTCGCTGTCGACATTGTTAAGCTGTTCCGTCAGCGCCAGGTTTTCATCCACCAGCCGTTCTTTCAGACGGTGGATCTCCTGATACGCCAGCGCGTTATCCAGCGCGATGGAGATACGCTCGGCAATCTGACGCAGCAGCTTCAGGTTGGCGGTGGTGAACACCCCTTCCTCACACTGCGCCAGCTTGAGAACGCCCAGCATGGTGTTACCGGACATCAACGGCAGCAGGCACAGGGTCTGGATTTTGTTGCCCCAGATGTTAAACAGCATTCGCTCGTAAGGCGCCATCACATCCTGCTCGCTGAGATTGAGCAGCAGGATCTCCTTGCTTTTAAACACCCGTTCAGAAAGGGTTCCCGCTTCATCCACCTCGCTCTGCTCATGGGCCGGGTTCGCTTCGTCGAGATAGTGCGTGGAGTAAATGTTGAGCTTGCCCTTGCGATGGCCGCGCAAGGCAATGCTAATGGCGTCAATTTTGAAGTAGTGATGGATCTCCTTCGACACTTCGCTGACCAGCTCATCCATGTCGAGACGGGAGAGCACGGCGTTGGTGATTGCCACCAGAATGCGGAAGTTGTCACGCTCACGGCTCAGCAGGTCGTAATCCACATTATTGCTGACGCGGCTTTGGATCTGCTCGGCGACGACGGCCACTATCTGGGTGAAGGTGTGCAGACGCTCATATTCCGCCTCGCTCCATGGCTGGTCGGTATTACGGATAAACTCGCAGCCACCAAAAATGTGGCCTTCCACCGCCAGCGGCAGCAGGCTGTAATGACCAAACGGCTGATATAAGGCGCTCCGGGCCAGCATGGGCCACGCCTGACGGAACTCCTCAAAATTGCAGTGCAGCGCTTCCGGCCGGGAAAGAATACGGCGTATCGGCCCGTGAGCGAGATACGTTTCGTCTTCGTATTCAAACGCTTTTCCGTTTTCTCGTGTGGAGAAGTAGCTCGCACGATGGCTCCCGCTATGCCAGAGCACAATGGCGGCGCTGTCTGCCAGTGCAGATTGCCTGACCAGGCGCGTCAGGGCATCGCTCAGCGCACCCAGGTCGGGCTGCTGTAAAAGTGTTCGCGTAATGTCGAACAGACCCTGCTGTCCGAGATCGCTCATCGGTGTATACGGCATAGTGCTTTCCAGTAGAAACGGGCAAAAAAAAATTCCGTGCCGACCGCTTTTCACGCGGTTCTAGCAAATGCGGGGTAACGGTTCCGCGTGCGGCAGATCCAGCGTGCGCTTCACGCCATACAGTCCGGCCAGGCGCACCCCTTTGCGCTCAACCACCTCACCAATTATCGCGGCCTCTTTTCCTGACGGATGCGCCCGCAACTGTTCAAGTACGGTTTCGGCCGCGGCGCGCTCAACGCCTATCACCAGCTTGCCTTCATTAGCAAAATTGAGTGGATCCAACCCCAGCAGCTCGCACAGCCCGCGAACCGCAGGCTTGACGGGCAGGCTGCGCTCAGTAAGTTCAATACCGCAGCCGCAGCAGGCCGCGAACTCATGCACCACGGCATTGACGCCGCCACGGGTGGCATCCCGCAGGGCTTTCACGCCGGGGATCGCCCGCAGCGTCTGGATAAGCGGGGTGAGCACCGCGCAGTCGCTGCGCAGTTCCCCGTCCAGCCCCAGCCCTTCGCGCAGGTTAAGGATGGTCGCCCCGTGACAGCCCAGCGTGCCGCTGACCAGCAGCACGTCGCCCACGGCCAGTTGCTGCGCGCCCCAGTGAATATCGGCGGGGATCGCCCCCATCCCGGCGGTGTTGATAAAGAGCTTATCCGCCGCGCCGCGCTGCACCACCTTGGTATCGCCGGTGACGATAGCAATCCCTGCCTCGTGCGCGGTGTGCGCCATGCTGCTGACCACCGCCGCGAGCGTCTCCATCGGCAAACCTTCTTCAAGGATAAATCCGCAGGAGAGGTAGCGCGGAATGGCACCGCTGACGGCGACATCGTTCGCGGTACCGCAGACGGCCAGCTTGCCGATATCGCCGCCGGGGAAGAATAGCGGGTCAATCACATAGCTGTCGGTGGAGAAGGCCAGCCTGTCGCCCTGGGCGGTGAGGGAAGCGAGGTCAATGCGGGCCTGGTCTTCCTGCTCGGCGAGCCAGGGGTTATCAAAGGCCTCCATAAACAGCCGGTTTATCAGCTGCTGCATCGCCAGACCGCCGCTGCCGTGCGCCATTTCAACCGTGTTCATGCTTCACTCTCCTGGTTGCGGTACTGATACCACGCGGCACATGCCCCTTCGGAAGAGACCATCAGCGCGCCAAATGCCGTTTGCGGGTTACAGGTGTTGCCAAATAACGGGCAGTGGTGGGGTTTACATCTTCCGGTAAGGACCTCGCCGCAGCGGGCCTGGGGATCGTCGCAAACCTGTTGTGGCTGTGGGCGGAAATGCGTTTCTGCATCAAACGACCGGTAGGCTGGGGTCAGGCGCACGCCGGATTCAGCAATCAACCCCAGCCCGCGCCACTCGCTGTCGCCCTCAACGCTAAATACGTCAGCTATCGCCTGCTGCGCCCGTTCATTTCCGGTATCCGGCACCACGCGGCGGTACTGATTTTCCACCGCGCTCAGGGCTGCTATTTTCTGCTCAACCAGCATGGTGACGCCTTGCAGTAGATCAAGAGGTTCGAAACCAGCGACGACTAACGGGCGATGGTAATCGTCAGCGATAAAGCCGTAGGCCCCGGTACCGATCACCATGCTGACATGGCCCGGTGCCAGGAACGCGTCAATGCCGTTGTCCGAGGCGTCCAGCAGGCTGCGCAGCGTCGGAATAAGCGTAATGTGCTGACAAAAAAAGAAAAAATTGGTGACGCTGCTGCGTTTTGCCTGCTGCAGCGTGATCGCCGTAGCGGGCATGGTGGTCTCAAAACCCAGCCCGAAAAATACCACCTTTCGGCCAGGGTTATCGGTTGCAAGCTTCAGGGCATCCATCGGCGAGTACACGATGCGCACATCCGCGCCGCGCGCTTTGGCCTGCAGCAGCGAGCCCTTTTTCCCCGGCACGCGCATCGCGTCGCCAAAGGAACAGAAAATGACGTCAGGCTGGCTGGCGATCTCGATACAGCTGTCAATGCGCCCCATGGGCAGCACGCAAACCGGGCAGCCCGGGCCGTGGATAAACTCAATGTTGTCCGGCAGCAGCTGATCGAGGCCAAATTTGAAAATGGCATGGGTGTGCCCGCCGCAGACTTCCATGATCCGCAGCGGCTTTTCCGCCGTGTGTTTCAGCAGGGCGGCCCGCGTTTTCAGATGACCGATAAGCTGCATCACCTGCTCAGGTGCGCGGTATTCATCAACGTAACGCATAATTACCGTTCCTCGCCGTACAGCAGCGCGCCGACGTCCGGCTCCACATCGAACATGTTCTGCAGGGCATCCAGCGTGTCGCGCGCTTCCGCTTCATTAATCACGCTCATGGCAAACCCCACGTGTAGCAGCACCCACTGACCAAGGCGCGAGACGCCCGTCTCATCGGTGCTGCCCACCAGCGTTAAATCGACGTCGCGCAATATGCCGCAGACTTCCACTTTGGCCTGGTTTCCGTCAATGGAATGGATTTGTCCGGGGACGCCTATGCACATCGTTCACTCTCCAGCCAGTTTAGCCAGTGCGCCATGCCGTCGCCGCGTGTGGCGGAGACCAGCAGGATCGCAATGTCCGGGTTCACTTCACGGGCATAAGCCAGGCATTTATCCACGTCGAAATTCAGGTACGGCAGCAGGTCGACTTTGTTTAGCAGCATCAGCGACGCGGCGGCAAACATATGCGGATATTTGAGCGGCTTGTCTTCTCCTTCGGTCACCGAGAGGACCGCCACTTTATGCCGCTCCCCGAGATCGAAGCTGGCCGGGCAGACCAGATTGCCGACGTTTTCGATAAACAGAATACCGTTATCCTCCAGTGGCAGACGCGGCGCGGCATCGGCAATCATCTGCGCATCCAGATGGCAGCCTTTACCGGTATTGACCTGTATCGCCGGGGTGCCGGTTTCACGAATACGGGCGGCATCGTTGACCGTTTGCTGATCGCCTTCGATCACCGCGCAGGAGACGCGTTCGTTCAGGCGTTTGAGCGTTTCCGTCAGCAGCGTGGTTTTGCCGGAGCCGGGGCTGGAGACGAGGTTGAGCACCAGCTGTTGACGTGCGGCAAACCGGGCGCGGTTGCGGGCGGCGATCTGGTTGTTTTTATCGAGTACGTTGATTTCTACGTTCAGCATCTGGCGCTGGCTCATGCCCGGCGCATGGGTACCCGCCTCGCCGTGGCCGTAATGAAGATCGCCCATATCGGAGCGTTGAGGCGCAAAGCGAATGCCGGTGAGTGCCGCTGCCGGACGCGGTGCGGGGTTAAAAGGGGCGGAGCGAAACGCGGAGTGAGGACGGTGTTCATCCCCTTCGATATACAGGTTGCCTTCGGCGCAACCGCAGGTGCTACACATACTTTACTCCTTCTCGATTTCAAGGTGTTGGATCTGCATCCCGTCATCCGCCACGATGCGAAGGCCGGTGTGCTGACACTGTGGGCAGCGCTGGACCTTCGACGACAGCAGGGTGACGTACTGCTGACACTGCTCGCACCAGCACTCCGCCTGTTGCTCTTCAATATGAAGTTCGCAGCCTTCCGCCAGCGTGCCGCGGCACACCAGCTCAAAACAGAAGGTGAGGGCGCTGGTTTCGACGCAGGAAAAGGCCCCGACCTTCAGCCAGACGCCGGTCACGCGCGTCGCGTGGTTTTGCGCTGCCTGCTGTTCGATGAGTTCCAGTGCCCGCTGGCAGAGGGTGATTTCGTGCATGACGCCTCCTTAATGAATTGCCCCGTTAATGCAATAACAATGCCAGCCTGGTTTTGGTTAGGGGGTGACGATGTCAACGCTGTCGAAATGACACGTCGACACCCTCTTGTTGACAGCCTGTTTTGAATTAAACCCATTAAATATCAATGCATTAAAAAATGGCATGGAATCTGCTTAACAGCCGCTATCTCCATTAACCGGATACCTTCTATGACTATTTGGGAAATTAGCGAAAAAGCGGATTACATCGCGCAGCGTCACCAGCAGTTACAGGACCAGTGGCACCTTTACTGCAACTCACTGGTCCAGGGGATCACCCTCTCCAAAGCCCGTCTTCACCACGCCATGAGCTGTGCGGCGCAGGGGGATATGCGCTTTGTTTTGTTCGGCCATTTCACGATTTACGTCACCCTGGCCGACACCTTCAACAGCCACACCATTGAGTACTACGTCGAGACAAAAGAGGGTGAAAAACAGTGTATTGCGAAGGCGCAACTGATGGCCGACGGCATGGTTGACGGTCACGTCAGCAACCGCGATCGCCAGCAGGTGCTGGAGCACTATCTGGAAAAAATCGCGCCGGTTTATAACGGTCTGTACACCGCCGTTGAACACGATCTCCCGGTCAACCTGAAGCAGCTGATGGATGAACACGCCTCAGCGGACGTGGCCTGATCATCACGTGTCGAGAAGTGTCGACATGACAGTTTTTCGTCAAAAATGACTATCACCAGAGGATGACCCGGTGAACCGTTTTGTAATTGCTGACTCGACGGTCTGTATTGGCTGTCGAACCTGTGAGGCGGCCTGTTCGGAAACGCACCGCCTGCACGGGCTCCAGTCCATGCCGCGCCTGCGCGTCATGCGTAATGAAAAAGAGTCTGCCCCGCAGCTCTGCCACCACTGTGAAGATGCGCCGTGCGCGGGCGTCTGTCCGGTGAATGCCATCACCCGCGTTGACGGCGCGGTACAGCTGAACGAAAGCCTGTGCGTGAGCTGCAAGCTGTGCGGCATAGCCTGCCCGTTCGGTGCGATTGAATTTTCCGGCAGCCGTCCGCTGCATATTCCGGCGAATGCCAACACCCCAAAAGCGCCACCTGCTCCCCCGGCTCCGGCACGTGTCAGTACGCTGCTTGACTGGGTGCCCGGCGTGCGTGCGGTGGCGGTGAAGTGCGACCTGTGCAGCTTTGATGAGCAGGGCCCGGCCTGCGTGCGCACCTGCCCGACCAAAGCGCTGATTCTGGTCAACATTCGCGATATTGCCCGCACCAGCAAACGCAAGCGCGAGCTGACCATTAATACCGACGTCGGCGATCTTTCTCTGCTTCAGGCGCTTAACGAGGGGGCGAAATGAACGCGATATCTATGATTAACAGCGCCGTGGCGTACTTTGCCGCCGCTGCTGTGCTGGCGTGGCTCCTGTCATTCCATAAAACCCTGAGCGGCTGGATCGCCGGTATCGGCGGGGCGGTGGGCAGCCTGATGACGCTGGCAGCAGGTACGGCAGTGTTACTCAGCGGCCAGACCGCCGAAGCAATGATTCCGATCGTCCGTCATACCGTTCAGCTCACGCCGCTGAACGCCATCTGGCTGGTGACTTTTGGCCTGTGCGGGGTGTTTATCAGCCTGTTCAATATTGACTGGCACCGCCATCAGCACACCCGCGCGAATGGTCTGCTGGTTAACCTGCTGCTGGCGTCGGCGGTCTGCACCGTCATTGCCAGCAACCTCGGCGCGCTGGTGGTGATGGCGGAGATCATGGCGCTCTGCGGCGTATTCCTGACGGGATGTAGCGCCTCCGGCAAGCTGTGGTTTGCGCTCGGTCGCCTCGGCACGCTGCTGCTGGCGCTGGCCTGCTGGCTGGTGTGGCAACGTTTCGGCACGCTCGACTTCGCAGCGCTTAACGGTCAGCCGCTGGGAAACGACGTCTGGCTGTTGGGCGTGGTGGGCTTTGGCCTGCTGGCCGGGGTCATCCCTCTGCACGGCTGGGTGCCGCAGGCGCACGCGAATGCCTCTGCACCCGCCGCCGCGCTGTTTTCCACCGTGGTGATGAAAGTCGGTCTGTTCGGCGTTCTGACGATCACCCTGACCGGCGGCCAGCCGCCGCTGTGGTGGGGTGTCGCGCTGCTTATCGCAGGTATGATTACCGCCTTTGTCGGCGGGCTGTATGCGCTGATGGAGCACAACATTCAGCGTCTGCTGGCGTACCACACCCTGGAAAATATCGGCATTATCCTGCTCGGCATCGGCGCAGGCGTGACCGGCCTGGCACTTAATCAACCGGCGCTGATTGCCGCCGGGTTTATCGGGGGGCTGTATCACCTCGTTAACCACAGCCTGTTTAAAAGCACCCTGTTCCTGGGCGCGGGCAGCGTCTGGTTCCGTACCGGTCATCGGGATATCGAAAAACTCGGCGGCATCGGCAAAAAGATGCCGGTGATTTCTCTCGCCATGCTGGTCGGGCTGATGGCGATGGCCGCGTTGCCGCCGCTGAACGGCTTTGCGGGCGAGTGGGTGATCTACCAGTCCTTCTTCGCGCTCGGTCAGAGCGACGCCTTTATCGCCCGACTGCTCGGCCCGCTGCTGGCGGTTGGGCTGGCGATAACCGGGGCGCTGGCGGTGATGTGTATGGCAAAAGTCTACGGCGTCACCTTCCTCGGCGCACCGCGCACGCGGGAAGCGGAAAACGCCTGCTGCGCCCCGGTACTGATGTGTGCCAGCGTGGTCGCGCTGGCGCTGTGCTGCATCGCGGGCGGGGTCGCCGCCCCATGGCTGCTGCCGCTGCTGGATAACGCCATTCCACTGCCGCTGACCCTTGCGCATACCACCGTCTCCCAGCCGATGATGGCGCTGCTGCTGATTGCCGCACCGCTGTTGCCGTTTGTGCTGATGTTGTTCTTCAGGCGCGACCGACTCCCCTCCCGCTCGCGCGGGGCGGCCTGGGCCTGTGGCTACGAACACGAACAATCGATGGTCATCACCGCCCACGGTTTTGCCATGCCGGTGAAAGAGAACTTCGCTGCCGTGCTGAAGCTGCGCCACTGGCTGAACCCGGTGGGATGGATGCCGGGCTGGCAGAGCGCCGCTGTACCTGCGCTGTTCCGCCGTCTGGCGCTGATCGAGCTGGCGGTGCTGGTGGTCATTGTGATTTCACGAGGAGCCTGACATGAGTCTGTTACTGGCAATACTTCAGGCGCTGGTGCTGTTCGCCGTTGCGCCACTGCTGTCGGGCATCACGCGCGTGGCGCGCGCCCGGATGCACAACCGTCGCGGGCCTGGCGTGCTCCAGGAGTACCGCGATCTCTTCAAGCTGCTCTCCCGCCAGAGCGTGGCGCCGGATGCCGCAGGCTGGGTCTTCCGCCTGACGCCGTTCGTGATGGTCGGCGTGATGCTGACCATCGCCACCGCGCTGCCGGTGGTGACGGTGGGCTCGCCGCTGCCTGCACTTGGGGATCTGATTACGCTGATTTACCTCTTCGCCATTGCCCGCTTCTTCTTTGCTATTGCGGGTCTGGATACCGGCAGCCCGTTTACCGGTATCGGCGCCAGCCGCGAGGCGATGCTGGGCGTGCTGGTCGAACCGATCCTGCTGCTGGGGCTATGGGTGGCCGCGCAGGTCGCGGGTTCCACCCATATCAGCTTTATCACCCACACCGTTTACCACTGGCCGGTGTCACGTACCCTCCCGCTGGTGCTGGCCCTTTGCGCCTGCGCGTTCGCCACCTTTATTGAGATGGGCAAACTGCCGTTTGACCTCGCAGAAGCCGAGCAGGAGCTACAGGAAGGGCCGTTGACCGAATACAGCGGCTACGGCTTTGCGGTGCTTAAGTGGGGCATCAGCCTTAAGCAGCTGGTGGTCCTGCAGATGTTTGTTGGCGTCTTCTTCCCGTGGGGGCAGATGACGCACTTCTCCGCTGGGGGGCTGGTATTGGCCGTGGTGGTTGCCGCGCTCAAGTTGCTGGTCGGCGTGCTGGTGATTGCCCTGTTTGAAAACAGCATGGCACGTCTGCGCTTTGTCGCGACCTCGCGCATCACCTGGGCCGGTTTTGGTTTTGCATTTTTAGCGTTCGTCTCCTTGCTGGTGGCGTGATTAAAGAGAGTATTTATGTCTGAAGAAAAGAAAGGTCAGCAGTATCTCGCCGCGTTGCATCAGGCTTTTCCGGGTGTTGTGCTGGATGAAGGATGGCAGACCAAAGACCAGGTAACCGTCACCATTAAGGTGAACTATCTGCCGGAAGTGGTGGAGTTTCTTTACTACCAGCAGGGCGGTTGGCTGTCGGTGCTGTTCGGCAATGACGAGCGTCAGCTGTGCGGCAATTACGCGGTGTACTACGTGATGTCGATGGAGCAGGGCGAGAAGTGCTGGCTTACCGTACGCGTGGAAGTCGACCCGAACAAGCCGGAGTACCCGTCCGTCACACCGCGCGTGCCTGCCGCCGTCTGGGGCGAGCGCGAAGTGCGTGACATGTATGGCCTGGTGCCGGTGGGGCTGCCGGATGAACGCCGCCTGGTGCTGCCGGACGACTGGCCGGACGAACTGTATCCGCTGCGCAAGGACAGCATGGATTACCGCCAGCGTCCGGCCCCAACCACCGACAGCGAAACCTACGAGTTCATTAACGAACTCGGCAACAAAAAGAACAACGTGGTGCCGATTGGCCCGCTGCACGTCACCTCTGATGAACCAGGCCACTTCCGCCTGTTTGTTGATGGCGAAAACATTATCGACGCCGACTACCGTCTGTTCTACGTCCATCGCGGCATGGAAAAGCTGGCGGAAACCCGGATGGGCTATAACGAGGTGACATTCCTCTCGGACCGCGTGTGCGGCATCTGCGGCTTCGCCCACAGCACCGCCTATACCACCTCGGTGGAGAACGGCATGGGGATCGTGGTGCCGGAGCGCGCGCAGATGATCCGCGCCATTTTGCTGGAAGTGGAACGTCTGCACTCGCACCTGCTGAATCTCGGTCTGGCCTGTCACTTTGTCGGTTTCGACTCCGGGTTTATGCAGTTCTTCCGCGTGCGCGAGGCGTCGATGAAGATGGCGGAGATCCTCACCGGGGCGCGTAAAACCTACGGTCTGAACCTGATCGGTGGGATCCGCCGTGACCTGCTTAAAAACGACATGATCCAGACCCGACAGCTGGCACAGCAGATGCGTCGCGACGTGCAGGAGCTGGTGGATATGCTGCTCAGCACGCCCAACATCGAGCAGCGTACCGTGGGGATCGGCCGCCTTGATCCGGAGATCGCCCGCGACTTCAGCAACGTTGGCCCGATGGTGCGCGCCAGCGGCCACGCCCGCGACACCCGCGCCGATCACCCGTTTGTCGGTTACGGCCTGCTGCCAATGACCGTACACAGCGAACAGGGCTGCGACGTCATCTCCCGCCTGAAGGTGCGTATCAACGAGGTCTTCACCGCGCTGAATATGATCGACTTTGGGCTCGATAACCTGCCGGGCGGCCCGCTGATGGTGGAGGGCTTCACCTACATCCCGAACCGCTTTGCCCTCGGCTTTGCCGAAGCGCCGCGCGGGGACGACATCCACTGGAGCATGACCGGCGATAACCAGAAGCTTTACCGCTGGCGCTGCCGTGCGGCCACCTACGCCAACTGGCCAACCCTGCGCTATATGCTGCGCGGCAACACGGTCTCCGACGCGCCGCTGATCATCGGCAGCCTCGACCCGTGCTACTCCTGCACCGACCGCATGACCGTGGTGGACGTGCGCAAGAAGAAAAGCCAGGTGGTGCCGTACAAAGAGCTTGAGCGCTACAGCATCGAGCGTAAGAACTCGCCGCTGAAATAAGGACTTGTCATGTTTACCTTTATCAAAAAAGTGATCAAAACCGGCACGCCCACCAGCCGCTACCCGCTGGAGCCGATGCCGGTGGATAAAAACTTTCGCGGCAAGCCGGAACACAACCCGCAGCAGTGCATCGGCTGTGCGGCCTGCGTCAACGCCTGTCCGTCGAATGCCCTGACGGTGGAAACGGATCTGAAAACCGGCGAACTGGCCTGGCAGTTTAACCTCGGTCGCTGCATCTTCTGCGGCCGCTGCGAAGAGGTTTGCCCGACGGTCGCCATTCGTCTGTCTCAGGAGTACGAGCTGGCGGTGTGGAAGAAAGAGGACTTTTTGCAGCAGTCGCGTTTTGCCCTGTGTAACTGCCGCGTCTGCAAACGTCCGTTCGCCGTGCAAAAAGAGATCGACTATGCCATCGCGCTGCTTAAGCACAACGGCGATGCCCGCGCGGAGCATCATCGCGAAAGCTTTGAAACCTGCCCGGAATGCAAACGGCAGAAATGCCTGCTGCCGTCCGACCGCATCGATATCACCCGTCATATGAGAGAGGCCAGCTGATGGAAAACTTACTCGGTCCGCGCGACGAGCGGGGCATTCCGGTGCCGATGACGGTGGAGGAGTCCATCGCCAGCATGAAAGCGTCGCTGTTGAAAAAAATCAAACGCTCGGCCTACGTTTACCGCGTGGACTGCGGCGGCTGCAACGGCTGCGAGATTGAGATCTTCGCCACGCTGTCACCGCTGTTTGACGCCGAACGCTTCGGCATCAAAGTGGTGCCGTCTCCGCGTCATGCCGACATTCTGCTGTTCACCGGGGCCGTCACCCGCGCCATGCGCTCGCCCGCGCTGCGCGCCTGGCAGTCTGCGCCCGATCCGAAAATCTGTATCTCCTACGGCGCCTGCGGTAACAGCGGCGGCATCTTCCACGACCTCTACTGCGTGTGGGGCGGCACCGACAAAATCGTACCGGTGGACGTCTACATTCCGGGCTGTCCGCCGACGCCTGCCGCCACGCTGTACGGCTTTGCCATGGCGCTCGGCCTGCTGGAGCAGAAAATCCACGCCCGTGAACCGGGTGAACCCGACAATCAGCCTGCGATGATCCTGCACCCGGACATGGTGCAGCCGCTGCGGGTGAAGGTAGACCGCACGGCGCGCAGGCTGGCGGGCTATCGCTATGGCCGCCAGATTGCCGACGATTACCTGCGCTTGCTGAGCCAGGGCGAGCACCAGGTGGCGCGCTGGCTGGAGGCGGAAAACGACCCGCGTCTCAATGAGATTGTGGCGAACCTGAACAGCATTGTGGATGAGGCGCGTATCCGATGAGTGAGACGGTGGTGTTCAGTCAGCTGAGCCGTAAATTTATTGATGAGAACGATGCCACGCCGGACGCGGCGCAGCAGGTGGTCTATTACAGCCTGGCGATTGGGCATCACCTCGGGGTGATCGACTGCCTGGAGGCGGCGCTGAGCTGCCCGTGGTCCGACTATCTGGCGTGGATCGCCACGCTGGAGGAGGGCAGTACGGCGCGGCGCAAAATGGAAGGGGTACCGAAGTACGGTGAGATCGTTATCGACGCCAACCATATTGCGATGCTGGCGAATGCGTTTGACGCGGCGCTGAAACGGCAAACCCCCGAACAGCAGGCGTGGAGCAAAACGCTGCTCAGCATGCTGCATGATATTCATCAGGAAAGTGCTATCTACCTGATGGTGAGGAGATTACGTGACTGACGTTTTACTGTGTGTCGGCAACAGCATGATGGGCGACGACGGCGCAGGCCCGCTGCTGGCAGAGATGTGTGCCGCGAACCCGCAGGGCAACTGGGTGGTGATTGACGGCGGCAGCGCGCCGGAAAACGATGTGGTGGCCATCCGCGAGCTTCACCCTGATCGGCTGTTGATTGTCGATGCTACGGATATGGGGCTGAACCCGGGGGACATCCGCCTGATCGACCCGGACGACATTGCCGACATGTTCATGATGACCACGCATAATATGCCGCTTAACTATCTCGTGGATCAGATCAAAGAGGACGTGGGCGAGGTGCTGTTTTTGGGCATTCAGCCGGACATCGTCGGATTTTATTACCCGATGACACCCCCGGTGAAAGCCGCGGTGGAAGTGGTCTATTCACGGCTTGCGGGGTGGGTTGGAAAGGGTGGGTTTGAACCCCTCTCCTCAAAGGGGAGAGGGTGTTTTTTGTCCCCTCTCCCTGTGGGAGAGGGTTAGGGTGAGGGCAACAGGCTACGCCAGATCCCCCCCGTTACTCGCAATCACCTTCTTATACCACCAGAACGACTTCTTGCGTTTGCGCTCCAGCGTGCCGTTTCCGGCATCGTCGCGGTCAACGTAGACAAACCCGTAGCGCTTGCTCATTTCGCCCGTTGAGGCCGCCACCAGGTCAATGCAGCCCCAGGTGGTATAGCCCATCAGCGGCACACCGTCCTCAATGGCATCGCCCATCGCGCGGATATGTTCGCGCAGATAGCTGATGCGGTAGTCATCGTTAATTTCGCCGTTTTCATCAATGACATCTTTTGCGCCAAGGCCGTTTTCCACCAGGAACAGCGGTTTCTGATAACGGTCGTACATCATGTTCATGGTGATGCGCAGGCCGAGCGGATCGATGCCCCAGCCCCATTCGCTCACCTGAATATGCGGGTTGCGCAGGGATTTGACGATGTTCGCCGCATTGGTATTATTCGCATTCATATCGGCCGACGCGCAGCGCGAGGCGTAATAGCTGAACGATACAAAATCGACGGTGTTTTTCAGCATTTCGTCGTCGCCCGGATCTTTCACAATCACCACCCCTTTTTCGCGGAACACGCGGGCGGAGTAGGCCGGATAGCTGCCGCGCGCCTGCACGTCGATAAAGAACAGGTTCTCGCGGTCCTTCTCCAGCGCCATCCATACGTCTTCCGGCTTGCAGGAGTAAGGGTAGAAATTCCCGCCCGCCAGCATGCAGCCGACCTGGTTTTCCGGGTTTACCTCGTGGGCGATTTTGGTCGCCAGCGCGCTTGCGACCAGCTCGTGGTGCGCGGCCTGGTATTTCACCTGATCTTCGTTTTCACCTTCTTCGAACACCAGCCCCGCGCCGGAGAACGGGCTGTGCAGCATGATGTTGATCTCGTTGAAGGTGAGCCAGTATTTCACCAGACCGTTAAATTCTTCGAAACAGGTGCGGGCGTAGCGGGCAAAGAAATCGACCATCTTGCGGTTGCGCCAGGAGCCATACTCCGTCACCAGATGCATCGGCACATCGAAGTGGCACAGGGTGACCAGCGGCTCAATGTTGTACTTTTTGCACTCTTCAAACACCGCGCGATAGAAGGCAATGCCCTCTTTGTTCGGCAGCGGTTCGTCGCCGTTCGGATAGAGGCGGCTCCAGGCAATCGAGGTGCGGAACACCGTAAAGCCCATCTCCGCCATCAGAGCGATGTCCTCTTTGTAGCGATGGTAAAAATCGATCGCCTCGTGGCTTGGGTAAAACTCGTCGTCACGCAGCGAAAAACGCTTTTCCTTACCAAGCTTCACCGCCAGGCGGTTTGCGCCGTGAGGGATCATGTCGACCGTGGTCAGCCCTTTGCCGCCTTCACGGTAAGCGCCTTCGCTCTGGTTGGCGGCAAGCGCGCCGCCCCATAAAAATCCTTGTGGAAAAACAGACATTTCTACCTCGTTATACGGTTAAACTTGTGCGGTTTTGGCCTGCACCGGCGCGCTCTGCAGGGCGCGGGCTTTTTCAGCCTCGTCTTCGACCGGGATATCTTCAAAGCCTAATATCAGGGTCAGCACGAAGGAGAGCACGACCGCCAGCGCCATGACGCCGAATACCCAGACAATGGTCATCGGGTTGGCCGGATCGAAGAACTGCACGCTGGTAAACAGCCCCGGCGCCGCCATTGAGTGGCTGGCAAGCCCCGCAATACCGGCCACCGCGCCACAGATAAAGCCGCTAATCAGGCTGGCAATCAGCGGGCGTTTCAGGCGAACCGCCACGCCATACAGCGCCGGTTCAGAGATGCCCGCCATGATGGCGGAAGCCGCCGCGGCCAGCGCCGTCTGGCGCAGCTCCGGGTTTTTCGTTTTCCATGCCACCGCCAGGGATGAACCGCCGAGCGACAGGTTGGCACCGATTTCCGACGGCATCACCATCCCCTCTTTACCCGTTTCGGCAATGGTCTGAATGATAGTCGGGGTAAAGACGCGGTGCATCCCGGTCATGACCAGCAGCGGCCAGAGCGCGCCCATGATCGCCACGGAGAGCCAGCCCAGATAGCCGTGGATGGTGTAGACCAGCGCGGAGATGGCGCTGCCGATCCAGATCCCCAGCGGCCCAATCAGCACGATGGCGAGCGGGGCGGCAATCAGCACGATCAGCATCGGCTTGAGGAAGTTTTTCGTCACCGCAGGCGTAATGCGATCCACCCAGCGTTCGATATACGACAGGCACCAGGTCATCACCAGCGCCGGGATCACGGTGTAGGTGTATTTCACCGCCGTCACCGGGATAAACGCGAATTCGACGTGCTCACCCTGCGCGGCTTTCGCCATCAGCTCGATAAAGCTCGGGTGCACCAGCACGCCTGCAATGGCGATCGCCAGCGACATGTTGGTTTTGAATTTCACCGCGGCAGATGCTGCCACCATCAGCGGCAGGAAGAAGAACGCCCCGTCGCCGATGACGGTCAAAATGGTGAGCGTCGGCGCGCCTTTCTCCAGCACGCCGGTCATCTCAAGGATCATCGCCAGCAGCTTGACCATCGAGCCGCCGATGATCGCCGGGATCAGCGGCGACATGGTGCCAATCAGCGCGTCGAGGATCCCGGCACCGATGCGGCGCAGGGTCAATTTCTGTGGGCCTTCCGGTACGGCAGGCTGTAGGTCGGTTGGCAGCAGGCTCACCACCTCACGGTACGCCTGAGAAACGGTATTGCCGATAATCACCTGGCACTGGTTGTCGTTACGTACCACGCCCAGTACGCCGCTGATATTTTTCAGGCGTGCGGTATCGGTAGCGGTTTCGTCTTTCAGGACGAAACGCAGTCGCGTCATGCAATGGGTGACGGCGACGATGTTGTCTTTGCCGCCAAGCGCGCTGACAACGTCTTGCGCCAGCGCGGCATAATTTTTGGCCATCGGATGTGATCCTGTTGTCGTTGTGAGAGTATGTAGGAAACCGGTTCCACATAATCATCATGAGTTTCTTTGAATGAAACAAGATCGCATTTTGACCATTTTTTCATTTCGTGATGGCGATCACCAGACGGTTCAAAAAGCGTGAGCGTGTCGTTGCGACAATTGTTTTGCAGTGCAGTACACTGCGTGCCATCAGTATGAAAGGGAATAACAACATGACCACGATGCTTGAAGTGGCGAAGCGGGCAGGCGTTTCGAAAGCGACGGTTTCCCGGGTGCTGTCGGGGAATGGCTATGTCAGCCAGGAGACCAAAGACCGGGTGTTTCAGGCCATCGAAGAGAGCGGCTATCGCCCCAATTTGCTGGCGCGCAACCTGGCGACCAAACGCACCCAGACGCTGGGACTGGTGGTGACCAACACCCTGTATCACGGCGTCTATTTTAGTGAGTTGCTGTTTCACGCCGCCCGCATGACGGAAGAGAAGGGGCGGCAGCTGATCCTGGCGGACGGCAAGCACAGCGCCGATGAAGAGCGAGAAGCCATCCAGTACCTGCTTGATATGCGCTGTGACGCGGTCATTATCTATCCGCGTTTTCTGAGCGTGGAAGAGATGGACGAGATCGTCGAGAAATACGAGCAGCCGATCATGGTACTGAACCGTCGCCTGCGTAAAAACAGCAGCCACAGCGTCTGGTCAGATCATAAAGCCTCCTGTCAGGAAGCGGTGTCACAGCTAATTGAGAAAGGGCACCGTGACATTGCGTTTATCACCGGCTCGCTGGATTCGCCCACGGGCGTGGAGCGTCTCTCCGGCTACAAAGATGCCCTGGCGCAGCACCAGATCCCGCTGCGTCCGACGCTGATCGCCCACGGCAAATGGAACCCGGCCAGCGGCGCGGCGGCCGTGTCTGAGCTGCTCTCGCGCGGCGAAACCTTTACCGCGCTGGTGGCGAGTAACGACGATATGGCGATTGGCGCCATGAAACAGCTTCACGACAGCGGCGTCGCCACGCCTGATGCGGTGTCGGTGGTAGGCTTCGACGATGTGGCGATTGCGCCCTACATCGTGCCCTCGCTCTCCAGCGTGCGTATTCCGGTTACGGAGATGATTAAAGAGACCATCAGCCGCCTGATTTTTATGCTCGACGGCGGCGAGTTTAAGTATCAGCAAACCTTCTCGGGTGAGCTTATCCTGCGCGACTCTGTCATCGACGGCCCGCACCGCTGATGTCGACAGCTGTCATCGTCAGAAGTGACAATGACAGCCCCCGCGACATTTTCTAAATCACTATAAATCAACGAGTTAAAAACTGGCACGGTTTATGAATATCTCCGCGCATGACTGTAATGCTGGAGAAGCAGATGAACCGTTTTATTATGGCTGATGCCAGTAAATGCATTGGCTGCCGTACCTGTGAAGTGGCGTGCGTGGTGTCTCATCAGGCGGAGCAGGATTGCGCTTCGCTTACGCCAGAGACCTTTTTGCCGCGGATCCACGTCATCAAAGGCGTGAATATTTCCACCGCCGCTATCTGCCGTCAGTGCGAAGACGCGCCGTGCGCCAACGTCTGCCCTAACGGGGCAATCAAACGTGAAAAAGGCTTTGTGCATGTGATGCAGGCGCGCTGTATCGGCTGTAAAACCTGCGTGGTCGCCTGCCCGTACGGCGCGATGGAGGTGGTGGTTCGTCCGGTGGTCCGCAACAGCGGCATGGGGCTGAATGTGCGGGCGGAAAAAGCCGAAGCCAACAAATGCGATCTTTGCTATCACCGTGACGCCGGTCCGGCCTGTATGGAGGCCTGCCCGACACACGCGCTGGTTTGCGTGGATCGCGATAAGCTCGAGCAGATGAGCGCCGAAAAGCGCCGTCGCGCAGCGTTCGATACCACCTCATCTCTGCTGTTCTGATCCGTCATGGGCGGTAACGGCGTACAGTTGCGGGTGCGTGGCAAGGTGCAGGGCGTGGGCTTTCGGCCCTTCGTCTGGCAACTGGCTCAGGCGCTGCAGTTGACCGGCGATGTCTGCAACGACGGAGAGGGCGTGCTGGTGCGCCTCGCGGGTAATGGGGGGCATTTCACCGCGAGGCTGCGCCAGGACTGCCCGCCGCTGGCGCGCATCGAGAGTATCGACACGCAGCCGTTCCACTGGTCAACGGTGCCGGAGACATTCACCATTCGCCACAGCGCGGGCGGGGCAATGGACACCCAGATTGTACCGGATGCCGCCACCTGTCCCGCGTGCCTTGCGGAGATGAACGATCCGCACGAGCGCCGCTATCGTTACCCGTTTATTAACTGCACCCACTGCGGCCCGCGTTTTACCATTATCCGCGCCATGCCGTATGACCGCCCGGCCACGGCCATGGCGCCATTCCCGCTCTGCTCGCCGTGCGAAACGGAATACCGCAACCCTGCGGACCGACGTTTTCACGCCCAGCCCGTGGCTTGCCCGGACTGCGGCCCTGAGCTTGAGTGGCGTGCGGCCGATCGGGTTGTTACCCGCGAGCTGGCGCTGAACGCGGCGGTGCAGATGCTGAAAAACGGTGGCATCGTGGCTATCAAAGGGCTGGGCGGATTTCATCTGGCCTGCGACGCGCTTAACCCGCAGGCGGTGGCAATGCTGCGGGCACGTAAGCAGCGTCCGGGGAAACCGCTGGCGGTGATGATCCCCAGCGCCGACGGCCTTCCGCAGCCGGTGCAAACGCGGCTGCGCTCGCCTGCCGCGCCCATAGTGCTGATCCCTAAAGCCTGGCTGCCGGCCTTCCCGGACGACATCGCGCCGGGCCTGGATAGCCTCGGTGTGATGCTCCCGGCCAATCCGCTGCACCATTTGCTGATGCAGGAGACGCAACGCCCGCTGGTGATGACCTCCGGCAACCTCAGCGGCAGACCGCCTGCCATCAGTAATCCACAGGCACTGGAACAGCTCGCAGAGATCGCTGACGGTTTTCTGCTCCATAACCGCGACATCCTGCAGCGGATGGACGATTCCGTACTGGATCAGGACGGGGCCATGCTGCGTCGGGCGCGCGGTTTCGTGCCGGATGCCATCACGTTACCCGCCGGTTTTAGCCCTGTTCCCTCTATTCTGGCGACCGGTGCCGACATGAAGAATACCTTCTGTCTGGTGCGCGGTAACCAGGCGGTGCTGAGCCAGCATTTTGGCGATCTCAGTGACGACGGTGTCGAGGCCCAGTGGCGTTCAGCACTGTCGTTGATGCAGCAGATCTACGCCTTTCAGCCAGAGCGGCTGGTGTGCGATGCCCATCCTGGCTATCACGCCCGGCACTGGGCACAGGAGCAGGCGCTGCCGGTCGATACCGTACTGCATCATCACGCGCATGCCGCGGCCTGCCTTGCCGAAAACGGCTGGCCGCTCGACGGTGGCGACGCCATCGCCCTGACGCTGGACGGGATCGGCATGGGCGAGCACGGCGCGCTGTGGGGCGGGGAGTGTCTGCGGGTGAACTACCTTGAGTGCGAGCATCTGGGCGGCCTGCCCGCCGTGGCGATGCCGGGCGGCGATCTCGCGGCCATGCAGCCCTGGCGAAATCTGCTGGCACACTGCCTGGCGTTTGTTCCTGACTGGCAACGCTACCCGGAAACCCGTGCCGTACGTTCGCAAAACTGGCCGCTTTTAGCGACCGCCGTTCAGCGCGGCCTTAACGCGCCGCTGGCGTCGTCCTGCGGGCGGTTGTTTGATGCGGTGGCCTGTGCTCTGGGTATTGAAACACAAGGCTATGAAGGCGAAGCCGCCTGCAGGCTGGAGGCGCTGGCCGCGCAGTGCCCGGGTGTTGAGCACCCGGTGACGCTTCAGGTTGAAAACCTTGCGTTCTTCTGGCGGCAGTGGCTGGCCTGGCAGGCGCAACCCTGCGAGCGCGCGTGGGCCTTTCACGACGCGCTGGCAAAAGGGCTGGCGGCGTTAGCCCGACACCATGCCCGACGCCTGTCGCTCTCTACCGTCTGTTTCAGCGGCGGCGTGTTGCATAACCGCCTGCTGCGGGCGCGTCTGCGTGCACACCTCTCTGATTTCACGCTTCTTTTTCCCCATCATCTGCCTGCGGGTGACGGGGCTATCTCCTTCGGGCAGGCGGTGGTTGCCGCAGCCCGGTCATGTTCAAAAAGGATGTAAAATGTTACGACGCTTACGCAATGAACCTCGCGCCGCGCTCCTGCTGCTGGCGCTGGTAATGGCTAATCTTCTGGCGTGGGGCTGGGCGTGGAACGCCTTTAGCAGCAGTTCTGCGTTAATGGCCGCAAGCCTGCTTGCCTGGTGCTATGGGTTGCGTCACGCGGTGGATGCTGACCACATCGCGGCCATTGATACCGTGACACGCAAGATGATGCAGCAGGGCAAGCGCCCCTCAGGCGTCGGGGCGTGGTTCTCACTGGGGCACTCCACCATTGTGGTGCTGGCTTCCATCGCCATAGCCGCGACGGCGACCGCGTTTCAGAAAAATATGGCCTGGTTTCATGAAACCGGCAGCCTGATTGGCACGGCCGTCTCCGCGACGTTCCTGCTGGCGATGGCGTTAGTCAATATGGTGATTTTGCGCGGCGTCTGGCGCAATTTTCAGGCGCTGAAAAACGGGCAGGCGGTTCAGGGTGACATCTCCCTCCCGGCGCAGGGCGGAATAATGAACTGGCTGTTTGGCGCGACTTTCCGCCTGGTCAACAAAAGCTGGCAGATGTATCTGGTCGGTTTTCTGTTCGGGCTTGGTTTTGATACCGCCACTGAAATCGGCGTGCTCGGGATCTCTGCCGCCAGCGCCTCAAACGGTATGTCGGTGTGGTCAATCATGATCTTCCCGGCGCTTTTCGCCAGCGGCATGGCGCTGGTGGATACCCTCGACAACCTGCTGATGGTGGGGGCTTACGGTTGGGCATTTAACAAGCCGCAGCGCAAGCTCTACTACAACATGACCATTACCGGTACCTCTGTGGTGGTGGCGGTGTTTATCGGCGGGCTGGAAGCGCTGGGGCTGCTGATGGATAAATTTGCCCTCAGCGGCGGAATCTGGGATCGCATTGGTGCCGTCAACGATAACCTCGGCAACGCCGGTTTTGTGGTGGTCGGGCTGTTTGTCGCCTGCTGGCTGATCTCCATGATCAACTACCGCTGGCGAGGCTACGACGCGCTGGTCATACATTCCTGAGCGCTGCGCTAAAACCATTGTGTTTGAGGGGTAAAATCGCCATGATGTCGTTCCGGTAAAGCGAAGCAGGGTGCCGTTTTGCTGGAAAAATGGAATGAATATCTTGCTGTTTATGAAGGTTTTTACACTTTTATATTCAGTCAAATGATAAGTTAAGGACAGATGGCGATGATTTACCTCTTTTGTATTTATCTTGCTAATAAATTACGTAAAAAAAAGCCCCGGGACATCGGGGCTGCGGATAATAAAATCCCAAGGTTAAGTAAGCGTGGTAAAAGGTTAAGGGTTAAGCGGGCAGTGATTTCAGTAGCGCGAAAGCCTCCTTCATCCGATCTTCGCTAACCACGAAGGCGCGGAGCTGGCCATCGGCGTCAGAGCCGCGCGCGACCATTCCCTGAGCTTCCACAGCGATCTGCCAGTTCAGATCCTGGCGCTGGGTTTCACCTGCCAGATGCAGCGGCAACGCTGGCGTTTTCACCTTCACCAGCATGGCCGGTAATTTCAGTGGCGCGCTGTTGCCGAGCAGGTTTTTTGCCAGATACATGGCGCTAAGCTGGATCGGCTGCAGGAAAGGCAGTACCTGGCCGTTGATTTCCGCGCAGTCCCCCAGGGCGTAAATGTCGGGCTGCGTGGTTTGCAGGTAGCTATTCACCTTCACGCCACGGCCTGTTTCAGCGCCTGCGCGGTGCGCCAGCGCCGTTTCCGGGCGCAACCCCGTCGCGGCAACCACCACATCGACTTCCAGGCTGCGATGGCGGTCAAGCGTCGCGCGAATGCCGCCTTCGGTTTCGGTCAGATGTTGCAGTTGCGATTTCAACAGCAGATGCACGCCCATGTCGGTCAGACGGTGCTGTAAGCGACTGCTTACTTCTGCAGGCATCAAGGCCGACAGAATGCTTGCCGCGTGGTCGACCAGGGTGACGGCTTTACCCGCCCGACAAAAATCCATCGCCAGCTCGGTGCCAATCAAACCGCCGCCAACAATCATTACCCGTTTTGCATCACGAAGCTGCGTTTCGCTGGCCCGATACTCCTGCTGGCTGTTAAGCGTCATCATCAGCTCGCGGCCGGTAACCGGCGGCACGAACGCAGAGGCCCCCGTCGCCAGCACCAGCTTGTCGTACTGCCAGGTTTTATCTTTCGCTTTTACCACGTGGGCATCGGCGTCAATATCGGTGACCCAGGTGTACGGAAACAGACGCAGGTTGAACTGCTCCGCGAACTCCCCCGCCGTCTGGCGAGTGAGGTCGTCGGCGCGCTGGTTCAGGCTAATCACATGGCTTAAATCGGGCTTGTTGTACTCGTCCATGCTGTCGGCCGCGATCATCGTCAGCGGCACGTTAGCGTCCTGTTTGCGGATATTTTTCACCAGCTGGCGGGCGGCAAAGCCCGAGCCGATGATGACGATACCGTTGCTCATTTTGCCTCCATTGCCAGTTCGTCAAAGACGTCTTTTCCGAGGGAACATTCCGGGCAGAGGAAGTTGTCCGGCACCTCACTCCACGGCGTACCTGGAGCCACGTCCTGCAACGGCTCGCCCAGTTCCGGGTCGTAGATCCACTGGCAGACGCTGCACTGCATGCGTGGACCGAGATCGGCGCTGGCTGCCCCGGCACAGGTTTGCGGCTGTTCGGCGGGGAGTGCTGCGGCCTCAGGAAGCGGTGCAAGCGCCCACTGACGAGCAATATCGCGGCCGTGCTGACGACAGACTTCCAGCGCGTCAAGATCCGGACGCCATTTGGCCTTCAGGCTCATGGACATCTCAAAACCGGCATCCTGCAGGCGGGTGGAGAGACGATCTACCGCGCCGCCGCTCCAGCCGTGGGAGCCAAAGGCGCTGGCACGTTTGTTACGGAAGCGCAGGCCGGTCATCTCTTCCACCAGGCCAGCAATTTTCGGCATCATCACGTTGTTCATGGTGGAGGTGCCCACCAGCACGCCCTTAGAGCGGAAGACGTTGGTGAGGATCTCGTTTTTATCGCTGCGCGCCACGTTGAAGATTTTCACCGCCACGTTT
Organism: Enterobacter sp. 03-F-07-AD-ECC; assembly: GCF_047530935.1. NCBI lineage: Bacteria > Pseudomonadati > Pseudomonadota > Gammaproteobacteria > Enterobacterales > Enterobacteriaceae > Enterobacter > Enterobacter sp. 03-F-07-AD-ECC. The sequence continues at coordinate 29,079 of NZ_JBLKBZ010000004.1, read as the reverse complement.
GGGTCCACCTCGTTGATGCCCTGGGCGATGGCGTCTGCCATCATGCGGGTGTTGTTGGACATGGTGTCGTAGAAAATCGTGATGCGGTCTTCCTGATAATCCGCCGCCCATTTCAGGTACAGCTCAACGATCTGGGTGGGGTTTTCACGCCACACCACGCCGTGGGAGGTGGCAATCATATCCACCGGCAGGTTGAAGCCGAGGATCTCGGTGATTTTGGGCGTCACCAGACGGCTGAACGGAGTCAGGATGTTGGCGTAGTAGCGCTGGCACTGTTCAAACAGCTCGGTCTGATCCACTTCATCGTTAAACAGGCGCTCGTCGCAGTAGTGCTGACCAAAGGCGTCGTTGCTGAACAGCACCGCGTCGCCGGTCAGGTAGGTCATCATGCTGTCCGGCCAGTGCAGCATCGGGGTTTCTACGAAGATCAGCTGTTTACCGTTACCGATATCCAGCGTGTCGCCGGTTTTCACGGTGTGGAAGTTCCACTCCGGATGGTGATGGTGACCGTTGATGGAGTCGATGGCGTTGGTGGTGCAGTAGATCGGGGTATCCGGAATGTGGGACATCAACTCGGTCAGCGCCCCGGCGTGATCCTCTTCCGCGTGGTTGATGATGATGTAGTCGATGTCGTTCAGATCGATTTCACTGCGCAGGTTCTGCACGAACTCGCGGCTGAATTTATGATCGACGGTATCGATCAGCACGTTTTTACCTTCACGAATGAGATAGCTGTTATAGCTGCTGCCGCGCAGCGTTTTATATTCCGTTCCGTGAAAATCACGCACTTCCCAGTCACGTTGACCAACCCAATGAATGTTATTTTTAACCAGAATAGACATAGCAACCTCAAATAATACGGCGTGTTGAAAAAGATGTTTTGTCTATATCAACTTACGTGCCAACTTTTATTTTGTTGATTTTTATGGATTAAATTTTTTATGCCCCCGAATGGGTAGTCATTATGACTATCGTTAAAGATGTCAATATGACACTATGTATTGTCAAAATGACAGCGAGGCAGACATGAGCTTTTCCGTAGACGTGCTGGCGAAAATCGCCATTGAACTGCAAACCGGCATCGGGCATCAGGATCGTTTTCAGCGGCTGATCTCCACGCTGCGCCACGTGCTGGACTGCGATGCTTCGGCGCTGCTGCGCTACGAGGGACGGCAGTTTATTCCGCTGGCCATCGACGGGCTGGCGCAGGACGTGCTCGGGCGACGCTTTACGCTGGAAGGTCACCCGCGGCTGGAAACTATCGCCCGGGCGGGTGACGTAGTGCGTTTTCCGGCAGACAGCGATCTGCCCGACCCGTACGATGGCCTTATACCCGGACAGGAGAGCCTGAAGGTGCACGCCTGTATCGGCCTGCCGCTGTTTGCCGGACAAAACCTGATTGGGGCGCTGACCCTCGACGGCATGTCGCCGGACCAGTTCGATACCTTCAGCGACGAAGAACTGCGCCTGATTGCGGCCCTGGCGGCCGGGGCGCTGAACAATGCTCTGCTGATTGAACAACTGGAGAGCCAGAATATTCTTCCCGGCAGCCCGGCGGCGTTTGAACAGGTCGCGCATACGGAGATGATTGGCCTCTCGCCAGGCATGGTGCAGCTCAAAAAAGAGATTGAGATCGTCGCGGCATCCGATTTGAACGTGCTGATCTTCGGTGAGACCGGCACCGGTAAAGAGCTGGTGGCGAAATCCATTCACGAAGCTTCACCGCGTGCGGCCAACCCGCTGGTCTACCTTAACTGCGCCGCACTGCCGGAAAGCGTGGCGGAAAGCGAGCTGTTTGGTCACGTCAAAGGGGCATTTACCGGGGCCATCAGCAACCGCAGCGGCAAGTTTGAAATGGCCGATAACGGCACGCTGTTCCTCGATGAAATAGGCGAGCTTTCGCTGTCGCTGCAGGCCAAGCTGCTGCGCGTATTACAGTACGGTGATATTCAGCGCGTGGGAGACGACCGCAGCTTACGGGTCAACGTGCGTGTGCTGGCGGCAACCAACCGCGACCTGCGCGAAGCGGTGCTGAACGGCAATTTCCGCGCCGATCTGTTCCATCGTCTGAGTGTTTTTCCGCTTACCGTGCCGCCGCTGCGCGAGCGTGGGGACGATGTGGTGCTGCTGGCGGGTTTTTTCTGCGAACAGTGTCGGCTCAAAATGGGCTTGTCGCGCGTGGTATTAAGCCCGGGGGCGCGAGGCCATCTGCTGACCTACGGCTGGCCGGGTAACGTACGCGAGCTGGAGCACGCCATCCATCGCGCGGTGGTGCTGGCGCGGGCGACGCGCTCGGGGGATGACATCGTGATTCATGCGCGCCATTTTGCCCTGCATGATGAAAATATACCGTCCGTGAAGCCCGCTGCGCCTGAAAGCGTGAACGAGAACCTGCGTGAAGCGACGGAAGAATTTCAGCGTCAGATGATTACCCGCGCGCTGGAACAGAACAACCGCAGCTGGGCGGCGTGCGCGCGGGCGCTGGAAATGGACGTCGCCAACCTGCACCGGCTGGCGAAGCGTCTGGGACTGAAGGGTTAAATAATGCCTGCCTGGTAGAAATCCTGCAGGTTGATGGCGCCGCACAGGCGGCCAGCGTCATCCACCACCGGCGCGGCGGTGATTTTACGTTTCATCAGCACCTCTTTGGCTTCAATGGCGCGGCTGTTGGCATTCAGCGTTAACCCGCCAGAGGTCATCGCTTCTGAAACGCGTGCCTCCAGCTTGCCGCCGCCCACCAGCCAGCGGCGCAGGTCGCCGTCGGTAAAGACGCCTTTAACCTGGCGCGTATCGTCGCAGACGGCGACCAGCCCCAGCCCGGTGCGGCTCAGCTCCAGCATCGCGTCCATCACGCTGGTATCGAGTTTGACCTGCGGGATGGCATCGCCAGAGCGCATCAGGTGATGAACATTATTCAGCAGCCGTGCGCCGAGCGCCCCGGCAGGGTGTGAACGGGCGAAATCTTCTTCATTGAAACCGCGCGCCTGCATCACCGCCATTGCCAGCGCGTCGCCCATCATCAGGGTGTTGACGGTGCTGGAGGTGGGGGCGAGGTGCATCGGGCAGGCTTCGCGCTCCACGGCAATATCCAGCACCGCTTTGGCCGCCAGCGCCAGCGGCGAGCGGGATTTACCGGTCATGGCCAGCAGGGCGATCGATTTTTCCTGCAGGCGCGGGATGATGAGGTCCAGCTCTTTGGCCGAGCCGGAGTAGGAGATAAACAGCATCACGTCGCGGCTTTCAATCATCCCCAGATCGCCGTGCAGGGCTTCAGCCGGGTGCACGAAGAACGCCGGTGTCCCGGTGCTCGCCAGCGTTGCGGCAATTTTTTTGCCGATGTGGCCGGACTTGCCGATCCCGGAGACAATCACTTTGCCTTCACACTGGATGATAGTGTTGGCGGCGCGGACAAAATCGTCGCCCAGCCGTTCCGGCAGGCGGCTGGCCTCCTGTAGCTCCAGCATCAGGGTCTGACGGCCTGCGTTTAACAGAAAATCACTCATCTTTTTCTCCCGTTACGATCACATCGATGCCTTTCTCTTCCAGCGCTTTTTTGAACGCCGGATCGATCCCTGCGTCGGTAATCAGTGTATCGACGCTTTCAAGGCTGCAGACAATGTTGGGGCTTTTACGGCCAAACTTCGAGGAATCCGCCATCAAAATCACCTCCCGGGCGGCGTTGCACATGGCTTTACTGACGCTGAACACCTCGTTGAACGTGGTGACACCGGCGTTCAGGTCGATGCCGTCGGTGCCCATAAACAGTTTGTCAAAGCTGAAGTGTTCGAAGGCATTTTCCGCCAGCTGGCCGTGAAAGGACGCCGATTTTTTACGGAAGGTACCGCCGGGCATCAGAATGGTTTGTTCGCTGTCGAACTCTGCCAGGGCGTTGACGATGTGCAGACTGTTGGTCATCACCGTGATGTTGTTAAAGCGGTTGAGCAGCGGGATCATCTGCAGGACGGTACTGCCCGCATCAAGAATAATGGAGTCACCGTCATGGATAAATTTCACGGCGGCTTCGGCAATCAGCGCTTTCTGGTGGGTGTTGATCAGCGTTTTGTGATCGATAGGCGGGTCGGCTTCATCTTTGTTGAGCATCACCCCACCGTAGGTTCGAATGACCGCGCCTGCGTTTTCGAGCAATACCAGGTCCTTGCGTATCGTTGTGCCGGTGGTGTCAAAGTAGTGGGCCAGCTCTTCTACTGAGCATTTTCCCTGCTTTTGCAGATGCTCAAGAATGGCCGCCTGCCGCTGACGAGGTTTCATAGGCGCTTCGTTCCTTACGTTGCGAAATGATAATTTCGCAAGCTTATCGCGTTCACAACGAAATTATCCATGTTTCAATTTAAGCGCTAATGATAGTGCATTCTGACAGAGTGGATCGTGGGGGAAGATCACATCAGGCTGTAATTCCTGCAACGATATGCCGTTAATTGCCTGAATTTTCACCGGGCGGGCAAACACCGTCATCCCGCGCATGATGAGGGAGTCGCATACCCGATTCTGTTCATCCAGCGCAATTGCAACCACAACGCGCGGTTTAAAGCGCCCCCCGGAGCGCCCGACGCCCACGCGGCCCTTCTGGCACAGGGCGTCAAACGCGCGGTTAAACTGATGGATCTGCCAGCCGCCGAATGCCATCTGGCAGATCCAGGCGAGGGCGGCGACGGTGATGAGTGCGGTTACCATATCGGCTCCTTGTTATATTCCCTCTCCCGGTGGGAGAGGGTGAGGGTGAGGGCATCAGACTGTTCGATCAGAACATCACCTGCCCACCGGTGACGTTAATCGACTGGCCGGTGCAGTACGAGGCTTTTGGGCTGGCGTAAAACAGCAGCATGTTCAGCACGTCCTGATAGTCGCACCCGCGCTTCAGCGGCACTTTGTCGATGTAATACTGCTCCACTTCGTCTTCTTTGATGCCAAGCTTGGTGGCGTATTGAGGTAGCAGCGACTGGAACATTGGCGACTTCAGCAGGTTGCCCAGCATCAGCGAGTGAACGGTAATCCCGTATTCGGCCAGATCCAGCGCCAGAGACTGGGTCAGCCCTACGCCGCCAAATTTCGCCGCGCTGTAGCCGGAGTTATGCTTGCTGCCCACTTTGCCCGATTTGGAGTTGATCTGAATGATGCGCCCCTGAATACCGTCGCGGATCATCAGACGGGAAAATTCGCGGGCGCAGAGGAAGTAACCCACCAGATTCACCTGCAGCGAGCGGTCAAAGTCCCCCAGTTCGAAATCGCTGATAAACGCCGCTTTCGCGATCCCTGCGCTGTAGACCAGCAGGTCGGTACGGCCAAAAATCTCGTCTACCCCGCGAGCCAGCGCCATGACGCTCTGCTCGCTGGTGGCATCGGCACCAAACCCGTACGCCATCCCCTCACCAAACTCGGTATTGATGGTATCCGCCACGCGGGCGGCTTTCTCACTCTGAATATCCACTACCGCCACGCGGTAACCTTCTGCGGCAAGCCCACGGCAGAGAAACTCTCCTAAGGTTTGTCCTCCACCAATGACAACGGCAACCTGACTCATAACGCTCTCCTTAATTACGCAACAAATTTTAATGTGCAGCCTGGGGTAACAGCCTGCGGAACCGGCCCCTCCACGTGAACCGTGCCGGGATACTCTGCCTGCGGCTGGCCATCGAACCGCAGGGTGATGTGGCCCAGTTCGCGCAGGTTTTGCTCGGCCACGTCGCCCACGGCAGTGACGGCATAGCGGGTGTCACCCAGCTCCAGCTGGCTTCCTGCCTTTAACGCTCCGTGCAGCTCGCCGTGGCAGTGGATAAAACAAAACTCTTCGATATCTGCCGGTGCACCTTCACGGAAAGTGATCAGCATCTGGTCGCTGAGCGCATCGGCCGCGCTCTGGCCGATGCGGGTGATGGTGGTCTGATAAATCACGGTCATCGCAGGAACCTCTTATTGATAAATAAAGCCGGAAACGAACCAGGCAATCAGCACCGTCGGTGCGCCCGTCAGGAAACGGCTGACCAGCACAGACGGCACACCCACGCGTACGGTGTCCTGGCGCGCTTCGGCCAGCGACAGGCCAACGGGAATGAAGTCGCAGGCTGCCTGAGCGTTAATGGCAAACAGCGCAGGCAGAGCCAGGTGCGGAGGAATGTTGCCCAGACCAATCTGCACGCCAATCAGGACGCCGATGACCTGAGCAATCACCGCCCCCGGGCCGAGGAACGGCGACAGCAGCGGGAAGGAGCAGATCAGCGCCAGCGTCACCAGACCGAGCGGGTGGCTGGCAAGCGGGGCGAGGCCGTGGGCGATCCAGTCTCCCAGACCGGAGGCCATGATGATGCCGATTAACGCGGAGACGAAGGCCATAAACGGCAGAATGGTTTTTAGCACCGTGTCGATGGTGTCGCGCCCGGACTGGAACAGTACCGCCACGGCGGATCCCATTCCCATGCCGACCTTCGCCAGCAGGCCGTCGCTCTGCTCGGTGATCTTCTTACTGGTGTCGTAATCACGCGGTGCGGCTTTTTGCGGCGCGGAAGTGCCATTCACCAGCGTGATGTTGTCCTCCTTCACGCCTGAGACATAAATGTCTTCGAGGATGTACTGCGCCAGCGGGCCTGATTTTCCGGTAGAGTGAATATTCACCGTCGGAATGCGACGCTTCGGATAGAGGCCGCAGCGCAGGGTGCCACCGCAGTCGATAACTGCCACGCCGATTTCCGCCTCCGGCGGTTCGCCTTCTTTGAAGCCGTCGACCGCTTCCCAGCCGGTCAGCTCGCGTAGTTTGTCGACAATCGCCGGACGTGTGCCTGCGGTGATATAGACGATTTTTTTGCCTTCGGTGGCGTCGAACTCCAGCGGGCCGCCCCAGCCACCCGTGCCTTTCTCAATGCGGATCCGGCTCATGCTGTGGCTCCTGACAAATGAACGCGTTGCTCAAGCTGGATGCCCATTTTTTTCTCAAAAATGGTGGTGGTGAGATCGGTCACCCAGCCACGGAAGAAGTTGGTGACCAGGCCGACCAGCAGATAGCTCACCGCCAGTGGGCCGAGCGGCAGACCAAGCGTGGTCAGGCCGCTGGCAATGCCGAGATAAACAAACAGTTCCCCCGGGTTGATATGCGGGAACAGGCCGTTCATGGAGTGACAGCTATATGAGGCGGCGGCGTAATAACTCGGCTTGTATTTTTCTGGCATAAAGCGGCCGAGGCTTAAGGTCATGGGGTTGCAGAAAACGAAGGTTCCAATGCAGGGCAACAGCAGGTAACGGGATAACGGGTTCCCGGCACAGCGTTGGGCGAAGCGTTCAATGCGTTGCTGGCCGATAAAATTAATCAGCGCGTTCATGATCACCAGCAGGCTGATCAGCAGGGGCAGGATCCCGGTCACCATGCCGGTGAAGACTTCTCCGCCTTTCTGAAACAGCCCGATGAACCACTCGGCGCCGTGGGTGATGGTTTCTATCATTCTTCTCTCCTGTGAGGCTTTTTTTGTTTTGTATTACCGGGACTAATAATAATCACTTTGAAAGGTTTTAAAGTGTTAATCAGATCTCACAATGAAAGAAAAATGGATTATTTTGAAAGTTAATGGGCGGGGGAGACGCATTTTGGTTGAAAAAAGCGCAGATTTGCGTTGAGGAGCGTAAAGATTTGGTGGGTAAGGCGCGTACCGCTTCCTTGAGGTGTTGCGGATGCTTTACCATACTGGGTTCTTATCGAACCCGTTAAATGGATGTCCCATGTTCAAGCGTCGTTATGCAGCGTTGTTACCTGCGCTTATTCTGCTGTCCGCCTGTAGTAGTAAACCCAAGACTGAAGCCGCTGTGCAGACGGCTGGCGCGCCTTCAGGAGGATTCCTGCTGGAGCCGCAGCACAATATGATGCAGATGGGGGGCGACTTCGCGAATAACCCGGCGGCCGAACAGTTCATCGATAAAATGGTGAGCAAACACGGCTTTGACAGACAGCAACTGCATGAAATCTTGTCGCAGGCGAAACGTCTGGACTACGTGCTGCGCCTGATGGACAGGCAGGCACCGTCAGCGCAGGTGCCAACCGGGCCAAACGGTGCGTGGTTGCGCTATCGCAAACAGTTTATTACCCCGGACAACGTGCAAAATGGCGTGGTGTTCTGGAATCAGTATGAAGATGCCCTCAATCGCGCGTGGCAGGTCTACGGCGTGCCGCCTGAAATCATCGTCGGCATTATTGGCGTGGAAACGCGCTGGGGCCGCGTGATGGGTAAAACGCGCATTCTTGATGCGCTGGCCACGCTCTCGTTTAACTATCCGCGTCGTGCCGAGTACTTCTCTTCCGAGCTGGAAACCTTCCTGCTGATGGCGCGTAACGAACAGGATGACCCGCTCGATCTGAAAGGGTCGTTTGCCGGAGCGATGGGCTACGGCCAGTTTATGCCCTCTTCCTACAAACAGTATGCCGTCGACTTTAACGGAGATGGTCACATCAACCTGTGGGATCCGGTGGATGCCATCGGCAGCGTGGCGAACTACTTCAAGGCACACGGCTGGACGCCGGGTGGGCAGGTTGCCGTGCAGGCTAACGGCGAAGCGTTTGGTCTGGAAAACGGCTTCAAAACCAAATACAGCGTTGCGCAGCTGACGGCAGCAGGTTTAACGCCAACGCAGCCGCTGGGTAATGTCGATCAGGTGAGCCTGTTGCGTCTGGATGTAGGAACCGGGTATCAGTACTGGTACGGTATGCCAAACTTCTACACCATCACCCGCTATAACCACAGCACGCACTATGCGATGGCCGTGTGGCAGCTGGGCCTGGCGGTATCGCAGGCGCGCGTCCCTGCGGCATCGCCGTTTAGTCAGTAAGTCGCTTTATTCCTCCCTCTCCCACGGGAGAGGGGAATTTTGCAGAAACATTTCGCCACACTCCCTTTGCAAACGCGCCATTTACATCTCAAACGCCTTTCATTATTGTTACGTTATAACATTTAATGTGGTGGCAACATGTCAACGTCCCTTTTCTCTTTGTCTGCGGCAGTTAGGTTTCTGCTGGCGCTGGTGATTATCGTGTTTATCGGGCTGGCCGTGCGCTGGGCGGTGGCATTGCCATGATTGTCATGGATGAACTGGTTGCGGGTTACGACCGCATGCCCGTTACGCGTGCCTTGTCGGGCGTGATTGAACGCGGAAGTATGACCGCCATTATCGGGGCCAATGGATGTGGAAAATCCACGCTGCTCAAAACGCTCGCCGGGTTTATTCCGCCGGTGAGCGGCCGTTTTCGCTGGCAGGAGAAACGCCCGGTGATTGGCTGGCTGGCACAGCGTCACGCGCTGGAGGCGCAGTTTCCGCTGACGGTGCAGGATGTGGTGAGTATGGGCTGCTGGCCGCGTGTGTCGCTCTTTTCCGGCTTTCGTCGGGAAACACGCTCGCGCATTGCCAGCGCGCTGGAGCGTGTCGGGCTGGACGCCATGGCGTTATCTACCATCGATGCACTCTCCGGCGGCCAGTTTCAGCGCATGCTGTTTGCGCGGATCCTGGTGCAACAGGCGCCGCTGGTGATGCTGGATGAACCTTTTACCGGCGTCGATGAAGCTACCTGTAACGTGCTAATGGACCTGATGCTTGAGATGTACATGCAGGGCCAGACCCTGCTTGCGGTATTGCATGACAGCGAGCGCGTATCGCGTCATTTTCCGCAAACACTACGGCTGGATACGGCTATTCCGCACTGGAAAACCGAGCGGGTGAGGGTGGCATGATCTGGCATCTCTTCTTTCAGCCTTTTATCGAATACGGCTTTATGCGTCGCGCGCTGGTGGTGTGCCTGGCGCTGTCCGTCAGCACCACGGCACTGGGCGTATTTCTTCAGCTGCGCCGGATGAGCCTGATGGGCGATGCCCTTTCACACGCCATTTTACCCGGCGTTGCGGTGGGCTATCTGCTGAGCGGTATGTCACTGCTGGCGATGAGCATCGGCGGGTTTATCGCCGGGATCGCCGTGGCGCTGGTGGCCGGGCTGGTCAGTCGACGTACCCCGCTCAAAGAGGATGCCAGTTTTGCCGGGTTCTATCTCGGCTCGCTGGCGCTGGGCGTGACGCTGGTGTCGCTGCGTGGTTCGAACGTCGATCTGCTGCACCTGCTGTTTGGCTCCATTCTGGCGGTGGATAACGATGCCGCGCTGTTTGTGGCTGGCGTGTGCATCTTCACGCTGGTGACGCTGGCGGTTTTCTATCGTGGACTGGTGACCGAGGCGCTCGATACCGCCTGGCTACAGGTTAACGCCCGCTGGCTGCCAGGCCTGTTGCACGGGCTGTTTCTGGCGCTGCTGGTGCTTAACCTGGTGGCCGGATTTCAGGTTCTCGGCACGCTGATGGCCGTCGGGCTGATGATGTTGCCGGCGGTGGCGGCACGCTGCTGGGTGCGCACCCTGCCAGGGTTGCTCTGCCTGGCGGGCATCAGCGGCGTTTTTTGCGCATGGCTGGGGTTAAGCCTCTCCTGGGCGGTGAGTTTACCCGCCGGGCCGTCCATCGTGCTGACCGCCAGCGCGCTGTTCTTTATTTCTGTTTTATTTGGCACACGAAGCCACCTGGCTGGCAGCCTGCGTGCGCTTTTTTAACGCAAGGGGAAATGATGAAACGTACAGGGTTAATAATGGCGCTCGCGCTCGGGATGTTGTCACAGGGCGTGATGGCGAAAACGCTCAATGTGGTCACCAGTTTTTCCATTCTGGGAGACATTACGCGTGAGGTAGGGGGCGACCGGGTCAATGTGACCACGCTGGTGGGGCCGGACGGCGATCCGCATACCTTTGAACCGTCGCCGAAAGACAGTGCGGCGCTCAGCAAGGCCGATGTAGTGGTGGTGAACGGTCTGGGGCTGGAGGGCTGGCTCGACCGTCTGGTGAAGGCCTCCGGATTTAAGGGCCAGCTGGTGGTGGCTTCGACCGGGGTGAAAACCCACACGCTTGAAGAGGACGGGAAAACCGTGACCGATCCGCATGCCTGGAACAGCGCGGCGAACGGGGCACTGTATGCGCAAAATATCCTTGCCGGTCTGGTAAAAGCCGATCCTGAAGATAAGGCGGCGCTGGAGGCCACCGGTCAACCCTATATCGCGCAGCTTATGCAACTGGACAGCTGGGCCAAAACGCAGTTCAGCCAGATCCCGCAGGTAAAACGTAAAGTCCTCACCAGCCATGACGCCTTCGGCTACTTCAGCCGCGCCTATGGCGTAACCTTTATCGCGCCGCAGGGCTTGTCGTCAGAGAGCGAAGCCAGCGCAGCGCAGGTGGCTGAGATTATCAATCAGATTAAAGCGGACGGGGTGAAAACCTGGTTTATGGAAAACCAGCTCGACCCGCGCCTGGTTAAACAAATTGCCACGGCCACCGGTGCGCAGCCGGGGGGCGAACTTTACCCGGAGGCGCTGTCGGCCAAAGGCGGCGTGGCGGATACCTACGTTAAGGCGTTTCGCCATAACGTGAATACCCTCGCCAGGAGCATGAAGTAACCTTTTTCTCAGCCGGTGCCTTCGCATCGGCTTTTTTCTGAACCCCCCTCGTAAAACATGATCCTCATCTCCATATCTGACGAGAAAGTGCTATCTTGTGCTGCACGTTTTTCTGATGCCCGGAGCGAGAATGACTGACCATGAATTGATGCAGCTTAGCGAAGTCGTAGGACTGGCGCTTAAGCAACGTGGCGCGACTATCACGACTGCCGAATCCTGTACCGGCGGCTGGGTTGCTAAAGCCATTACCGATATTGCAGGCAGTTCCGCCTGGTTTGAACGCGGCTTTGTGACCTACAGTAACGAAGCTAAAGCGCAAATGATTGGCGTGCACGAATCCACGCTTGAACAGCATGGCGCGGTCAGCGAACCGGTGGTGATTGAGATGGCAATTGGTGCGCTAAAAGCGGCGCGTGCAGATTATGCCATCTCTATTAGCGGTATCGCCGGCCCGGACGGCGGCAGTGACGTGAAGCCTGTCGGCACCGTCTGGTTTGGTTTTGCCACCTCTAAAGGTGAAGGGATCACGCGTCGCGAGTGCTTTAGCGGCGATCGTGAAAGCGTGCGTCGTCAGGCCACCGTTTATGCGTTAAAAACGCTCTGGCAACAATTTCTACAAAACACTTGATACTGTATGACCATACAGTATAATTGCACCAACAGAACAGAAATCCACGGTGAAGCACAGTCGCTTCTCCCGGCATGACAGGAGTAATAATGGCTATCGACGAAAACAAACAGAAAGCGTTGGCGGCAGCACTGGGCCAGATCGAAAAGCAATTCGGTAAAGGCTCCATCATGCGCCTGGGTGAAGACCGTACCATGGATGTGGAAACGATCTCCACCGGTTCGCTTTCTCTGGATATCGCGCTCGGCGCGGGCGGTCTGCCAATGGGCCGTATCGTAGAGATCTACGGGCCAGAATCCTCCGGTAAAACCACCCTGACGCTGCAGGTGATTGCCGCGGCGCAGCGCGAAGGTAAAACCTGTGCCTTTATCGATGCCGAGCACGCGCTGGACCCTGTTTATGCTCGTAAGCTGGGCGTGGATATCGATAACCTGCTGTGTTCTCAGCCAGATACAGGTGAACAGGCGCTGGAGATTTGTGACGCGCTGGCGCGTTCCGGTGCGGTTGACGTTATCGTGGTCGACTCCGTTGCTGCGCTGACGCCAAAAGCGGAAATCGAAGGCGAAATCGGCGACTCTCACATGGGCCTCGCCGCACGTATGATGAGCCAGGCAATGCGTAAGCTGGCCGGTAACCTGAAGCAGTCCAACACGCTGCTGATCTTCATCAACCAGATCCGTATGAAAATTGGCGTAATGTTCGGTAACCCGGAAACCACTACCGGTGGTAACGCGCTGAAATTCTATGCTTCTGTCCGTCTGGATATCCGCCGTATCGGTGCGGTGAAAGAGGGTGAGAACGTGGTGGGGAGTGAAACCCGCGTGAAGGTCGTGAAGAACAAGATTGCCGCGCCGTTCAAACAGGCTGAATTCCAGATCCTCTACGGTGAAGGTATCAACTTCTTCGGCGAACTGGTTGACCTGGGCGTGAAAGAGAAGCTGATCGAAAAAGCGGGCGCATGGTACAGCTACAACGGCGATAAAATTGGTCAGGGTAAAGCGAATGCGATCTCCTGGCTGAAAGAGAACCCGGCTGCAGCGAAAGAGATCGAGAAGAAAGTGCGTGAGCTTCTGCTGAACAACCAGGACTCTAAACCTGATTTTGTGGTTGATGGTGCGGATGCTGAAGAAACTAACGAAGACTTTTAAGGCTTTCGTTTAAAAATGAAGGGCTGCTGATGCGGCCCTTTTTGCATTTCAGAACCAGCAGGTTTTTTATGAGCGAATCCACAACGCGTCGACCCGCTTATGCGCGATTACTGGACCGCGCGGTGCGGATCCTTGCCGTGCGTGACCACAGTGAACAAGAGCTGCGGCGTAAATTGTCGGCCCCGGTGATGAGTAAAAATGGGCCGGAAGAGATTGATGCCACCGCGGAAGATTATGACCGGGTGATTGCCTGGTGCTATGAGCATCACTACCTGGATGACGACCGTTTTGCTTCCCGGTTCCTGGCCAGCCGTGGCCGCAAGGGATACGGTCCGGCGCGTATCCGTCAGGAGCTGAACCAGAAGGGCGTTGCCCGTGAGTCCATCGAAAAAGCAATGCGCGACTGTGACACCGACTGGTGTGCGCTGGCAAAAGAGCAGGCGATTCGTAAATACGGTGAACCGCTGCCGCGTGAATTTTCAGAAAAAGTCAAAATCCAGCGCTTTTTGCTCTACCGCGGCTTTCTGATGGAAGATATTCAGGATATCTGGCGTAATTTTGCCGATTGAACGCATGCGGGATTTTACTTCCCACCAAAGAAAACTTATCTTATTCCCACTTTTTCCAGTAGCAGGTCTGTCCAGGGGTTTACCGATACCGGCTTGCTACGACATTTCGTTAGCTTGATTTCAGGATAATTATGAGCAAGAGCACCGCTGAGATCCGTCAGGCGTTTCTCGATTTTTTCCATAGTAAGGGACACCAGGTTGTTGCCAGCAGCTCCCTGGTGCCGAACAACGACCCAACTCTGCTGTTTACCAACGCCGGGATGAACCAGTTCAAGGATGTGTTCCTTGGTCTCGACAAGCGTAATTATTCCCGCGCCACAACCTCACAGCGTTGCGTGCGTGCGGGCGGTAAACACAACGACCTGGAAAACGTCGGTTACACCGCGCGCCACCATACCTTCTTCGAAATGCTGGGTAACTTCAGCTTCGGCGACTATTTCAAACATGATGCTATTCAATACGCGTGGGAACTGCTGACTGGTGAAAACTGGTTCAACCTGCCGAAAGAGCGTCTGTGGGTTACCGTCTATGAAACCGATGACGAAGCCTACGAAATCTGGGAAAAAGAAGTCGGTATCCCGCGCGAACGTATTATTCGCATCGGTGACAACAAAGGCGCACCGTACGCGTCTGACAACTTTTGGCAGATGGGTGATACCGGCCCTTGCGGTCCATGCACCGAGATCTTCTACGATCACGGCGACCACATCTGGGGTGGCCCTCCAGGCAGCCCCGAAGAAGACGGCGATCGCTACATTGAGATCTGGAACATCGTCTTCATGCAGTTCAACCGTCAGGCCGACGGCACCATGGAGCCGCTGCCAAAACCGTCCGTTGATACCGGTATGGGCCTGGAGCGTATTGCGGCTGTTCTGCAGCACGTTAACTCCAACTACGAAATTGATCTGTTCAGCACCTTGATCAAAGCCGTTGCAGAAGTGACCGGCGCGACCGATCTGAACAACAAATCACTGCGCGTAATCGCAGACCATATCCGTTCCTGTGCGTTCCTGATTGCTGACGGTGTTATTCCGTCGAATGAAAACCGTGGCTATGTGCTGCGTCGTATCATTCGTCGTGCTATCCGTCACGGCAACATGCTGGGCGCGAAGGACACCTTCTTCTATAAGCTCGTTGGGCCACTGGTTGGCGTAATGGGTTCTGCAGGTGACGAGCTGAAACGCCAGCAGGCGCAGGTTGAGCAAGTTCTGAAGACTGAAGAAGAGCAGTTTGCCCGTACGCTGGAGCGTGGTCTGGCGCTGCTGGATGAAGAACTCGCTAAGCTTAAGGGCGACACGCTGGATGGCGAAACCGCCTTCCGCCTGTACGACACTTACGGCTTCCCGGTTGACCTGACGGCGGACGTTTGCCGTGAGCGCAACATCAAAGTGGACGAAGCAGGCTTCGAAGCGGCGATGGAAGAGCAGCGTCGTCGTGCGCGTGAGTCCAGCGGTTTTGGCGCAGACTACAACGCGATGATCCGCGTGGACAGCGCGTCTGAATTCAAAGGTTATGAAGCGCTGGAACTGACTGGCAAAGTGACCGCCCTGTTTGTTGACGGCAAAGCCGTAGACAGTATCAGTGCAGGTCAGGATGCAGTTGTCATTCTGGATAAAACCCCGTTCTATGCGGAATCCGGTGGTCAGGTTGGCGATAAAGGCGAACTGAAAGGCAACGGTTTCAGCTTCAGCGTGAGCGACACTCAGAAATACGGCCAGGCGATTGGTCATCTGGGTAAACTGGTTTCAGGCTCCCTGAAAGTGGGCGAGGGCGTTCAGGCTAATGTTGACGAAGCGCGCCGCGCACGCATCCGTCTCAACCACTCGGCAACGCACCTGATGCACGCTGCACTGCGTGAGGTTCTGGGAACGCATGTTGCACAGAAAGGTTCTCTGGTTAACGACAAAGTGCTGCGTTTCGACTTCTCGCATTTTGAAGCGATGAAACCGTCTGAGATCCGTGCGGTGGAAGATCTGGTGAACGCGCAAATCCGTCGTAACCTGCCAATCGAAACCCACATTATGGATCTCGACGCGGCGAAGAAAAAAGGTGCGATGGCCCTGTTTGGTGAGAAATATGACGACCGTGTTCGCGTATTGAGCATGGGCGACTTCTCTACCGAGCTGTGCGGTGGTACACACGCATCGCGTACGGGTGATATCGGTCTGTTCCGCATCGTTTCTGAATCAGGTACGGCGGCAGGTGTGCGTCGTATTGAAGCGGTGACCGGTGAAGGCGCGATTGCCAGCCTGCATGCGCAGAGCGACCAGTTGCACGATATCGCGCAGCTGTTGAAAGGCGATACCCAGAATCTGGGCGAGAAAGTGCGTGTTGCGCTGGATCGTACTCGCCAGCTGGAAAAAGAGCTGCAGCAGCTGAAAGAGCAGGCTGCGGCGCAGGAGAGTGCAAACCTCTCCAGCAAGGCTGTAGACATTAAGGGCGTCAAACTGCTTGTCAGCGATCTGGCAGGTGTAGAGCCTAAGATGCTGCGTACCATGGTCGACGATCTCAAGAACCAGCTTGGTTCGACGGTTATCGTACTGGCGACGGTAGCAGAAGGTAAGGTTTCTCTGATTGCGGGCGTCTCTAAGGATGTGACCGACCGCGTTAAAGCAGGGGAACTGATTGGCATGGTTGCCCAGCAGGTGGGTGGCAAAGGTGGCGGTCGTCCGGACATGGCGCAAGCCGGTGGTACGGATGCGGCGGCACTTCCTGCGGCATTGGCCAGCGTTGAAAGCTGGGTAAGCGCGAAACTGTAATAACTACAAAGCACAAACAGACGCCATAGCGGTAACGTTATGGCGTCTTGTTCACTGCACTATCGATAACGATAAAGTCAGGTTGAGTTTGTGTATATCGGCTAAACTTACGTTTAACAGAATGTGATGCCGTGACTGCTTACACTTTACGTGTTTGTCATCGCTTACTTTTTGGCGTTATATGATGGATAATGCCGGGATACAAGAGACCCGACTCTTTTAATCTTTCAAGGAGCAAAGAATGCTGATTCTGACTCGTCGAGTTGGTGAGACCCTCATGATTGGGGATGAGGTCACCGTGACAGTTTTAGGGGTAAAGGGTAACCAGGTACGTATTGGTGTTAACGCTCCTAAAGAAGTATCTGTCCACCGTGAAGAGATCTACCAGCGTATCCAGGCTGAAAAATCCCAGCAGTCCAGTTACTGATATTGTCGCGTCTCGCTGTCGGGCGAGACGCAACCCCTCCTGTTATTTTTCCTGCTTAAAGTTACCGTTCGATTTCAATCGCTCTGTTTTTAACCACTCTCGCCAGCTTATCTCGTCCAAACCACACGCTTCTCTTCATAGATTTCTGTGAGGATGCCTGCAAAATCCGCTTATAAAACACTCTCTTTGCGGCTTTTACATGCGAATTGCCTGTGATTTGTGCAAACGATAAAAGCTTTTGGAAAATTGTTTGACTTATAAGTCCCAGAAAGTAATATATGCGCCACGCAGCGACGAGAAGCTCTTAACGAGTGGCTCGAAGCACTCGAAAGAGGCGTTGTGTGGTGAGGTGGCCGAGAGGCTGAAGGCGCTCCCCTGCTAAGGGAGTATGCGGTCAAAAGCTGCATCCGGGGTTCGAATCCCCGCCTCACCGCCATTTTGCATCCGTAGCTCAGCTGGATAGAGTACTCGGCTACGAACCGAGCGGTCGGAGGTTCGAATCCTCCCGGATGCACCATCTATTACTTCATATTGCTTTAGAAGTGATATGAACATCGAGCAGTACAGTAGTAAATCCCGATGCATCCGTAGCTCAGCTGGATAGAGTACTCGGCTACGAACCGAGCGGTCGGAGGTTCGAATCCTCCCGGATGCACCATTTACTATTTCTGAAAGCAGTACCCTGATGCATCCGTAGCTCAGCTGGATAGAGTACTCGGCTACGAACCGAGCGGTCGGAGGTTCGAATCCTCCCGGATGCACCATCTATTACTTTGTGTTGCTTTTGAAGTGACACCAAGTTTCAGCAGCAATAGCAGTAAATCCCGATGCATCCGTAGCTCAGCTGGATAGAGTACTCGGCTACGAACCGAGCGGTCGGAGGTTCGAATCCTCCCGGATGCACCATCTTCTCCTGGTTTGTTTATTCCTTCGACGTTCCGTCAGCAATCACACTCTCTGTCAGCGACAAAAACGCCCGTTTACGATAAAGTAACCCTTTGTTAATCGGTTAGCGAGAGCACGATGTACGCACAGTATGACGGTTTGATCTTCGATATGGATGGCACGCTTCTGGATACCGAACCCACGCATCGCCAGGCCTGGACGGACGTTCTTGGACGTTACGGTATGCGCTTCGATCTCCAGGCGATGATTGCCCTCAACGGATCTCCTACCTGGCGTATCGCACAGGCCGTGATTGAACTTAATCAGGCCGATCTCGATCCGCACCAGCTCGCGCGTGAAAAAACCGATGCAGTCAAAGCTATCCTGCTGGATACCGTGCGTCCTCTGCCGCTTATTGACGTGGTAAAAGAGTGGCACGGACGTCGCCCGATGTCGGTCGGCACGGGCAGCGAAAGCACCATCGCCGAAGCGCTGCTCAACCATCTTGGCCTGCGCCACTATTTTTCTGCGGTGGTTGCCGCCGACCATGTTAAAAATCACAAACCCGCACCGGACACCTTCCTGCTTTGCGCAGAACGAATGGGTGTGCCGGCGGCAAAATGCGTTGTCTTTGAAGATGCCGACTTTGGCATGCAGGCCGCGCGTGCTGCCGGAATGGATGCGGTGGATGTTCGCTTACTGTGAGTGACGCGCTGTCACTTTTATCATTATTCGCCAGCAGTTTTTTAAGTGCTACGCTCTTACCGGGTAATTCGGAAGTGGTGCTGGTGGCGATGCTGTTGTCTGGCGTGAGTCAGCCCTGGTTGCTTGTGTTAATAGCAACAATGGGTAATAGCCTTGGAGGGCTGACTAACGTTATTCTTGGGCGTTTCTTTCCGCTGCGTGAAAAATCGCGCTGGCAGGAAAAGGCAGTCGGCTGGCTAAAACGCTATGGCGCTGCCACGCTGTTATTAAGCTGGATGCCTGTAATAGGCGATTTACTGTGTCTGCTGGCGGGATGGATGCGCATCTCCTGGGGGCCGGTGCTCTTTTTTTTGTGCCTTGGCAAGGCGTTGCGCTATGTTCTTGTGGCGTGGGCAACACTACAGGGTATGACGTGGTGGCACTAATTGGTGGAATGAATACGCGACCTTCAATCGTCAACCATTACAATTATGCTGAGTAACATTACTTTGACAGGCGGGAGGTCAATTTGATCCCGGACGTATCACAGGCGCTGGCCTGGCTGGAAAACCACCCTCAGGCACTGAAGGGTATTCAGCGTGGCCTTGAGCGTGAAACGCTGCGCGTAAACGCGGATGGCAGCTTAGCGACGACGGGTCACCCGAAGACGTTAGGCTCGGCGCTGACACATAAATGGATCACTACCGATTTCGCTGAAGCACTGCTGGAATTTATCACTCCGGTGGACGGTGATATTGATCATATGCTGACGATATTGCGCGACATCCATCGCTACACCGCCCGAAATATGGGCGATGAGCGTATGTGGCCGCTCAGCATGCCCTGCTATATCGAGCAGGGGCAGGAGATTGAACTGGCGCAATACGGCACGTCGAATATCGGTCGACTGAAAACGCTGTATCGCGAGGGTCTGAAAAACCGCTACGGCGCGTTGATGCAGACGATCTCAGGCGTACATTACAACTTCTCTTTGCCGATGGCTTTCTGGCAGGCGAAATGCGGTGAAACGGATAAGGACGCGATCTCCGCGGGTTATTTCCGCCTGATCCGCAACTATTACCGTTTTGGCTGGGTTATTCCTTACCTGTTTGGTGCGTCTCCGGCTATATGCTCCTCGTTCCTGCAGGGGAAACCGACGACGCTGCCGTTCGAGAAGACCGCGTGCGGAATGTACTACCTGCCGTATGCCACCTCGCTGCGTCTGAGCGACCTTGGCTATACCAATAAATCGCAAAGCAATCTCGGTATTACGTTTAACGAATTGCACGAATATGTGGCAGGATTGAAGCGGGCGATCAAAACCCCGTCGGAAGAGTACGAGAAAATCGGCCTCGAAAAAGACGGCAAACGTCTGCAAATCAACAGCAATGTGCTGCAGATTGAAAACGAACTGTACGCACCGATTCGTCCGAAGCGCGTGACGCGCAGCGGTGAAACCCCGTCGGATGCGTTGCAGCGCGGCGGGATCGAATACATTGAAGTGCGCTCTCTGGATATCAACCCGTTCTCACCGGTCGGTGTTGATGAGCAGCAGGTTCGCTTCCTGGATCTGTTTATGGTCTGGTGTGTGCTGGCCGATGCGCCGGAAATGAGTTCAGACGAACTGCTCTGTACCCGCACTAACTGGAACCGCGTGATCCTGGAAGGACGCAAACCGGGCCTGACGTTGGGTATCGGCTGTGAAACTGCGCAGTTCCCGCTGCCGAAAGTGGGTAAAGATCTGTTCCGCGACCTGAAGCGCGTTGCCCAGACAATGGACAGCCTTTACGGTGGCGAAGCGTATCAACAGGTCTGCGACCAGTTAGTGGAATGCTTTGATAACCCGGAACTGACATTCTCGGCGCGTATTCTGCGTTCTATGATTGATCAGGGCATCGGCGGAACAGGGCGTGCCCTCTCCGCGGAGTACCGTGAAATGCTGATGCAGGAGCCATTAGAGATCCTGAGCGAAGCGGATTTTGCGGCGGAGCGCGATGCGTCTGTCGTACGTCAGAAAGAGGTCGAAGCGGCGGATACGGAGTCGTTCGAGGCGTTTCTGGCTAAGCAGGCTTAAGCAGAAAAGAAAAAGGCCACATCGCTGTGGCCAAAATATACATCTCTGAATTCAGGGATGATGATAACAAATGCGCGTCTTTCATATACTCAGACGTGCATTCTGTAGAAGAGTTCAGTTTATTTTAAAAAAAATCACTATCGGAGGTGACGTATGCCGTTATTAGATAGCTTTACTGTCGACCATACCCGTATGGAAGCACCTGCAGTCCGCGTGGCGAAGACCATGAACACCCCGCACGGCGACACGATCACCGTTTTCGATCTGCGCTTCTGCGTGCCGAATAAAGAAGTGATGCCGGAGAAAGGCATTCATACGCTGGAACACCTGTTTGCTGGTTTTATGCGTGACCACCTGAACGGTAACGGCGTGGAGATTATCGATATTTCTCCGATGGGCTGCCGTACCGGTTTTTACATGAGCCTGATCGGCCAGCCTGAAGAGAAGCGTGTTGCTGATGCCTGGAAAGCGGCCATGCAGGACGTGCTGAAGGTAAAAGAGCAGAACCAGATCCCCGAGCTGAACGTCTACCAGTGCGGCACATACCAGATGCACTCTCTGGAAGAAGCCCAGGAGATCGCGCGTCACATCATCGAGCGTGATGTTCGCGTCAACAGCAACGAAGAGCTGGCCCTGCCAAAAGAAAAACTGCAGGAACTGCACATCTAGTGCACCTTTTCCCTCTCCCACCGGGAGAGGGTAGGGTGAGGGTTGTTTAACCCATGACCACAACGTCTACCTTCTCCTTTACCCATCGTCCCCTCGTTCCGTTTGCCCATGATTACGTTCATGGTGACAGCGAGCCGTGGCACCAGCACGACTGTGCCCAGCTGCTGCACACCCTGAGCGGGGTGGTAAGAGTGGATACCGCATCGGGCTGTTGGGTTGTTCCGCCGGGCCGTGGCGTCTGGTTGCCAGCAGGAACGCAACACTCGCTTCGCATCACCGGCAACGTGGCGGCGCGTACGCTGTTTATCGATCCGCTGGCGCGGGCCGATCTCCCTGCAACCTGCCAGATCGTGCAGATCTCGTCGCTGTTACGCGAACTGATCCTCGCTTCCCTGCTGCTTGATGAGTCTTACTCGCCGGGGAGCCGCGACGAGCGGGTGTATGAGCTGATTCTGGATGAGATCCGTTTGATGCCAGTGCTGCCGTTTCATCTGCCGGAGCCGGAAAGCGAGCCGTTACGCCAGCTTTGCCAGCGGATCCGCCAGGCACCCGGTGAAAGCTGGAGCAGTACTGAGGCGGCGAGCTGCGCAGGCATGAGCGAGCGCACACTGAACCGTCATTTTCAACAGCAGACCGGTTTACGCTACGCGGAGTGGTTGAGAAGGGCGCGCCTGCTGGAGGCGTTGCAACGGCTGGCTCAGGGGCAGCCCGTGCTACGCGTAGCGCTGGATCTGGGCTACGGTAGCCACAGCGCCTTTACCGCGATGTTTCGCCGGGTGATGGGGACATCACCCAGCGATTACTTCAAAGACAGCTCACCGCATTAAACAGCGCCTGGAGCGAGGCGCGCGCCACGTCACTGTCAATGCCCACTCCCCAACGGCTGCTGCCGTCCTGGAACAGGCAGCGGATGTAAGCCACCGAGCGGCTGTCGCTGCGCTCCCCCAGCGTATGTTCGTGGTAGTCTTTAATCACAAACGGGGTGTTGAGCCAGCGGCTTAACCCACTGGCTGCCGCGGATAATAGCCCGTTGCCCTGGCCTTCAAGCTGGCGCGTTGCGCCCTGCGTCACGACGCTTGCCGTCAAACGTAACTGACCGTCCTGCTGACTGTCGCTGCGATAAGATTGCAGGGCAAAGTGTGGGTCTGCGACCAGCCCGTAGCGGCTGCGAAACAGCTGCCACAGGGCGTGCTGCGTCATCTCTTTACCATGGCGATCGGTCTCCTGCTGCACATGCTGGCTAAAATCCTGCTGCAACGCGCGGGGCAACTTCAGACCATGATTCTGCTCGATGAGCCAGGCGCTGCCGCTTTTCCCGGACTGGCTGTTAACCCTAATCACCGCTTCATACGTGCAGCCGATATCCTGCGGATCGACGGGCAGATACGGCATCACCCAGCGCTCGCCCGGTTTGCGGGCATCAAAGCCTTTTTTAATGGCGTCCTGATGCGAGCCCGAGAAGGCGGTATAGGCCAGCCGTCCCGCCCACGGATGGCGCGGGTGTACCGGAAGCTGGTTGCAGGCTTCCACCACTTCTACCACCCGGTTCATATCGCTAAAGTTGAGATTCGGGCTGATCCCCTGGCTGTAGAGATTCATCGCCAGCGTTACCAGGCAGACGTTACCCGTGCGTTCGCCGTTGCCAAACAGACAGCCTTCCACCCGGTCCGCACCCGCCATCACCGCCAGCTCTGCGCTGGCCACGCCGGTGCCGCGGTCATTATGCGGGTGAACGCTGATGCAAACATCGGTGCGACGGCTAAAGTGGCGGCAGAAATACTCGATCTGATCGGCATACACGTTTGGCGTGCTGACCTCCACGGTGGCCGGTAAGTTGATCACCATGGGCCGTTCGGCGCAGGGCTGCCAGATCTCCGCCACCGCTTCACAAATCTCCAGCGCAAACTCCGGCTCGGTAAAGCAGAAGGTCTCCGGGGAGTATTCGTACTGCCAGCGCGTCTCCGGGTTCTCTTCGCACAGCGTGCGGATAAGCCGCGTGGAGCGTGTTGCCAGCTCAACGATTTGCGCTTTCTCCAGGCCGAACACCAGGCGGCGAAACAGCGGGGCGGTGGCGTTATACAGATGGACGGTGGCCTGTTTCGCGCCACGTAACGATTCGAAGGTGCGGACGATCAGGTCTTCTCGTGCCTGGGTTAACACCTGAATTGTGACGTCATCCGGGATGCGATTCTCTTCAATCAACTGGCGAACAAAGTTGAAATCCGTCTGCGAGGCAGAAGGAAAGGCAACTTCAATCTCTTTAAACCCGCAGCTTAACAGCAGATCCCAGAACTGCAGCTTGCGCGTGCTGTCCATGGGTTCGGCCAGGGCCTGGTTGCCATCTCGTAAATCGGTTGAGAGCCAGCGCGGGGCATGGGTGATGCGTTGCTCAGGCCAGCGACGGTCGGGAAGAGAAATAACGGGATAAGGCTGGTACTTGTCGGCGGGTGTGTTCAGCATGATGCGCTCCTGTTGTCTTTTCACTATCGTGAATCGATTTCAGGAGCGCTGCTTTATCGGATGTGACAATTGCTGTCGCGTTTTGGACAACAGCGCGGGTTCTGCCGGATGTGCACATATCGTAGGCCCGGTAAGCGAAGCGCCACCGGGCATTTCACGCAGAGGACTAGTGCGCGCCACCCCCTCCACCGCCGGCACCAAACGGCGGTCTGGCAAACCACACCAGCCCCAGCAGGACGATGAAGATCCCCGCGGATATCCAGAAAATCTCGTTAGCCGAGATAATCAGCCCCTGGTTGGTGATCTGCTGGGCAATCCAGCCGGACGCCTGCTGTTCCGTCATGCCCATCCCCTGAAGCTGGCTATACATCTGCTGCGCATTCGGGTTGTACGGATTTACCGCTTCGGTCAGCTGCGCATGGTGCATCGATTCCCGGTTTGTCCACAGCGTGGTGGTGATCGATGTCCCGATGGAGCCCGCTAATGTACGGGTAAAGTTCGACAGGCTCGACGCGGCCGCCAGACGCTCAGGCGGTAAGCCAGACAGCGTGATGGTGGTCAGCGGCATAAAGAAGCACGCTACCGCGAAGCCCTGAATAAACTGCGGCCACGCAGAGGCGCCAAAGTCCATCCCCGGTTCAAAGGTATACGCGCGCCAGTAGAAGCACACCGCATACATAATGAAGCTGAAGGTCACCAGCCTGCGCATGTCGAGCTTATGGGCAAAGCGGCCAATGATTGGCGACAGCAGCACCGGGATCACCCCAACAGGCGCAGAGGCCAGACCCGCCCAGGTCGCGGTATAGCCATACACCTCCTGCAGCAGCTGCGGCAGCAGAACAATCGCGCCGAAGTAGAGCATATAGGCGAGGCTGATACACAGACAGCCGATGGTGAAATTTCGCGACTTAAACAGCGAGAGATCGACTATCGGGTTGTCGTCTGTCAGCTCCCAGACAATCAGGAAGCTCAGCGACACCACCGCGACAATGGTCAGGATGATGATCTCCTGCGAGTTGAACCAGTCCAGCTCCTTACCCCGGTCGAGCATGATCTGCAGACTGCCGATACCGAGGATCAGCAGCGCCAGACCAATGCTGTCGATTCGCCGCTGTTCGGTACGGGTCTCACGACCGCGCAAGGATTGCAGCGTCATCAGAACCACAACCGCTCCAATCGGAACGTTGATGAAGAAGATCCAGCCCCAGTGGTAGTTATCGCTGATGTACCCGCCGAGAATCGGTCCGCAGATAGGCGCGACGATCACGGTCATTGACCACAGCGCCAGCGCGACGGAGCGTTTTGCAGGCGGGTAGTTACTCAGCAGCAAACTTTGCGAAAGGGGGATCAGCGGCCCGGCGACAATCCCCTGGATGACGCGGAAGAAAATCAGCATCGTCAGGCTGCTGGACATCCCGCACGCCCAGGAGGCCAGCACAAACGCCACCGTTGACCACAGGAACAACTTCACCTCACCGACGCGCTTCGCCAGCCAGCCGGTAATCGGAATGGAGATGGCGTTTGCCACCCCGAACGAGGTAATGACCCAGGTTCCCTGGCTCAATGACGAGCCAAGGTTCCCGGCGATCGTCGGGATTGCCACGTTTGCGATGGTGGAGTCCAGCACCTGCATGAATGTCGCCAGCGACAGCGCAATGGTCATAATGACCAGCTGCGCGCCTTCCAGCGGTTTTTGCGGCTTTTGCTGTTGCATAACGCTCACCTTCGGATTAACCGGCGTTTGCCTTCACGATGTCATCGATCAGCTTGTTGACCGGATCGAGGCTAATTTCACGGGCGTTACTTTCATAAGCCGGGGTGCTGCGTACCTGGCTTGCCAGGATCTGGCCGTCGCGGTTAGCGGTATCCACCGTCACCAGCGTGGAGAGGCCAATACGCAGCGGATGGTCTGCCAGCTGTTTAGGATCAAGCTCGATACGCACGGGCAGACGTTGCACCACTTTGATCCAGTTACCGGTGGCGTTTTGCGCAGGCAGCAGCGAGAAGGCGCTGCCGGTACCCATATCCAGACCCACCACTTTACCGGTGTACTTCACGTCGTCGCCGTAAATGTCGCTGATAACAGTTGCGGTCTGGCCGATACGCATATGGGCAAGCTGCGTCTCTTTGAAGTTAGCATCAACCCACAGATTGTCCGCCGGCACGACCGCCATCAGCGGCGTGGTTGGGCTGATCTGCGCGCCTGGCTGTACGGAACGACGGGAGACGTAGCCGGTCATCGGGCTGACGATTTTGGTACGCTGCAGGGCAAGCCACGCGTTACGCACTTCGGTCGCCGCCTGTTGTACCGCAGGCTGGTTTTCAAGGCTGGTACCGAGAATCATCGCCTGGTTAGCGTTGTACTGCTGAATAGCCACATCCAGCTGCGCCTGGGCGCTGGCAACGGCATCGCGGGCGTGCTGCAGCTCTTCACGGCCAATCAGATTGGCGGTGCCGAGCGGCACGCGACGGTTCAAATCGCTCTGCGCCTGGGCGAGTGCGGTTTTCTGCACGTCGATGTTGGCCTGCAGCTGCTTACTGTTGATCATCAGCTGACGGGTCTGACGCACGCTGGAGGCCAGCGCGGTCTGTGCTTTTTCAAACGCCTGTTGAGCGTCGGTCGGATCCAGCGTGACCAGCACATCCCCTTTTTGCACAAAGTCGGTATTGTCAGCCCAGACTTTCGTCACGCTGCCCGACACCTGCGCCATAATTTGTACCTGATTCCCTGCCACGTATGCGTCGTCTGTCTCTTCTGCATGACGCAAGACTAAAAACCAATAGATCCCATATGCCACGGCAATAATGATAAAGAGCAAGGTCAACAGAAGAAGGGCGCTCTTACGTTTGCCTTTCTTGTTGGCCGGTTGCTGCGGGGTTGTGTTCTCCGCATTTGCGCTCATTGTTGTTCTCCACGATCTTCTTATTTTCACATCGGCTGAGCCGACCTGTTGTCAGAAAGGCCAGCAGTGTCACGTGCTGGCCTGTCAGTTTTCTTTTATTAAATCTGGATGTTCGAGCGTGTCGTCGCGTTAGCGCAGCGCCTCAAGGATGGCGCCATCTTCATCCATCTGATCCAGACGGGTGAGCAGCTTGCGAGTGATGTGCTCAAGCTGATCGCGCTCGCTTGTGCTGAGGACAGACCAGAGTTTGTGCAGGCAGTTGTGCTGAGGTGGCAGCACCTCACGCAGGAATTGGTGACCTTTGTCGGTCAGTTGCAGATGCAGGCAACGGCGGTCGTTATCGCTTTCACGGCGTTCAATCCAGCCGCGCTTTTCCAGTTCATCAGCGATACGGGTGGCGTTCGTACGGGACGAACCCAGCGCGCAGCTCAGCTCAGACGGCTGAATACTGTGGTTTTCCTGAGACTCCAGCGTAATCAACGCCATAAATAACGTCTCGTTAATCCCCTGAGCTTTCAGCATCTTATTACGATTATCCAGCAGTTTCCCCTGCATGTGCATGCACAGGCGGGTCAGCAGGATTTCCTGATACGGGAAGTCTTCATGACGACTGGCGCGGAATTTAAGCATTTGTTCAATGGGCGTAAACGAACTATCCATTTGGGCATAACCTCATTAATTACAGCCGATATAGTAACGACAGTGACAAATAATGTAAATGAATTATTTGTGCGGTTAAATCCGCCAAACTAATGTCACTATCAGAAAGCGCCGGGTAAGTCCGTGACCCGGTGAGCACAGAAAGAGAGAGGGATGAACCCGCGGAAGAGAGGATGTGAGGACAGGGGTCTGAACTATTCATGCCGTTTGAAAATATGTCACCCACATTAAAATTTCTGGGATAAATGATTACGTTTACATTAACAGAGTGAGGGGCCCCTTTACACCCTAAGAGGCCCAAAGCTATGTAAAACTTAGTGAATGGCTTCCTGACGATGGTATCCACGCCACCATACTACCAGGTTTAGCGCGGCGACAACGGCCCCTGTCGCGCACACGCCTGTCCACCCGCCATGCTGCCACGCCGAGGCGGAAATTAACGAGCCCGCAGCACCGCCGATGAAGTAGCTGGTCATGTACCCGGCAGTAAGACGGTTTCGCGCGTCTGGCTTCACGCGGTAAATCACGGTCTGGTTAGTGATATGCACGCCCTGTACGGTGAGGTCGAGCACCAGAATGCCGACGATCAGCGCCAGCACGGAGGTATGACCGTACCAGATGGCCGCCCAGGAGAGCAGAAGCAGCACCAGTCCCGCGCTGGTGGTCATGTGAGATTTGCCCTTATCGGCCAGCCCGCCTGCCGGACGCGCGCCGAGCGCCCCCGCCGCACCGGCCAGACCAAACAGACCAATCACCCCTTCGGAATAGTTAAATGGCGGTGCAGCCAGCAGAAAGGCCATCGACGTCCATAGGATGCTGAAGTTGGCGAAGGTGAAACATCCCAGCAGCGCGCGGGTGCGCAGGAGTTTATCCCGGGTAAAGAGGCTGAACACGGAGGCCAGAAGCTGAGGATAGTTCAGGTGATTTTCCTGCTTCACCTTCGGCAAGCCGCGCCAGAGCGCGAGCGCCATCACCACCATCAGCACGCTTGCCACCCAGTAGACGGTACGCCAGCCGCCAAGGCTGGCCAGCAGACCTGCTACGGTACGTGCCAGCAGTATCCCCAGCAGCAGGCCGCTCATGATAGTGCCCACCACTTTGCCGCGCTTTTCCGGTGCGGCGAGGGTGGCGGCCAGTGGAACCAGAATTTGCGCCACCACGGAGAACAGACCCGTCAGCGCGGTGCCGATAATCATCATTGTTAAAGAGTGGCTGCTGGCGGTGATCAGCATGCCGCCTGCGGCCAGCAGGGTCATGGAGACAATCAGCATCCGGCGCTCAAACATGTCGCCGAGCGGCACCAGGAACAGCAACCCGGCGGCATAGCCGAGCTGCGCGGCGGTGACAATAAAGCCTGCCGAGCTGGCAGAAAGGTTAAACGCCCGGGCGATGGTATCGAGCAGAGGTTGAGCGTAGTAGTTACTGGCGACCGCCAGACCCGTTGCCACGGACATTAAAAGAATAAGCGCGGGGCTAAGCCCCTGAGATGTTTTTGTCATGGGTTTCAGAAATCATTAGTTAAGTGATTATTTTTCCGGAAACAATAATAACCAATGATTGTGAAGGATGGGGGATTGTTGGGTGATGGATTGTGCGGTTTAGGGGATGGTGCGGTCTGGTGCCCTCACCCTAACCCTCTCCCACAGGGCTGAGGGATCCCCAGTAATATGGTCATGCCACCATGACCATATTACTGTACTCTTTTCCCAGCTTTTTCATCTCGTTAACTATATTCAGCCGTCTC